>CAZDGB010000091.1:0-23428 GCA_964504645.1 uncultured Planctomycetaceae bacterium | reverse complement strand
CACTACGGCTTCAGCATGTGGATGGCCGGCGGCGGCGCGAAGGGCGGCATGACCTACGGCGAGACCGACGAGTTCGGCTTCAAGGCCGAGCACAACCCCGTCCACATCCACGACCTGCACGCCACCATCCTGCACCTGATGGGCATCGACCACACGCGTCTCACCTATCGCTACGCCGGCCGCGATTTCCGTCTGACCGACGTGCATGGCAAAGTGCTGGCCGACTGCGTGGCGTGAGCGACTCCGGCGAGCGTCGAGGCGTCAGCCCGACGAGTCTTCGCCGAGCGGAGTGTTACTCGCGAATCTCGACCAGCGACCCCTTCACGAGGAAGTCGTAGACCTGGAGGATGTCGGCGTCGCGCAGGCGGATGCAGCCGCGGGATGACGCAGTGCCGATGGAGTCGGGCTCGATGGTGCCGTGGATGCCGTAGCTGTCGCCGAGATCGAGCCACCGTTTGCCGAGCGGATTCGCCGGGTCACCGCCGTCGATGACTTTCCCTTCGGGATCGGTGTATTGCGGGTCGACGAGTTTTTCGAGGACGGGAAATTTGCCGATCGGCGAGGAGCCGTCTTTGCCGATGCCGACTTCATAGCGCTTCACGTAATAGCCTTGCAGATGGATCGTCAGCGTGAAGTCGCGCAGGTTGACGATCGCCGCGAACGGGCCTTTGAGGACTTTCAGTTTCTGGCCTTCGCGAATCCGCTTCGGGTCGGTCTTGTTGAGCGCCGCGAGGTATTCCCACGACAGGTTGTACTTTCGCGCGATCCGCTGCAGTTGATCGCCCGACTGCACGATGTGCGGTTCGATGAAATGCGGCTGCGGCGAGAAGAAGATCTTCTTCGCCGTCGCGTCGAGCCGTTCCTGCAATTCGGCGTCGGGCCGGCCTTTCGCGCTCCAGTACATTTTCGAGAGCAGCTTATGCGCGGCGAGCATTTCGCCCGCGTTCAGCTTCTCTTCGACCTCGGCGAAACGATTGGCGGACGGCGCTGCGGCTTTCTCGGGAGGACGATCGAACTCCAGCTTCGGCGTCGAAGGCTGATTGTCTGCGCCGGCCTCCGACTCGTGATTGGCGTGGCGAATTTCATCCGGCACGACCAGCGACTTGCGGAGCTTGCGCTCCGGAGTTTTCGCAGCCGGACGCGAGCGTTCGGCGCGGACGATGGGGACGTCTTCCTCGTCGGGTTCCGGTTCGCTCGGCGGCTCCGGCACGGCGTTGCGCTTCTGATTCACGCCCTCCTGCACCGGCGGCTCGGCGTGCTCCACGTCCCACGCCGCCGGGGGTTCATCGGGCAACTCTGCGAGTTGATCCGCGGCATTGGTCTCGCCGTCGAGCTGTGCCGACGACTCCAGTTTGCCCGCTACCGCCGGCAAGTATTCGAGCGGAATCCAGCCGAGTTTCCACGCGGCGCCGAGGCCGATACCGACGCAGAACACCATCGCTGCGAGTAAGGGAGTTTTCACGAGCCGCGCCCCTTGTGCTTGACCCGAGCGGGGGGCGTGAGCCCCCTGTGACCGCGTCCAAGACAAAGACGCCCATTCAGGGGCCTCACGGCCCCCGCTCGGAGGGCGGGGAATTTAGCAGACCGTCTGTTTTGCGGCCAGACGAGTCTCACCAATGCGGCGGGCGCTCGTCGGCGGGCGAGCGCGTTTCCGGCGGCTCGGCGAGGCGTTCCAGATTGTGCTCCAGCCGCTCCAGGCGGCGGTTGAATTGCCGCAGTTCCGTTTGCAATTCCAAGGCGACGCTGTGCAGCCGCTCGAAGTCGTGCTGCAAATGAGCAACGGCCGTTTCGAGCGCCAGCAGCCGTTCGGCGGGATCGGAGGGATTCGAAGTCGTCATGTCACAACCGGATCAAAAAGCCGCCGGGCAAACGGCGGACGAGTTTTCGCATTTCCAGCACCGTCAATGTCGCCAAGACGCGGGACGATTCCAAGGCCAGCGACCGCAGAATCTCGTCGATGGAAATCGGCTCGGCGGAAATCTGGTTCAGCACGGTCCGCTCCTGATCCGAAAGTTGCAACTCGCGCGGCTGATGCACGGTCTCGGTCGCCGACGCTTTTACCGGCTTTGTCAGCGGGCCGAGCGCTTCGAGGACATCCTCCACGCCGCGGATGAGAATCGCTCCGTCGCGAATCAGATCGAGGCAACCCTGGCTGGCGTCGCTGTCGATGCGTCCCGGCACGGCGAACAGGTCGCGGTTCTGTTCCATCGTATGCCGGGCCGTGTGGAGCGCCCCGCTGTTGCGGCCGGCTTCGATCACGACAACGCCCAGCGACAACCCGGAAATAATGCGATTCCGCTGCGGAAACAATCCCGGCACTGGCGCCTGCAACATGGGCGATTCGGTCAGCAGCGCGCCGTGCTGAACGATCTGTTCCGCGAGTTCGGCGTGCTCCGGCGGATAGATGGTCGACAATCCCGTCGCACAGACGGCGATCGTGCGTCCGCCGGCCGCGAGCGCGCCGCGATGCGCACAACCGTCGATGCCGCGGGCCAGGCCGCTGACGACCGTGATGCCGGCGCTCGCCAACCCGCCGGCGATTCGTTCGGCCTGCTGCCGCCCGTACGCCGTGCAGTGCCGCGAACCGACGATCGCGATGGCGAGTTCATCTGACGGCCGCAACTCGCCGCGGCAATAGAGCAAGTGCGGCGGATCGGGAATGCGATCGAGGGCCGGCGAGTAATGTCCTTCGCCCCGCAGAAAAAGCTTGACGTCCGCCGCCTGGCAGCGGCGCCATTCGTCGAGCGCCTCGGCTTCCGTGCCATGCGTGAGGATCGACATGGCGAGCTTCGGGCCGATGCCGGGCACCGACTGCAGATCGGTCAACGACGCGGCGAGGATGGCGGTCACCGAACCAAAGCGGTCCGTCAGCAGTTGCGACAGGCGCGGCCCGATCCCCGGCACCAGATTGAGTCGCAGCGCAGCGAGGACGTCATCGGGCGGAGGAACAGTCATGATTTGGCGATAGAGTTCGGACGGAAGCGCCTGTGGAATGCATTTTGCACCCCTGTTCTGTCGCGATCCGTCGCTAGAATATACAGAAGTGAAGTGACCCGCACTCCAGCGGGTGTATTCAGGAAACTGCGACTCGTGCCCACGACGCTCCCGGAAAAGAAAGCCGCCGCTGATCCCTGGCATCTGTTGCCGATGCCGTGGGCCATCTGGTTTTGGAACCAGGCGAAGAAGATCGTGGTGCTGGTGGTCGGCGTTACCATGATTCTACTGGGCGTCGCCATGCTGGTCTTTCCGGGCCCCGGCTGGCTGACGATCTTCGGCGGCCTCGCGGTGCTGGCGACCGAATTTGCCTGGGCGAAATGGATGCTGCGCATCGCCCAGGACCGAGCCGCCGAACTCATGGAGGCGGCGAAGCGCCAGATCTCCCATTTGAATGGAACAGCGCAGCCCACGGAACCGGCAAAAAACGATCACTCAGGCGTCCGTTGCGATCAACCCTGAGACGATTTAACCCAGACGACGCGATCCACCCAGTTTGATATATGGTTTTTTCCCGCATTGTCATCTTGCGGTGATTGCATCGACTCTGACGGCTGACTAGACTTCGTGGAGTATCGACCCTACCGATCACGTGATGTTGGAAGGTTGATCGTCGTCTAGCGTAGCTCGGCGTCGAAACTGTTTCGACAGCTGAAGCATGACAAGGGTGTCGTGCGGCCCGATTCTGTCGCATGTCGATAGGAACTAAGGCGACGGAGTGCCGAAATCCTCGCTCGCGATCCGCGCTCAGGGGCAATCGCGGCCATAAGAAACGGAGTGCGTTGATGTTACCTTACAGGACCCACAGCATGCGACGACAGAGCGTTCATTCGGCCCGCTCAGGAAACTCTCGGGCTTTCTCCGTGTTGATGACCATCGCCGGCGTGGCCACCGCCGGGTGGGCATTGGAGGAAACCGAGAAACCGGCTGAACCAGCCCAGGTAACCACCAGTCTGACCTCAGAAGCGTTCGCCTCGCTTGGGCCGAACTGGACCGAGTGGAGCGACGGCACGGTCGAAGCCGTCGGCAAGCTCGTCGCGAACACGCCGGGCGATGCCGCCGCGCAGCGCGAAGCAATCGACGGGGTCAAAGCGAGAATCGCGACGATCGACAAGGCGCTCCGCGATGCGCGGTACTCCAAGATTTCGTTGCCGTTGACGGGCCTGTCCCGCGCTTTGACGCGCCGGGTGGAACTTTCCGAAGCCGTTCTCGAGACGTTGGCGCTCGATCCGAAAGATGCCCAGACGAAGCGCGTGAAAGCCAAGACCGATCAGGTGACGGCTGCGATCGCGAACCTCGGCAAGTCGCTGGAAAAGATCCCCGGCGGGAAAGCCTGGCTGCCGTACTTGAAAGCGGAAGACCTCTCGACCGCGCTCAAGGCCGACGCGACCGGCGAAGCCGCCGTCGCCGCCGCGAAAGCGACACAAGCGAAACTCGCCGCCCGCAACACGCTCGAAGACCAGAAGCAGAAGGACTTCCTCAATCGGCCGGCCTTCGTGAATCTGGAATCGGCCGTCGATCAATACCTCAGCGCCGTGGAGAATCCTCCTGGAGCTGACTACGCCGACAAGCTTCGCGAGCAAATCAAGGCGTTGGTGGGCGGTCTGGAGACGTGGGAAGCCGGCGGCCAGTCGAGCGCCGCGGCCCAGGCGCGTCAGGCTTATACGGCTCTCCGCAAGCTGGCCGCCGACGGGGGCGACAAGCTGTCGGCCGTGCTGCAGAAATACTACTTCAACTACAACGTCCGGATGGTCGCGTCCGAGGAATTCATCACGCGGTTGCTGACCGATACGCACACCGAACAGGGACCGGTCGTTGACTACGTCCTCGGGGCCAACGTCAGCGGCAATCAGACCACGAACACCCGCGTCACCGCCGATCTCAAGCCGAGCAACAGCGATGCCCGGTTTGACCTCGTGCTGTCGGGCAGCAGCTTCTCCAATACAGTGGGCGTCACCGATCAGGCGACGGTTTACACGCAAGGCAATCACGCGTTCCGCGCGGCGAAAGACGTCCGGTTCGACGGCACGAAGTTCCGCACCTCGCCCGCCACGATCAACGTGAACCCCAACAACACCACCACGGGCGTCGCCACGCAGTTCAGCGGCGGGTTGTTCGGCGGCATCGCCGACCGCATCGCCTCGCGCGAGGTGGAAGCGCGCCGCGGCCAGTCCGAAGCCATTGCCGCCAGCCGGTTGCAGGACCGCGTGCTGCCGCGCTTTAACCAGGAAGTGAACGACGCGTTCGTCAAGGCCGAGAAAGACCTGCAGACCGAAATGTACGACCACCTGCGGGCGACGGGGCTGTATCCCGACGCCATGCAGTTCCAGACGACCGATCGCGAGTTGCGGGCCAGCACCCGCTTGATGCGCGACAAGGAAATGGGCGGCGGAGCGGCTCCGTTGCAGTACACCACGCCGACCGGTGCGACTCTGTTCCTGCACGAATCGGAGCTGAACAACGGCGCCGACCGCCTGGAACTCACCGGCAAGACGATGACCGATGAGGAATTCCGCAAGCACCTGGAAGACTTCTTCTCCAAGGCGCTCAACCGCAAGTTCACCATCGATCCGCCGGAAAAGCCGGCTCCCGCGGAAGGCGAGGAAGCCGATGAAAAGCCTCCCGGCATCTTCGTCTTCGCCGACGCCGACCCGATCCGCTTCCAACTGCGGGACGGCGTCTTCCACGTCGTCTTCCGCACGGGCTTCAAGAAGGACGACGGCACGGTGATTCCGCAGCACATCATCACGGTGCCGTTGCGGTTCGAAGTGCAAGGCAACAAAATTCACATCGTGCGGGAACGGGTCGAAGTCGCCGCCGCCGCGGAAGGCTCCGACATTCCCACTCGCGGCGTCATCCGCCGGAAGATCGAGAATACGATTCCCGATCGCCTGGTCGACGGCACGTTCAAGTTGCAAGGCACCCGCCAGACGGTGAATGCCGCGATCAAGAACATTCGCATCGTCGACGGCTGGGCCGTGGTGAACGTCAACTAGTTCGCCGTGAGTCGAGTGGCTACACCGGAAGCCCAGGGATAGCAATCCCTGGGCTTCTTTTTTATTGCGCGTCCGGCAACCAAATCTGCTTGTCGTGCGCAGCCGCCGCTCGCCCCGTGCGGCGGGCCTTGATCCGCAAATACGGCGGTACGAAGCGGCCCCGGTGGCCGAAATGCCCCGGCGGCTTGGTCACGTCGGCCCGATACGGTTCCCGCAAGTCTTCCAGAACGAACCCCGCCCGGCATAACCCGCCGACGAGGTCTTCCAGACGGTGCAAGTACTCGACGGCTCCGGTCTCGCGGTACGACTGGTCTTCCACCGCCGGCAGCGGACCGGCATGAAAATACTCCACGCCGACGACGTAGCGATGCCGCGCGTCGCGATGCGAAATCTGCAGGCTGACCGGCTGCTTGTGCTGGCTGATATACAGCCCGCCGTCCCGCAGCACGCGGGCGATCTCCGCATACACGGCTTCGACGTTCGGCACGTAGCAGGTGCTGACCGGCTGATGCACCAGATCGAAACTCTGATCGCGCAGCATCGAAAGGTCGTCCATCGATCCTTCGTGCACCGTGACCGACAATCCCCGCCGCGCGGCCTCCTGCGTGTCGAGCTGCAGCATGCCGGGACTCAGATCGACGACGGTGACGCGCGCTCCCGCCGTAGCGTACAGAATCGACTGCCAACCGCCCCCGGCGGCCAGGCACAGCACGTCCATCCCGGCGACGCTCGCCGGCAACCACCCGCGGCCGTCGAGCACCTGGAGCGGTTCGCGGCACTCTTCGTCCGTGGCGACGTGCGCAAAAGGGCTTCCTTGCGCGAGGCGGTTCCACGCGGTCTGATTCGTACGGCGATAGTTCATTTCGTCAGCTTCAACTGCTGGAGTTGCCGCTGGAGCAGCGCGTTGAACTCGTCCGGGTGCTCCATCATGAGGAAGTGGCCCGATTCCGGCAGCGTGACGACATCGAACTGCGGAGCGTACTTTTGACCGTCTTTCACTTTCTGTTCGTCGCGTTTGGCGTTGAGGCACACGAACGGAACTTTGACCTGCGACATCAGCGGGCGCTGCCGGCAGTTGGCGAAATCGAGCATGCCAAGGAACGCGCTCTGCCCCATTTCCGGCGGGGCGGCCGTCATCACCGGCACGATGCGGTCGATCAGCTTTTGATCGGTCCCCTTGCGGAAGAAGCCTTCGTCGGTCAACAGCGCGGTTTTCATCGCCTGCGGGAAATCGTCGTAGTACGGCTGCATGTAATCGGTGATCTGCTGGTACGTGTAGGCTTCGTCGGGATCGGTGAAGGCGTCCACGGCGACCAGGCCGACCGTTTCGTCCTTCAGCAGCGCGGCGGCTTCCAGCATTACTGGCCCGCCCATGGAATGTCCGACGAAGACGACTCGCTTTAAACCGAGTTTGCGGACCACGGCGGCGGCGTCTGCGCCAAACGACGCCATCGTGAAATTTTTGCGGCCAGCCCTCGATTCGCCGTGGCTGGCGAGATCGAGCGCGACGACCTGGGCGTGCTTCGCAAAGAACGCGAGTTGCGGCTCCCAGAACGACCGATTGCAGCACCAGCCGTGCAGGAAAACGAGGGCCGGCTCGCCGCGGCCGCGAGTTTCATACTCGATTTCCACGCCGTCCGCGGAGGCGACTTGGCCGGTTTTCGCATCGTCCGCGAAGACCGGCGCGACGCCGAGGGACAGCGCCAGCAACAGACCGAGGGATCGAGACATGCGCGAGTTTCCGGATTGCGGTGAAGCGATCAAATCGTGAGTTGGCGGTCGCGGGACGTCACGTCCCACGTGTCGACGACTTTGCCGCCCGAGACGACGTAGACGAACTTGTGCAGCGCGGAGGTCGGGCAGATGTGCCGCGGCACGGCGAGCAGTTCGTCGCCGGGACGGAATTTTTCGGCCTGCGACGTTTGAAGCACGAGATGCTCCTCGTTCTGCAAGACCTGCTCGGCGTCCGGCAGCGCGGGGAACTCGACGCGCTGGCCTTTCGGCGGGTCGCTCGCCACGGCTTTGTAGCCGAGATCGCAGGTGATGCGGTCGGCGGTCGGCCGGCTGATGACGCGGGTGAACATGAGCGCCGCGGGCCGGAAATCCATATCGGGAAATTCCTCGCCATAGCCGCAGTCGTGGAACACGCATGTCCCCGGGCTGAGTTCGATGGCCGGATCATTCAACTTCGCGAAGACCGGAAACGATCCCGTGCCGCCGCAAACGATCTTCGGGACCGGCCAGCCGCGCTGCGTGAATTCGTCCCGCAAATCGGTGGCGTATTTCCAGCCCTGCATCACGGCGGCGGTGCGGTCGCTGACCTCGCGCTGATGGTTCTGGCCATCGTACAGATGGAATCCCGACGCCCGGATCCCCGGCGAATTGGCCAGCCGCTCGTAAACTTCCGTCGCGCGCTTCCGATCGGCGATGCCAGTGCGGTGTTGGCCCGAATCGAGATCGAGCAACACGCCGATCGACTTGTTTGCCGCACTCATCGCCCGGCTGAGGGCGTCGATCATCGGCACATCGTCGGCCGTGACGAAAAATTCGACGCCGGGATACTTCTGCAGGAACTTCACCGCGCGGCCGATGTTCGGCCCGACGAGGTTATACGCGAGGAAAATGTCCTTCACACCGGCGTCGGCGAGCATCTCGGCCTCGGCGAACGTGGCGCACTTGTGCTTCTTGATGCCGAGCGACAATTCGAGTTTCGTGAGGGCCGTCATCTTGTGCGTCTTGCAGTGCGGCCGCAGCCGCGCAACGTCGCCGGCAATGGCGATCATCGTCTGCAAGTTGCGATCGAGCACTTCGCGAAAAATGACCAATGACGGCGAAAGCACGTCCGACGTATCGGCGATCTTGTAGTCCATACTCATTGCGAACTCATGGTTGAATTTTTCGGTTAGCCGCGATGCGAGTCTTCGAAGCGGAGCGCTCCGCTCGCAGAGCCTTCGCGTCGCGGCTAACCACTCTATTCGACAACGGGCCGCAACACCACGCGGCGGACATCCATCACGGCGACGCCGGGCTTCGTCTGCGGCTTGATCGCCAGCGTCGTCTTTCCGGCCGGCAATTCGACGATGCCGATCGTCCGCAGAATCATGTGCTGGAAATGTCCGGTGTCCTGCACGACGAATTCCAGCGTCTGGCCGCCGACTTCGACGTGCACTTTCGCGCCGCCCGAGTTCGCGCCGCAACCCTGCTGGACTTCGACTTCGTAACGGCCAGCCTTCGGCACCTCGAATTCCCAATCGGCCCAGTCGCTGGCGTTGGTCCAATAGCCAAGGACGTTTTTGTGCGGCTCCGGCTCGTAGCGCAGTTTCTCGCCGTGCACGCGGGCGTCGATCGCGTGCAGCCGGATATCGCCGGCCGCCGGGGTAATCTTCGGTTTGCGATCGCGAATCACCTGATTCATAGCGGCCCGCCATTCTTTCCACGGGGTCGCCGTTTCGGCGGCGGATTTCGCGGGAATTGACTTGGACGAGTCCTGATCGACATACAACCGGCGGTGCAACGCGGCATCGAAATCCGGATTCGGACTCGGCAATTGCGCTCCGACACTTTGCCGCCAGGCTTGCAGCTTGCCTAGTAGTTCCGCGGCACGCTGCGGTTCGGTCGCGGCGCGATCCTTGGTCTCGCTGACATCCTGGACGACGTTATAAAGTTCCATGCGGCCGTCCTCGAAGTGTTCGATCAACTTCCAGTCGCCGTCGCGGATCGCTCCTGCCGGTCGACTGCCTTGATTCGTGTAGTGCGGAAAGTGCCAGAGCAACGACCGCGGCGCAAGCGTTTCACCGCGCAGCAGCGGCATCAGATTCGTGCCGTCGAGCGGTCCGACCGTTTTCGCAGGATCGACGCCCGCGGCGTTCAGCAGCGTTGGGACAAGGTCGGTCAGTACGACGGGCGTGTCGCACGTCGTCTCCGGCCGAACGACGCCGGGCCAGCGAACGATCAACGGCTCCCGCAAGCCTCCTTCGTAGACATAGCCTTTCCCGGCGCGATACGGCGTGTTGTGCGTCGCCGGCGAGTCGGGCGATTCCAGCACGTGCAGTCCGCCGTTGTCGCTGGTGAAAATCACGATTGTCTTTTTCGTGAGAGCGAGTTCGTCCAACTTCTTCAGCAGCAATCCGACGGCGTCGTCCAGCGATTCGATCATCGCCGCGTACGCCGGGTTGAAAGCGTCCTTGTGCTTTTCGATAAGTTCCGGCTTCGCGTTCAGCTTGATATGCGGACTATTGTGCGGCACGTAACAGAAGAACGGTGCATCCTGGTTCTGTTTGATGAACTCCAGCGCGGCCCGCGTGATGGCGTACTCGCTTTTCCCGGCTTCAGTCGCCGACGGCTCGGAGTTCGCCGGCGGCTCGAAGGCAACGTCGAAACCCTGCTCTTTCGGGCCGAACCCTTTGCCGCCGAGATGCCACTTGCCGAACAGGCCGGTTTTGTAGCCGTGCTGCCGCAGCAGTTCCGGCAGCGTGACTTCCTCCAGCGGCAACTGGCCTTCCATGACGACGTTGCGCAGTTTCTGCGACGGGGCATCGGCCCGGCCGGGGAGATAGTTGGTCAGGTGCAACCGGGCCGGGCACTTGCCGGTCATCAACGCGGCCCGCGACGGTGAGCAGATCGGCTGGGCCGTATACGCACAGGTGAACCGCAAGCCGTCCTGCGCGAGCCGATCCAAGTGCGGCGTGGGATGTTCCTTTCGACCGTAGCAGCCGAGATCGTTGATGCCGAGATCATCGGCGAGAATCAGCACGATATTCGGCCGCTCGTTTTCGGCGAGCAGCGTCGTGCAGTAGATTCCAGCGAGTGCGGCAAGGCAAAAGCGGTTCATCGCGGGAGTTCCTGAGCGCGGGAGAGAGTTTCGAGTAGCATCGTCCGCGCGGCAACGGCGTGCAACCGAAGACCCGTGTTCGCTTGCCAGAAGCCCCGTGACCTGCGATAACTATTCTCACTGATCGCTTCGGCGGTCGGTCTTCTCGGCGGAAAATGGTTCCGCCGATTCCTGTTGCGTCTCTCCTCAGCGGCAGAGACGGTCCGAACGGCGCGCGTGCCGTCGGTCTCCATCAGAAGGATTTGCCATGAACGCGATGTCGAAGGCGGATGTCAAGAAGCTGCGGAAAAAGCGGGCCCGGCTGAAGAAGAAGGTCCGCTGCCGGTTCTGCCCGCACGGCTGCGACAAATCGCCCCGTCCGATCTTCGTCGATTACAAAGACCTGAAGACGCTGCGGTCGATGATCGATCGCGAAGGCAACTTGCTCCCGCGACGCAAGACGGGCTGCTGCGCGAAGTTCCAACGCGCCGTGCGGCTCGCGGTGCTGCGAGCACGCTACGTGGCGCTGCTGCCCTACGTCTCGGAAGAATAACGACGACGATCGCTTTCGCTTCGCGGGTCAACGACTCGTGCTTTGTCTGTGACCCGCAAAGCGCAAGCATCGTTACGATTCCGCAATCGCGCGCATCGACTCGAGCCCGATCTTCGCGACTTCGCGCGGGTCTTTCGCCCAGAGCGCTTCGTTGAACAGTTCGAGCGACAGCCAGCGGTCGTAGCCGATCTGCTTCAGCAGGCTGATCCATTCCTTCAAATTGAGATGCCCCTGGCCCGGCAGCACGCGGCTGTGGTCGTGCTGCTCGAGTCGCGGCGGTGATGCGGGCGTATCGTTGAAGTGGCTGATGGCGACCTGCTCACCCCGCAGCTTGGCGAGCGACGAGAACGCTCCGCCGCCGCGGAAGTTGTGGAACGGGTCGATGATGACCGTCGCCTGCGGATGGCCCGATTTCTGGATGATCTCCAGGGCCGCTTCGAGCGTGTTGATCTGCTCGACGAAGCCGAGATACTCGAACGCCGGCTTGACGCCGAACTGCAATCCGATATCGAGCAACTCCGCGTAATTTGCCGCGGCGAGATTCACGTCGACCTTTCCGCCCGCGGGCGACGCGATGGCGTAGACGCTGCCGAGCACCGCGGCTTCCGCGAGACGGCGCTTGCACTCATCGAGTCCGTGCCGATGCGCGACGCCCGTCGTATCGCACCAGTTCCGCAGGTAGATCGTCGTCGGCAATTCGAGCTTGTGGTCGACTAGCGCCTTGCGGATGTCGACGAGCGCGCCCCCGTTCGCGCAGAACTCTTCAATCTCGTCGTGCCAGAGTTCGATCGCCGCATACCCCGTCTCGCCGGCGATGCGAATTTTCTCCATCAGCGGCGTCGGACGAATTGTGCTGGCGTTCAGGCAGTAGCGGAATGTCATGGCAGCCGTCCTTCTGAGTTGACGGGCATGATACAGCTCCCCCGGCGGTAAAGCATCTCTCGGAAAGACGCAAAGTCGCCAAGTGTCTCTCTTTCTGCTTTGCGAAACTTCGCGTCTTGGCGTCTTTGCGAGAGACGTTTTCCCAAGCCCCCGCCGCTACGATGGATCGATGCCGCTGACGGATGACGATTTTCGCCTGCTGACGTCGCCGCCCGATTTGCCGGGGGAATTGCGGCGGCTGTTGCGGCAGATTCCGGCCGGGCGGGCGACGTCGTTCGGCGACTTGGCCGAGGCGCTCGGCGATCTCAAAGCCGCGCGGTGGGTCGCGACGGAATTGAAGGAACTCGATACGGATGAGTTTCCGGTTCACCGCGTCGTGCGGCGCACGGGCGACATCCCCGGCGGGAAACCGTTGTCCGCGGATGATCGCATCGCCCGTTTGCGGCGGGAAGGAGTCGCCGTCGCCGAGGAACGCGTCGATCTTGCTTCCACGATGTGGCGCGAATATACCAGCAGCCGCCCGTTGGCGGCGTTGTGGGAATTACAGCTACGCGTGGCCGCGGAGACCGCATTGCCGTCCTTGGTCTCGTTGCCGGAACACATCGCCGGGGTCGATGTCTCGTATGGAGCGGACGATATCGCCGTGGCGGCCTACACGATTGTCGAGATCGCGACGGGCCGGCTGATGCACGAAGAAACCTACGCGGACCGTGTTCCGTTTCCCTACATTCCCGGCTATTTGTCGTTCCGCGAGTTGCCGCTGTACGCGCGGTTGCTGGAGCGCGTGCGCGCCGCCGGGCGGCTGGAGCCGTGGATCCTCGTGGACGGCAACGGGATTCTGCATCCGCGGCGGGCCGGCATCGCGACGGTGCTGGGGTGCGCGCTGGCCGTGAACACGGTCGGCGTGGGTAAGCATCTCTTATGCGGAAAAATCGCCGACCGGTCGATTTCGCCCGCGGAGATTCGAGCCGACGACGGGACGCTGCTGGGCTACTGCGTGCATCGCGGCACCAAGCGAAGCACGTTGTACGTCTCGCCGGGCGTGGGGGTCGATACCAGCGGGGCACTGCGTTTGGCGCAATCCGTGAGCCTCGGCCACCGCTTGCCGGAACCGCTGCATCATGCGGACCGTATCAGCCGGATCGCGGCGCGGGCGTTGTAAACTTCGCGAAGCACACGGCGGGCTGACGCCGCGCCGCTCGCCTTGGAGGCGTAAAGGCGATACCTTGTGTCGCGAAAGGTGGCCACGGATGGTGTCGGATCGACTGACCTCGAATGCTCTGATTCTCGGCGCGGGCGTGCATGGCGCGGCGATCGCGCGGGAACTCGTCCGCCGCGGCGTCGGCGTGCAAGTCGTCGACAAGTTCGACGTGGCCTACGGCGCCACCTCGAAATCGTCGCGGCTGATTCACGGCGGGCTGCGCTACCTGGAATACGGCGATTTCCACCTCGTGCGGGAATCGCTCCAAGCCCGCGAACGGCAACTGCAGTTGGCGCCGCACTTCGTACAGCCGTTGCGGCTGTTCATCCCGACGTCCAAACGCGGGTCCGGCTTGCTGCGGGCGTCGGTCGGTTTTCTTGGCGGGAACCGCACCGCGTGGGGACGGCGCTGGACCCTGCGGCGTGCGGCCCGAGGTTTCTGGCCGGTGCGCATGGGATTGATGGTCTATGACCTGTTCAGCGGATCGTTGCCGAAGAGCTCTTCCGTTCCCGTTGGAGCGCCCGGCACCCCGCGCGTGAACCCCGAACGGTATCGCTGGCTTTGTGCGTATTCAGATGCGCAGATGCTTTACCCGGAGCGGCTGGTCATCGAATTGCTGGCCGACGCGCAAGAGGCCGCGGCGAAACGAGGCGTCTCTTTTCAAATCACGACGTACGCCTCCGTCGATCATCAAGAAGACCAGTGGCGGCTGCACGATTCGCTCGCCGGCGCCACGCAGACGTTGCCCGCGCCGGCGTGCGTGGTGAATGCGACCGGCGCGTGGGGCGACGCGACGCTCGAACAATTGCGGATCAAATCGCCGCGGCTCTTCGGCGGAACCAAGGGGACGCACTTTCTCACCTGGAACGAGGAACTGCTCGCGGCGCTCGGCGGCCAGGCCGTGTACGCCGAGGCCGACGACGGCCGCCTGGTGTTCATTCTGCCGTTCGGCGACGGCGTCCTCGTCGGCACGACCGATGAAACCTTCGCCGCGGCCCCCGAAACGGCGGCGGCCACGGAAGAGGAACTCGATTATCTGCTGGGACTCGTCAACGGCGTGATGGACTGCCGGCTGGCGCGCGGCGACATCACGGCCCACTACAGCGGGATTCGTCCGTTGCCCAGCGCCGCGGCCGGCGACAACGCCGCCGTGTCGCGGGAACATCATGTCGTCGAACATCGCGTCGCGGATTGTCCGATTCTGACGCTCGTCGGGGGGAAATTGACGACTTGGGAAGACGTCGCGCACGAAGTCAGCAACCGCGTCCTGAATACGCTGGACGTTTCGCGGACCCGACAACTCACGCCGCTCGTCGACGACGCTAAGGAACCCGACTTCCCGAAAGAGGACGCTCAGCGAATCGCGTTGTGGCAATCGTGGTCGGTCATCTTCGACGCGCCGCTGCCGCTGATCGCCGCCCTGTGGCCGCTGTACGGACTGCGCACGGCCGATGTCCTCGCGGCGTGCGAGGGCCATCGCGAACCGCCGATCCACCGCACGGCGTTGACGCCCAGCGTCGTCCGCTGGATCATCGAGCAGGAATGGGTGCGGACGCTCTCGGACCTCGTCGAACGCCGGCTGATGCTGGCTTTGGGCCGGCATCTCGCGCAGCAAACGTTGTCCGACCTGGCGGACTGCCTCATTGCCGCGGGGCGATTGGACCCGGCGCACGCCGCGGAGCAGATTACCTCGACGATGCAGCGTTTGACGACGTACTATGGCCGTCGCTGGGATTGAAAATACAATTTGAGCGAGACGTAGAGTCACCCCGCCACCCGTGTGATCCATCGCCCCTCTCCCTAACCCTCTCCCCCGTAGCGGGGGCGAGGGAACAAGATTTGATCCATGCTCGCCTATCTGCAACTGCTGCGTTTGCCGACCGTGTTTACGGCGATGGCGGATATTTTCCTCGGGTTCCTGCTGACGCACGCCGGGTTCGAGCCGTGGCCGAAGTTCGCCGGACTCCTCGCGGCGTCGAGTTGCCTGTATCTCGCCGGCATGGTGTTCAATGACGTGTTCGATGTGCAGCAGGACCTGCAGGAACGCCCCACGCGGCCGATTCCGTCAGGACGAGTGACGCGAACGGCGGCGACGATTCTCGGCGGCGTGCTGATGATTGTCGGCCTCCAGCAGGCGAATCTCGTTTCGGAGCGCAGCCTGCACGTCGCCGTGTGCCTAGTTCCGGCCATCCTGGCTTACGACGGTTTCTTGAAACGGACGCCGCTCGGTCCGCTCGGCATGGGAACGTGCCGGTTTCTGAACGTGATGCTCGGGGCCAGCGACGTCGTTTCCCCCGCGTGGTCCGCGGCGGCCTCGACGCCGGCTTTCTGGTGTGCGGTTGGGCTGGGCATTTACATCGTCGGCGTGACGTGGTTCGCGCGGACCGAAGCCAAGGAGAGTTCGCGATTCCAACTGACCGGTGCGCTGCTCACCTCGATGGCGGGAATCGGGCTACTCGCCGGGTTGGCGCGGTATCACCCGGACAAGGCGCAGAATCTCTTCTCCGTGCTGACGCTCCTCGGCCTGATCGCCGCGAACGTCAGCCTGCGGGCGGCGAGCGCGATCGCCGAACCGATTCCGTCCAAAGTGCAGCCGATGATCAAGCTGATGCTGCTCTCTTACGTGATGCTCTGCGCCGCGATGGTCTACTGGCACACGGGGAATGGCCCGTACGCTTTTTCCACGGCCTGCCTCGTCATCCCGGCATTGCTGTTGGGGAAGATTATTCCCATGACGTAGAGCAAACAAGCCGCAGTGGTGGTGATGCACCGGATGTTGTGAGCGAACCACGATGTGTGGTGTGACATCATTCCGCGCGGCCGTGCACGATGAGAAATTTGCCGTCGGGGCTCCAGCACGCGTTATAGGAGGCCCATGACTCGTCGGGGCCTTTCAAGAGCTGGGGCTTGTCCTTCGTGAGGGGATTGAATTCGTGCAGCAGCATGCGCTGCGTCTTCTCGCCGTGAATCGGGAGGACGAGACGCGTCCCGTCCGGCGACCACGCGAGATTGTTGGAGAAGAACCGCTTGCCGGTGTAATGCACTTTCAAGTCGGGCGAATCGTGGAGGCCGACGCTGGCGATTTCCCGTTGACCGTTGGCACGCTCGCCGAGAAAGCCGATTCGCCGGCTGTCTCCGGACCAGCAGAAATTCCAATAAATGCTCTGATACGGGCTGTCCTGTTGAGACAGGATCTCCTGGACGTCCTCCGTCTCGACATCAAACGTCTTGATCGCGGCGCCGTGTGTGAACGCGATCCGTGTGCCGTCCGGCGACCACTGCGCGCCCCAGCCCGCGGGGGAGAGTGTGCGAATTTCTTTCGTCGCCAGGTCGAGGGTCTGCACGCCGACGCGCGAGAAGGCGATTTTCTTGCCGTCGCTCGACCAGGTGGGCATCATGCCCTCGCCCAAGACTTCGACCTCTTTTCCCTCGATCGTCATCCGCAACATCAGGCTGCGGTTTTTGAGTTCTCCCTTGGGGACGGCGTCGCAGGCCAGCCACTTGCCATCGGGGGAAATCTTCGGCGAACCGACGAACTTGTATTTGTCCGAAGTGAAGAGCAGCCGCGCATCGGTGCCGTCGGCGTTGATGCGGACCAGGCGATCGGAAGCGAGGACCGCGAAAGCGAATTCGCCGGCTTCCAGCGCTCCGTTGCCATCCGTATCGAATCGGCTGAAAACGATGTAGCGCAGCAGCGGGCGACGGCTTTCGTCGAGCGTGAATTCCGCGAATTGCAGCCGTTCATCCCGGTCAGCGTCTTTGAACTCGGTGTGCCACGACAGCACGAAGTTGGCCTGCGGCAATTGGCGAAATTCCCAGAGGCTCAGCTTCCGGTCGCGATCCAGGTCGAATCCCGGAAACGCGTGCCGGGCGAGCGCCAGGTCAGCCGGCGCCGATCCGGCCAGGAGCTCTTTCTCGTCGACGAACGCATCGAGATCGGCGTCGAGCTTGCGGAACTGCTCGATCGGGTCGTCGACGCCGGGCCCGTCCGGTTTCGCGAACTCCTCGAAGCTGATCCTGCCGTTGCCGTTGCGATCCAGCCGTTTCCAGTCTTCCTCCAAGCGTTTCTGGTCGGGCCAGCGCGCTTGGAATTCCCCGCGATCGATCTGCCCGTTCTCATCGCCGTTCAGGGTCACGAACGTGGCGCACCGGACGACCTGCCCGTTGGGCCAGCGGAGCGAGACGCCGTCGCCGCGCTCGACCCCGAGTTGAATTCTGAGAAACCGCAGCGCCTCGTCGCGCGAGACGCCGCTGTCGCCGTTGGCATCGGCGTCGCGCTGCAGCCAGCGAATGTCGCTGGCCACGTGGTCGGGATCGGGAAAACTCAGTAGAAAGCTCTGCACGAAGCTTTGGAGGTCGACTTTCTGGTTGGGATTCTGATCCCATTGGTCGAAGGCTTCGTCCAGTTGGGCCATTGCCTGGTTGGCGATCTCGACGAACGGGTCGGGTAACGCGCCGCGCTCGTGCGGCGGGCGACCGAGCGGAACAGCGGAAAATTCCTCCGGCGAGAGCCGGGAGTCCGCGTCGAGATCGAACAGCGTAAAATCCCGCTCGAGAACCGCTCGCTCGCCCGGCAGGCTCCGAAATTCCTCCCGTGACAACTTCTCGTCGCCGTCCGCATCCAGCGCGGTAAAGCGCTGGGCGACAGGTTCAGCGGCAGCGGCTGGACCCACGACGAGCAACCACCCCAGAATCATGATCCCCGCAGCATGACGTGGCATCGCGTTCAACCTCCACAAACAAAGGGCTCGCTGACGGAATGTCACCGGAGTGGAGCGGCGGTGCAATTATATATAGGTCGCCATCACAATTTCATCAGTTGTTTGACATCTTTGGGTGATCTGATTTCGAGTGAGAGACGCGCTGCACATCAGTCGCATGGCACGCGGTCCTTCGCTCGCGCTGCGGGCTTCCACACCTCCCGAAAAACCGGCCAGTTTGCCAACCCTCGCCGGGAGAATTATGATCGAAGAGGTCGTATTCTCGAACGAGAGGCGGTTGCATGCCCAATGCCGGCGATCCTGGCGCGTCTTCCGCCCCGCAAGTTTCTGCGGGGGGCGCACAGTCGTCGGCCCGCAAATCGGACGACCACACCGGCCGCACGCTCGGCGAATTCAAGCTGTTGCGAAAGCTTGGCCGCGGCGGCATGGCGGAAGTCTATCTCGCGGAGCAGACGTCGCTCCGCCGCAACGTCGCCGTCAAGATCCTGCGATCGGAGTTCACGTCCGATGAGACCTATCTCAAGCGGTTCCGCCAGGAGGCGACGGCGGCCGGCACGCTGAGCCACCCGAACATTGTGCAGGTCTTCCTCATCGGCGAGCAGGAAGGGACGCACTTCATCGCCCAGGAGTACGTCCAGGGCCGCAATTTGAAAGAATTCCTGGCCCGCAAGGGGCCGCTGGATTTGTCGATCGCGCTGGTGATTCTGCGGCAAGTCGCCGCGGCGTTGCAGGTCGCCGCCGCGGCGGGAATCGTCCATCGCGACATCAAACCCGAAAACATCCTGCTCACGAAAAAGGGCGAGGCAAAAGTCGCCGACTTTGGTTTGGCGCAGCTCACGCAGCACGGCGAGAAGGTGGCGCTCACGCAGGTGGGCATCACCATGGGGACGCCGCTGTATATGAGCCCGGAGCAGGTCAACGGCAAGCCGCTCGACGCCCGCAGCGATTTGTATTCGTTCGGCGTGATGGCGTACCACATGCTGGCCGGCAAGCCGCCGTTCCAGGGAGAGACGCCGCTCGCCGTGGCGGTGCAGCATCTAAATTCGCAATGCACGCCGCTCAAATCGCTGCGTCCCGATCTGCCGGACGCCGTGTGCAACTTCGTCCATAAGTTAATGGCGAAAAAGCGGGATGATCGCTATCCGGACGCGCAAGCAGTGCTGCAAGAACTCAAGCAGCTCAGCCGTTCCGCAGGAAAAAGCGACGACACGCAGCCCGTCCTGGAGAAGTCGGCGACTGCCGCCAAGCGTCCCAAAACCTACACCGGCCGCGAAGTGATCTGGGACCGCCCGTGGAACCGGCAACTTGCCTGGCTGATTCCCCTGTGCCTGCTGGCGGCGGGGTCTGCGGCCGGCGCCGGCTGGCTGATGCGGGTGACGAATCCGTTCGAAGCCCCGCCGAAGCCGTCCGGCGTGCCGCGGCTGGGGACGCCGCAGGCCCAGTACTATCACGCCCTGTCCGATCCGGGCAATCCCGCGGTCTGGATGGCCATCGTCGAGAATTTCGCGACCGAACCCACGGCCCAAATGTATCGCGACCGAGCGGCGTTGCAACTGGCGATGATCGATCTGCGCGACAACCATCCCAAGGAAGCCGCCGACAAGTTCGCCAAGATGCTCTTCGAGGGCGAGACGGAAAGCAACCGCTGGAAAAAGGCCCACGCGCTCGCCGGCCAGGCGATCATCGCCAGCCTGCTGGGCAATGCCGACGAGTCGCGACAAAAACTGGCCGATGTCAAAAACATGGGCCAGAAGACGCTCGATGCCGTGATGGACGACGCGCTGCAGGATGCAATTCGCCGCAATGGCGGGCGGTAAGTTCGTCCGGATCAATCACCGACAGCATTTCGCATCAGGCAGTTTGCGCTAAGATTGCCGGCAAAGAGCTGTCGCGGATGGCCCGCATATCTTGCCTGGATCGCCAGCTCTGGTGAATCGCCGTCCATCCCGCTGTGAAGCTGCACGGCTGCCGGACGCGAACTTCGAGCCGGTCGGCGCTGCCGTCCGATAGTGTCCCTACGACACAACATGCTTGACCGCCAGGAAGGCTTCTCCGCGATGAACACCACGGAACTCTCGCCGCTCGAAACGCAGGTGGCGGAACTGCAGTCGCAAGTACAATCGCTGCGGCAACAACTCGGGCAGGCCCAGAAGATGAGCACGGTCGGCGCGCTCGCCTCGTCGATCACGCACGAGTTCAACAATATCCTGACGACGGTGATCAACTACGCAAAGATGGGCGTCCGGCACAAGGACGCCGCCACGCGCGACAAGGCGCTCGAGAAAATTCTCGCCGCGGCGCAGCGAGCCTCGAAGATCACGACCGGCATGCTGTCGTACGCCCGGCATCAATCCGACCGCCGCGAGCCGATGGATCTCACCGTGCTGGTGGAGGACTTGCTCGTGCTCGTCGAGAAAGATTTGCAGCGGCATCGCGTGCGGCTGGAGATGGCCGTGCAGGGCCGGCCGTGGGCCGCGGTGAATTCCGGCCAGGTGCAGCAGGTGCTGATGAACCTCGTCGTGAACGCCCGGCAGGCGATGCCGAACGGCGGCGCGCTGGCGATCGGCGTCCGCGCGAATCCGGAGAGCGGGCTCGCGGAGATTAGCGTTCGGGACGCCGGTTGCGGCATCCCGGCGGACAAGCTCCGCCAGATCTTCGACCCGTACTTCACCACAAAGACGCCCGACGAACAGGGCCAGGGCGGCACGGGACTCGGCCTGTCGCTGGCCAAGGAAGTCATGGAAGCGCACGGCGGCCGCATCCGCGTCGAAAGCCAGCCCGGCGTCGGCACGACGTTCACGCTGAAATTTCCTCTGCTCGCGGCCCCCACGACGGCGCGGCCGCTGCCTGTGCAGAAGTGAAGTTGGAGTCCCGGCTTCAGCCGGTCTTGCCGATCTCAGAACCGGCTGAAGCCGGAACTCCAACGAATTCAACGGGCTCGGTAGAACTCCATTGACCAATTTTCGGGGAGTTGCTATCGAACGCTCTTCATGCGCCGTTATCTGCTGGGGATCGGAGTCGTCGCCGCCGGGCTGACCGGTTCGGGGTGCGCTTCGCTTTCACCGCTGACGGCCTTAGAGCATCGCTTGGCGTTCGTCCCGATCCGCTATCCGTTGGGGAACTGGCGGCCGGAGGAAATTCATCCGGAAGACGCCTGGTTTGCCGCCGACGACGGCACCAAATTGCACGGCTGGTACGTCGAGCACCCCCACCCGAGAGCCGTGGTCCTCTTCTGCCACGGCAATGCGGGCAACGTAACGTTTCTCGCCTCGATGCTCAACGGCTTGCGGCGCGAGCAGGATGTCTCGGTACTGGCCTTCGATTACCGCGGTTACGGCCGCAGTTCGGGGCGTCCCTCGGAACACGGCCTGTTGCAGGACGCGCGGGCCGCGCGGCGTTGGTTGGCCCAGCGCGCGGGCGTCGCCGAGTCAGACATCGTGCTGATGGGCCAATCGCTCGGCGGCGCCGTGGCGATCGATCTGGCGACCGACGGCGCTCGCGGATTGATTCTCGCCAGCACGTTCAGTTCGTTTCCCGAGGTGGCGCAGTCGCACGTGATTATTCCCGTGAAGGCGCTCACTACGCTCGAGTTCAATTCGCTGGAGAAAATCCAGCACTATCACGGGCCGGTCTTATTCAGCCACGGCGACGCCGACGAGGTCGTCCCGTATTCGCAAGGCCGGGCGCTCTACGACGCCGCGCCCGGTGAGAAACGGTTCGTGAGCATTCCCGACGGACGGCACAACGACAAGCTGCCGCCGGAATACTGGGCGACGCTCGACCGGTTCTTCGCGGAATTGCCGCGGACTTCGCGGCCGCAGCGCTACGCCGGCAAATCCTGATTTCGGTTAGCCGCGACGCGGAGAGTTTCCGAGCGGAGCGCTCCGCTCCGAAGACTCCGCGTTGCGGCTAACCGGAAGGATCACGGCTGCGGTTGTTCAGTCGGAGCGGTATGCGCGGTGTGCAGCGGTTCGAGGCGGTTGCCGTCGTCTCGCCGCACGAGAAACACCGCGCAGACGATGAGCAGAAACGCCCCGAGGTGGTTCCACGAGAGCCGCTGGCCGAGGTAGATCACGGAGAACACGCCGAACACTGCCAGCGTGATGACCTCCTGAAAAATCTTGAGTTGCACCGGAGAGAACCGTTCGGCTCCCCAGCGGTTCGCCGGGACCTGAAAGCAATACTCGACGAACGCGATCAGCCAACTGACGAGGATTGCAATCCACAGGGGCGTGGCGCGATGCTTCAAATGTCCGTACCAGGCGATGGTCATAAAGACGTTGGAAAGGGTCAGCAACAGCAACGTAGTCATCCGAAATCTTTCGTCGCAGCAGAAGTGAATTCGTAAGATCTTGGCAGGAATTGTGTTATGATCTGCACACTGGGAGTACGCCCCTCGCACCCGGGGCGTGCGGGTTGTGGAATGTATGGGAATCTTAACGGCGCGACCAGATTTCCTGAATTTTTTAACCCGAACTTGGAACACAAGTTATGGTAGTTTCGCCTCCCTCAGGCACTACATTGGGCGACGGGATTCTTGACAACGAGAATCGAATGTCTATAGTAAGGCCCTAGTCCGATTCACAATATCTGGGTCGGGGATCACGTCGAGGCCCAATTAGTAGTGGATTTCTCTCTTGACACGCCCATCGGCGTGTCGAATCATTTGTACAGAGACAACTCTGGGATTGCCGATGACACCCGCCGAAGAGATGCGGTGTTCATCTGTTTATAATTTCAGGACTCCAGGAGTGCACGATGCACGAATCGCAAGGATTGTCGTCCGCCCCCCTTCCCCCCGTCGCGGCCAACGGACATCATGGAAATGGTCATGCTGTCCGATCTCTGCCGGAGCGTCAGCCCATGCATGTGGAGCTGAGTTTCTGCCCGCCGAACACCGACCCCTTCGACACTGTGGAATGGGAGTACCGGACGGCTCAGATCAAGGACGAGAACGGCAAGGTTCTCTTTGAGCAGGTCGACTGCGAAATCCCCTCCTTCTGGTCACCCCTCGCCACGAACGTTGTCGTCAGCAAATACTTCTACGGCGAACACGGCACTGCCGAGCGCGAACGATCTGTCAAGCAGGTGATCCACCGCGTCGCCCGCACGATCGCCGATTGGGGCATCGCCGACGGTTACTTCGCCAGCAAAGAGGACGGCGAGAACTTCTACCGAGACCTCGCCTGGATGTGCCTGCACCAGTACGGGTCGTTCAATTCGCCGGTCTGGTTCAATGTCGGCCTGTATCACGAATACGGCGTGAAAGGT
>CAZDGB010000090.1:0-23439 GCA_964504645.1 uncultured Planctomycetaceae bacterium | reverse complement strand
TGATCGGGCGCCATCAGCACGAGATCGAGGATGTAGCACTCCACCGGATAAAACCGTTCCCGCGCTTCGAGAATGATCTCGAACGCCGCCCGCAGATGCGCTGCGGCGGTCTCGGCATCGTGCGCCACGGCGGCCCGCGCGGCGGCGACGGCGCGGTTCTGCAAGCGCGCTTCGTCGATGTTGCCGAAGTTCCGCATGTGCCGCATCAAGAGTTCGGTCTGCAGCCAGCAGGTGCCGAGCGCGAGAAAGTCGGCGACGAGTTCCGGATCGATGTCGCTCGCTTCAAGCTTCATCGCGGCGAGCATTTCGGCCCGGTCGCTCAAATTCGCGATCACCGTCGCGCTCTGCTGTTTCGCCTCTTCGATCCAGCCGTGCGGCAACCATCCATCACACGGCATAGGAACGAGCGTAAGCTGAGTGTCGTGCGGCGCAGGAGGCGGATCGTCGGCGCGGCGCCAGCCGGGGAGAAATCCGGTCTCGGCAATGAGGTTGGGATGCCAGGCGACGGCGAAACTGTTGAGCAAACTCGCCGCCGGCTCGTCGCCCAGGTCGGTGGGAAAATCCTCCAGGCTATGGCTGGGAACGAGGACGGTGACTTTGCTGTAAGACATTGAGTGCTAACCGTTTCGAGGATTCACAAGTCCAAAAAGAATTTTGCGGAACTTCCAGCCGGCGGGCAACGTCACTGCCATAAGGGGCGTCTTGCAAAAGGAAGTTCCGCTTTCAGAGCGAAGCCGGGCTTCAATCATCCCCACAGACGAAATTGCGTAGTTGACATTCGTGGAACACTAAGTATAGCTTAATGTTAAGCGTTTTCTCGTCACCGGGGTCGGATTTCTTTCTTGATTGTCCCGTCCGGCATAAATGGCCGATTGTCCGCGGTTCCGATCTATTCCGTTCCATCAAAGTTCAGATGTCCGAAAAGAGCTGGCCGAAGTTTCTAGGCTGACCGTAAGTTCGTTTTCCGGCAAGGTCTTGGCGACTTGTCGCGGATAGGAGTTCGACATGGCAGAGCAGCCAGGCGCGTGGGGTATTGAAATCGGTCAGGCAGGCTTGAAGGCCGTTCGCCTGCGTTACGCCGAAGCCGCCGATCAAGTGTTGGCGGTCGCGTTCGATTATGTGCCGCATCCGAAGTTGTTGGGTCAGCCGGATGCCGTGCCCGACGAACTGATCCGGCAGGCGCTCGACACGTTCCTGTCGCGGAACCAGATCGGCTCCGATCTGGTGGCGATCTCTTTGCCGGGGCAAAGCGCCCTGGCGAAATTCATCCAATTGCCGCCGGTGGAGTCGTCGAAGGTCGGCGAGATCGTCAAGTACGAAGCGCGGCAGCAGATTCCGTTTCCGCTGGAAGAGGTCATCTGGGACTACCAGACGCTCGGCAGCGGCTCGGCGGAAGGCGGATTCCTCCTGGACGCCGAAGTCGGCCTGATCGCCATGAAGCGCGAGCAGGTGAACCATCACCTCAAGCCGTTCCTGGAACGGAAAATCGAAGTCGAAGCGATTCAGATCGCGCCGCTCGCCCTCTACAACTATCTCTGCTACGACCGGCTGGGCTTGCGGCCCGGCGGCGAGGATTCCAGCAGCGATTACACCGTGCTGCTCGACATGGGAGCCGACAACACCACGCTAATGGTGACGAACGGCAAAAAGATCTGGATTCGCAACGTGCCGGTCGGCGGCAACCATTTCACTCGCGCCTTGACGAAAGAAATGAAGCTGACGTTCGCCAAGGCCGAGCACCTGAAATGCAACGCCACGAAATCGCCCGATCCGCGGGCCGTGTTCCAGGCGCTGCGGCCGGTCTTCAACGATTACGTCTCGGAAATTCAGCGGTCGATCGGGTATTTCGCCAGCGTGAACCGCTCGGCGAAGATCGGCCGCTTGATCGGCGCGGGGAACGGGTTCAAGCTCGCCGGCCTGCAGAAGTTCCTGCAGCAGAATCTACAATACGACGTGGAACGCATCGACACGTTCCAGGGACTCGCTGGCGATCACGTGCTGCACGCGCCGCTGTTCATGGACAACATTCTCACGTTCCCGGTGCCGTACGGCCTGGCGCTGCAGGTGCTCGGCCGGACGTCGATTCACACCACGCTGTTGCCGAAGGAAATCGCCACCGCGCGGTTGATTCGCCGCAAGAAGCCGTGGGCGGTCGCCGCGGCGGCGACGCTGCTGCTCGGCCTGTCGATCTCCACGGCGGGTTTCGCCGGCGCGCTGGAATCGGTCAGCGAATCCAAGTTCGGCCCGGCGGAAAAGAAGGCCGACGAAATCGCCAGCTATTCCAGCGGGTTGAAGGGAGCGTACGGCAAGCAGGAGAGCGATTACGGCGGCTTCAAAAAACAGGGCGAGACGCTGGTGACCGATCTCGATTCGCGCGAGCTCTGGCTGGACGTCTACAAGGCGATCGACGAATGCCTGCCGCGCGACATTGGCGTGCAGCTCGACGAGGCCGACATCAAGAAGATGAACCGCATCTCGCTGCGATCGATCACGACCAAGCGGTACGAAGATCTAGGGCAGTGGTTCAATGACCCGCGGATTCAGCAGGAAAAAGTAATCCGCTACATGAATCACACGAATGAGGAGTTTTCCAAGACGCCGCCGGCCGGCCAAGGCTATGTCTTCACGCTGTCGGGCGTGCACTATCACGACGACGGCGACCCGAGCGTGGGGCTCGGCATTCAGTACGTGATGGCGACGCTGCTCACCAACTTGCAGAAGTGGGAGCAGAAAAACTTCGACTCGCAGAGCGAGCGGGACATCATCACGCCGGTCCGCAAGCAGGGGATTTCTCACGCGACGATCACGCACGATCCGCGGTGGTACCCTCTGGATTTCGTTCCCGGTGGCGGCCAGCAGGGCCCGATCAAAGGTCTCGCTCGCAATAAGAACAGCTCGACGTTGCTCGCGCCCGGCGGCGTGGTTGCGCCCCGCGGAGAGAAACTCGCCAAAGGCGCCATGAAGAAAGCGGGCGCAGGCGCCTTCCCGCCCGCCGGACTGGGCGCCGGCAAGGCGGGGCTGCCGGGACAGGCGAGAATTCCCGGTCAACCGGGAATTGCTGCTCCGCCTGGCCCCGATCTGGAGGAAGAGCAGCCGGAAGAAGCGAACGTGATCCAGATTCCGGAACAGGAATTCGTCATCGAATTCGCCTGGGTGCCGACGCCAATCTCCAAGCGGCTGGCGGAAGACCCGCTTGCGCCGAAGAAGGCCGAAGGCGAGGCAGCCGCCGATCCCGCCGCGGCCGCTCCCCCGTCGACCGAGGAAAAGAAATAGAAACTTTATCGCTGTTCGCGGCGTCCAACCTTTCATCGTCCGTGCCGAGCCGGGACCGTTCCCGAAGGACCTGATTCATGAACAAGATTCTGCAATACCACTTCTGGATTCTGCTGGCCCTCGGCCTGATCCTCGCGCTGGCCGGCTGGTGGATGACGACCGGCACGATGTTGAAGGCGACCACGCAGCGGAAAGAAGCAATCAGCAAGGCGGTCGATAAAGTCCCGAAGGATGGCGCCAACCATCCCAACAAGGATTGGGAGGACAAGCTCAAGGTCATTAACGTCGAGCAGCAGAAACTTATTCGCCAGTCGAGCGAGTGGCTCTACGTCCGGCAAAAGGAACGGATGGTCTGGCCGATCTGGATTCGCGAAGTCGCCGCGAAACTCAAATACATGGATCCGTTCCCGGATCAGCGGCACAACATCATCTATCGCGACAACTACATGAAGGAAGTGCAGCGCCTGTACGAGATTCCTCTGCCGATTACGCCACAGAATCCCGACGGCGTGGTGATCTTCCCGGAAACGGCGATGCCGCACCGCGAGTGGGGCGATAACCCGCCGACGTCGAAGCAGATGTGGGAGTCGATGGAAGACCTGTGGCTCCTGGAACCGATTCTGCAGGCCATTCTGGAAGTCAACGGCGGACCGACAGGGACCCGGCATGACGCGGCGGTGGTGGCGATCGAATACCTCAAGCTGAAAGGCGGCGACCGCAGCAAGGTCGGGGCCGCTTCCGATGCGTCTGGCGGCGGCGGAGCGGGCATGGGCGCTGGTGGTATCGCCGGCCCCGCGGGGCTCGGGGCCGGGTTTCCCGGTGACGCGAAAGCCGGTGGCGGCGGGGCGACGCTGCAATCCGGCTCGGCAGGCAGCGTGGACTTCCCGGACACAGAAGAATTCGGCGACCCCGGTACGGAAGGCGCACCGGATGCCGGCGGCGGTGGGATGGGCGCAGGTATGCCGGCAGGCATGCCCGCCGGCATGCCGGATATGAAGGCCGGCATGGGTGGCGGCGGGAACGCGGCGAATTCCGACGACATCGGCCGGCGTTACATCGACGATGATCCCGCGCAGCCCTACCGCACGCGCGGATTCAAACTGACGGTGATCATGGATCACCGCAAAGTGCCCGATCTCTATGCGCAGTTGACGAGCAGCGAACGTTCGCCGTGGCCGGTCAAGATCGTGCGGATGAACATCGCCCGCTTGAGCGACGCCGGTTCTGGTGGAATGGGAGCGGGCGGCGGAGGCATGGCCGGCGGGGCCGGCGCCTTACGGCCCGGTGGCTTCGATGCCGATGGTCCGAGAATGGGCTTCGGCGCGGCGAAGGCGTTTGGAGGCGCGGGTCCTGTCGGAGCCGGCAAGGCGTTCGGCGGGGCCGGCAAGGCTTTCGGCGGCGCGGGCGAAGGCGTCGGCCACAATCCCAATGCGAACAGTATGGACCAGATGGAAAACCCGTTCCTGGCCCGCGTGACGATCGCCGGTCTGATCACGATGTTCCGCGAGCCTGCCGCGCCGGAAGGGGGTGCTCCGAGCGAGACGCCGACGACGCCGGAAACTACGGCCGGCGATGTTCCCGCCGCCGTCGCCGCGGAAGGCGATCCGGCCGAACTCGATCCCGCGGCCGCGGCGGCTCCCGCCACGGAGTTGGACGGCGAACCGGTCGGCGACGCGGAACTTCTGGACGAAACGCCGGTCATGAAGCCGGAAGAAGACGAGCCGGCGGCCGGCGAAGAGGACATGAAAGACGAAGAGATGAAATCCGAGGACGAACCGGCGTCCGATCCGGAAGGCGGCGAACCGGCTCCAGAATCCGAACCGGAGCCCGCGGCCGCGAGCGAAGAGAAGTAGTTGACGGTTGACAGCTTCCCCGTAGGCGATTCGATCACGTTTGAGCAGGAATACGACCATGGCAGGCAAAAAAGGCTTCGATATCAAGGCCCTGTTCGCCAATCACATCGAGAAGATCGGCTTCGGGCTGATCGCCTTGATGGTGTTCGGCATCTGGTCGTCCGAGTTTTTCGGCGGCAGTTGGTCGCGGACCAAGGAGAACCCGGAAGCGATCCTCTCGAGCATCGAAAAGGCCAAAGCCGCCATCGACGTCTCGAAGTGGCCCGAAGACAAGCGCGCGGAATATCCGCTGGTCGATTTTTCCGAACAGTCGGCGACGCTGCTCCGCCCGATCGACAGCGCGAAGTACGACCTGTCGACCGAGTATTTCGTGCCGCTCAACCGTCCGAAGGAGAAGGCGCGGGAGCCCGAGATCATTGCCGTGGAATCGCTGACTGCTCTGCCGGGGCATGTGATTCTGGCCCTGACGCCGGACGAGGAGGATTTGGAAGGCCTCGACGGGGAAGCCCCCGCCGAAGAAGCGACGCCCGACATGGACGAAGAGGAAATGGATGAGTTCGCGCGGCGGGATCAGGGATTGGGCGGCGACTTGGACGGCCCTGTCGGCGGGCCCGACTTGAAGAACGAAGCATTGGCCGCGAATCCGGCCCGGGCGAAACGCTCGGCGGCGGGGCGCTCCATCAAGGCGCTGGGGCCCGGGGCGCAGGAAACGGGCGGCCGCGCGCTCGCCGGCCAGGTCGATGCCGACAAGGCGCTGGGCGGCGGCGGCAGCAAGAATTTCCGCACGATTTCCGGTCAGAAGCCGCAGGGACGGTTCTTCGTCTCGGTGCGCGGCGTGTGGCCGATCAAGCTGCAGCAGGAAAAGATCCGCAGCGCGCTCCACCTGCCGAGCACGACGGCCGCGCTCGACTTCCTGGAGATTCTTGATTTCGAGCTGGAGCGCCAGCAGGCCTCCGAGGGGGAAGACCCCTGGACCAAGCCGTGGGAAAAATTGAACATCCTCTACGCCAAGCAGATTCTGGACGAAGTCGACGGCTTTGACGACGAGCCGTCCGATATGTCGGTCTTTGATACCGTGATCACCATGCCGCTGCCGATGCGCATGTTCGGCGTGTGGCGCGATCACGCGCTCCATCCGCGGATCAAGAACTACATTCTCACTCCGGAACAGGAACAGCGTCAGAAAGCCTGGCAGGCGAAGGTTCGCGAGGCGTACGAGCAGATGGAACTCGAAGCCGAAAAGGCGCGAGGACCGGAGCGCCGCGGTTTCGACTCGCAATCGGTCGATTTTCGCGTCATGGCCAACTCCATGAACCGGCAAAACCCCCGCGGCGCCGCCCAGGCGTGGCAGGACATGTCGCGGGACGTGCGGGGCATGGCGCCGGCCGGGGCTGCCGCCGCGCAAGTCGGGGCGGATATGAGCGCCAAGATCACCGCCGTGGGGAACCTCCTCCTGTTCCGCTACTTCGATTTCGACGTGCAGCCCGGCTATGCCTACCGCTACCGGGTCAAGCTGCAACTGATGAACCCGAACTACGAGCGGCCGGTGAACGAGGTGATGGACCCCGCGTATGCCGAAGGCGAGTCCCGCTGGAGCCCGCCGAGCAATATCTCCAACGCCGCCGTTCTGCCGACGACCCCCAGTGTCTTCCTGAAGGAAGTCGAGAAGAATCCGCTGGCCGACGAGGGGCGGACCAAGCAGTCCGTCGCTGCCGTCAGCATTTACGAATGGCACCGGCAGATGGGAACGCAAGTATACGACGTTTTGCCGCAAAGGTCGCTGGGCCAGTTCCTCGGCGGCACCGCCAAGACTCAAGTGCTCAACGTGGCGGAACCGTCGCTCGACGAAGATGTCTACGATTTTGCGACCGAAGACGTGCTGCTCGACGTCACGGGCGACGCGGATGTGTTGCCGGAAGACCATCCCCTCTTGAAGCTGCCCGAGCGGCGCAAGGGTTCCAAGACCGTGGCGATGAAGTTGGCGCCCGAGGCGATGATCGTCAACGGCGGCGGCGAGCTGCGGCAACTGGAATCCGGCGGCGAATCGGCCGCGGAGCAGAAGTTGAAGGGTTTGGCGGAACGCGAACGCAAGCCGTTCAAGGGGTTGAAGAAGAAAGAAGAGACCGATTCTCCCTTGGACTTTATGGGCAAAGGCGAGATTTACGCGGAGGGCGCTAAGGGAGGCAAGGGCGCCAAAGGAATCAAAGGCGGGCCCAACGCCGAAGGCCGTCCCGGTATGGGCGAGGCCAATCCGCGCCGCAAAGGGGCTGGCAAAAGCAAGGGGGCCGCGGGCGCCGGGGCGATGCCCATGCCGCCGGGCGGGGCGATGCCGCCGGCGGGCGGGCCGGCCGCCGGCAAGGCCAAGGGAAAAGGCAAGGCCCGGTAACGGCTGCGTCGAAGTGACTTGACCGCGGATCGAGGCTTCGGCTTCGATCCGCGGTTTTTATTTTTCCGAGGCCCGCCATCCGTCGGCCACGCGTTCGACGAGAATCTGCACCAGCAGCGGATGCGGCCCGAGCGGCGGGCAGACGTGAAATCGCACGCCCGGATAGGCCTGCGACAATTCCTCGCGATACCGCTCCAGATCCCGGATGACGTGCGTGCCGGCCGAGAGAAAGTACGGCGCCATCAGCACCCGCCGCGCCCCCTGCTCCACGCACGACGCGGCGCCTTGCGGAATCGTCGGCTCGGCAAGCTCGAGATAGCTCGCTTCGACGATGCGGCACCCCGTCGCCGCCCGCAGGTCGCGCGCCAGCCCGATGAGATCCTGATTGGCGTCCGCGCGGCGGCTGCCATGGGCGATCAACAAAATCGCCGCAGCGTCGCTCAGATCGGCAGCCTCGGTCGTCACGGTCGGCCTCGAAGAATTCACGTGTCAGAAACTGTTCGGTGCGTTCGCCCCATGTCATGATAACCGGCGGATCAACGCTGGCGAGCTCGCATCCCGTATCGGAAAAATTCGCTCCATGCACCCGGAACGCGTCGGACCGTATCTCATCGAGAAGAAAATCGGCGCGGGCGGCATGGGGAACGTGTATCTCGGCCGGCACGAAACGACCGGCCAGGAAGCCGCCATCAAGGTCCTGCCGGCGTCGCTGGCCCGCGAGGAAGGCTTCATTCTGCGGTTCAACCGCGAGATCGAAGCGCTGCAAAAGCTGACCCACCCGAACATCGTCGCCTTCTACGGGAGCGGCGTGGACGGCGAGACGTATTACTACGCCATGGAATACGTCGACGGCGAGACACTCACCCAGCGCATCCGCCGCGAGAAACGCATTCCCTGGCGCGACACGGTCGAGTTCGCGATCGAGACCTGCGGCGCATTGAAGGCCGCGCACGACGCCGGCGTCATCCATCGCGATCTCAAGCCGTCGAATCTCTTGATCGACGCCGCCGGCCGCGTGAAGTTGACCGACTTCGGCGTCGCCCAGGTCTTCGCGACGTCCAAGCTGACGGTGACCGGCGGCGTGATCGGCACGGCGGAATACATGTCGCCGGAGCAGTCCCAGGGCCAGCGGGCCACCAAGCGGAGCGACCTGTATTCGCTCGGCGCGGTGATGTACGTCATGCTCACGGGCCGGCCCCCCTTCACCGGCAACACCACGCTGGAGATCATCCACAAGCAGCGCTTCGGGCGGTTCGATCGGCCGAAGTTGTACGTGCCGGAAATTCCGTCGTGGCTCGACGACCTCGTGGCGCAGTTGCTGGAAAAGGAGCCGGATAAACGCCCGCCGGACGCTTACGTTCTTTCCCGCCGGTTGCAGGAGATTCTGGCCAAGGTCGAGCTGAGCCATAAGGAAGAGCACGACACGGTGCTGCAAAGCCCGCTGACGATCGACGAGGCGACGCCGAGCGCTGCGCTGGCCGATCCCGCCGTCGGCGCCACGCTCATGCGGGACCTGGTGCGCGGCGAGATCGAACGGCAGCAGACGCCGACCGCTGTGCAAGCCGCGCTGAACAACACCTGGGTGCTGCTCGCGTTGTTGGCCGCGCTGATCGGCGGCGTGGTTTGGTGGTCGCAGCGTTCAGCGCTCACGCCGGACGAAAAATTCGCCGCCGGCGTGGAACTGATGCAACAAGAGCCCGGCGAGGCCTGGCAGATGGCGCGGCAGAAGTATTTTCAGCCGCTGCTCGCTGACGACGCCGCGCAGTGGTCCGATCGCGTGCAGCCGTATCTCGACCAGATCGAGGCCCACGAACTGGAATCGTCGCGCACGCCGCCGCGCCGCCGCGGCAAGCTCAAAGCGCTCCGCAGCGAGCCGGAACGCCTGCTGGAACAGGTCCGCGCCGATTGGGAACGCGGCGATTTTGCAGCCGCCGATCGGAAACTCACGGCTCTCTCCGCAGTTCTAGCGGATGACCCTGACGCAAAGGCCGTGCGGTCTGTCGTCGAATCGTGGCAGAAATCGCTCGACGACTTGCAACGCGACCTGCCGGATCGCCGGGCCTTCGTGGTCGAAGCGCTGAATCGAGCAAAGATGCTGCGGGAGACCGATCCCTCAGCGGCCCGAGCGATTGTCGACGGTCTCGCCGAACTCTACGGCTCCGATCGCGCGGTGGCCGATTTGCTCGAAGTCGTTACTAAAAATACTTCAGCCGAGCGGGGGGCGTCAGCCCCCTGATGGTGCGTGCCAAGATTAGCGACGCGGCTTTCAGGGGACTCACGTCCCCCGCTCGGAAGGCGAAATCTCGCTGGCCTCACCGCCATGCAGACGCTACGCTGCCTTTTCCGCTGAACTTTTCACGACATCACACCACCGAGAGTTCCCGATGGATTTGAAGCAGCACATCCGCAGCATTCAGGATTTTCCCAAGCCCGGCATCATGTTTCGGGACATCACGCCGATGCTCGCCAACCCGGAAGCGTTCGGCGAGGTGATCCGACGGTTTGCGGATCACTTCCGCGCGGCGAAACCGACGGCGATTCTCGCAGCGGAATCGCGCGGGTTCATCTTCGCCGCGCCGCTGGCTTTGGAACTCGGCGCGGCATTCATCCCCGTGCGCAAGCCCGGCAAGCTCCCGTTCAAGACCCGCAAATTCAGCTACGAATTGGAATACGGCACCGATGCGCTCGAGATGCACGTCGACGCCGTCGCTCCCGGCAGCCGCTGCCTGATGGTGGACGACCTGTTGGCCACCGGCGGAACGCTGGAAGCCTGCATCAAACTGGCGAAGGAAAGCGGCGCGGAAGTCGTCGGCTGCGCGTTCGTCATCGAACTCGCGTTTCTCAATGGCCGCAAACGTCTGGCTCCGTACGACGTCTTTAGCCTGATTCAATACGACGACGAAAACTGATCGTCATCTCAGCCCGATCTTGTCAGCTCTCACCAGGAGACGGCCATGAAGTTTCGTTCGCTGCTCAGTGTGATGCTGCTCTGCGGAACGGTAAGTTCGCTTCCGGGGGCAGACGAAGCCTCCAAATCCGTGCCGCCGAAAGGCTGGACGCAGGAATCGCCCCGCGACGAAATTCGGCCGGAGTTTTCCTATGAATCTTCCGGGGGAAAAGACGATCAGCCCCGGTGGGTTCTCACGTCGGACGAACGCGACGGCCTCGCCGGCTGGTGGCAGACGACGGTGCCCGTGACGGGCGGCAAGGCCTATCGCTTCGAAATCTATCGGCGCTGCCTCAATGTGGCGTCGCCGCGCCGGACCGGCGTGGTGCGGGTTCAATGGCGCGGCGAGAAAGGCCAGCCGATCTCGCACGAGGAGATTTCCACGGCGAGCTATCTGCCGAACGTGGTGCCGCGTTCCGAACCGGAATTTCCACGCGATGGCGCCATAGATGATAACGGCTGGCAGTTGGTTTCCGGCGTGTATCATGTCCCGGCCCAGGCCGCGCAGGCGATCATCGAACTGCACACCCGCTGGGCGCCGGACTCAAAAGTCGAGTGGAGCGGCTTGAAACTCGCCGAAGCGACCGACGCCGAGCCGCGCAAAGTCCGCCTGGCGACGGTGCATCATCTGCCGAAAGAAGGCAAGACGCCCGCCGACAAGTGCCGGCAATTCGCCCCCTTCATCGCGCAAGCCGCCGAACAGAAGGTCGATCTCGTCGTGTTGCCCGAGACGCTGACGTTCTTCGGCACCGGACTCAAGTTCGTCGAGGTCGCCGAAGCGATTCCCGGTCCATCTACCGAATACTTCGGCGAACTGGCGAAGAAGCACGGTCTGCACATCGTCGCCGGGCTGGTCGAGAAGGACGGCCACCTGATGTACAATACGGCCGCGCTGATTGGTCCGGATGGCGAACTGATCGGCAAGTATCGCAAGGTCTGCTTGCCGCGCACGGAAATCGAGGAAGGCTTCCAGCCGGGGCACGAATATCCCGTGTTCGAAACGTCGCTCGGCAAGATCGGCATGATGATCTGCTACGACGGCTTCTTCCCGGAAGTCGCCCGCGAGCTGAGCAACCGCGGCGCGGAAATCATCGCGTGGCCGGTGTGGGGTTGCAATCCGCTTTTGGCGCAGGCCCGCGCCTGCGAGAACCATGTCTATGTTGTCAGCAGCACCTACACCGACGCGAACGCGAACTGGATGGTCTCGGCGGTCTTCGATCACGACGGCGAAATCCTGGCTCAAGCCAAGGAATGGAGCACGCTGGCCATCGCCGAGGTCGATCTCAATAAGCCGCTGCACTGGTCGAGCCTGGGCGATTTCAAGGCGGAAATCCATCGCCACCGCCCTGCCCCGCCGCAGGACGGCGAACGCCTGGAGCCGATCACGCGGTCGAATCGCCTCGCTGGAGAATGACTGTGAACTCGCGGTGGATTGTTGCGCTCCTGGTCCTGATCTGCAGTTTCGCTGGTGCTTCGTTTGGAGAGGATGAAACCGCCGCTGCGCTGCCGCGCATTGCCCCGCTGGAGCCGAGCGAAGCGGGCGAATCATTTCTGTTGAAAGACGGGTTCGAGCTGCAACTCGTCGCGGCGGAGCCGCTCGTCACCGACCCGGTCGCCGGCGTCTTCGACGAGCACGGCCGCTTGTTCGTTGTCGAGATGAACGATTATCCCTACACCGACAAATCAACCGACAAGCCGAATGTCGAACGAACCGGCGATCTGCCGATCGGCAAAGTACGTCTCTTGGAAGACACCGACGACGACGGCCGCTTCGATAAGAGCACAATCTTCGCCCGCGGCCTTTCCTGGCCGACGGGAATCGCCGTCTTCGACGGCGGCGTGTTCGTCGCGGCGACCCCCGACGTGTGGTACCTGAAAGACACCGACGGCGACGGCGTGGCGGATGTCCGGCGGAAAGTCTTCTCCGGCTTTCGCAAGTTCAACGTGCAGGCCGTCGTCAATAACCTGATCTGGGGACTCGATCACCGCATCTACGGCGCGGGTGGCAGCAACGGCGGCACGATCACGTCGCCCGAACGGCCCGATGAGAAAACGGCGATCAGCCGCCACGATTTTCGGTTTGATCCCCGCGAGCCGAAGTTGGAACTGTTGTCGGGCAGCGCCCGCTTTGGCAACACATTCGACGATTGGGGCCGGCGCTTCATCTGCAATATCCGTAACCCGATCCAGCACGTTCTGTTGCCGCAGCATTATCTCGCTCGAAATCCGTTTCTGCCGGTGAGCAGCCCGCTGCACGACGTTGCTGCGGCGGGGGATCAGATTCGCGTGTATCGCGCCAGCCCGCCCGAGCCGTGGCGCGTCGTCAACGCCGAGCGACTCACGTCCCAAGGCGATCCCCGCATGCCGCGCAGCGAGAAGAATGCCGCCGGGTTCATGACGTCGGCGTGCGGCGTCACGGTTTATCGCGGCGACGCGTACCCCGTCGAATTCCGCGAACAGGTCTTTCTCGCAGAACCATCGGGCAACCTGGTGCATCGCCAGAAACTGATTCCGCAAGGCGTCACATTCACGTCGGAGCGGATCGACGCGGAATCGGAGTTTCTCGCATCCACTGACAATTGGTTCCGGCCGGTGAACTTCGTGCCGGCTCCCGACGGGACGCTGTACCTCCTAGATATGTACCGCGAAACGATCGAGCATCCGTGGTCGATGCCCGACGACTTGAAGGCCATGCTCGACCTGGAGAATGGTCGCGACAAGGGGCGGATTTACCGCATCGCGCCGCCGAAGTTTTCGCGGCGAGCAACCCCAAGGCTCGGCCAAGCGACGACGGAGGAACTGGTCGCATCATTGGAACATCCCAATGTGTGGCACCGCGAGACAGCGCATCGGCTGCTATTCGAACGCCAGGATCGTGCCGCCGCGAACTTGTTGCGTCAACTGCGTGACAAATCCCGCAGTGACGTTGCCCGCCTCCACGTCTTGTATTCGCTGCACGGCTTGCAACAGTTAACGGAGGACGATTTGCTTGCCGCACTGCGAGACTCGGCCGCGCCGGTGCGGGCTCACGCCGTGTTGCTCGCCGAAGGCGTCGATTCCGGGAAGCTGCACGAGCAAATTCTGAAACTCGCCAGCGATCCTGATGCCAACGTGCGATTCCAAATTGCGTTCACGCTAGGCGAGATGAAAGGTTCCGAGCGGATCAGAACCTTGGAGGCCATCGCCCGCCGCGATGCCGACGATCCGTGGATCACGATCGCCGTGCTGAGTTCCGCCGTCGACCTTGCGCCGCGATTGCTGCAGACGCTGCTGGCCGATGCGGAGTTCGCTGCGGATCCGCGGCGATTGCCGCTCCTGCAACAGTTGGCCCAGGTCAGCGGCGTGCGCAACCGGCCCGAGGAAATCCGTACCATCGGCGAAACGATGGCCAAATCGACCACGCCGATCACACTGATCCTCGCATTGGATGACGGCCTCCGCCGCAACGGCCAACGCATCGATCTCGCGTGGGAAGACATTCCCGCCGCGCGGGAAATGCTGGATCGTTATCGCTCCGCCGCTCAGGAAACAGCCCTTGATGAAAGCGCCGAAGTCGCCGCTCGCGTCGCCGCGTTGCGGATGCTCTCCTGCAGCCCATTGGCGGAAATTGAAACCTCGCTCTTCGAGTTGCTAGAGTTGAAGCAGCCACAAGCCGTGCAAGTGGCGGCGATTCGTACACTCGCCGGATATCATGCGGAAGATCTGGCCGAGCGGTTGCTGGAGAACTTTGCGGGTTCGCCGCCGACGGTGCAGTACGAACTCATCGAAGCGCTCGCCAATCACCCGCAGCGGTTGCCGGCGCTGCTGAGTTCGCTGGAATCGGGGCAAATTTCGCCGGCGCAGATCACGCCCATTCGCCGAATGCTGCTGTTGAACCACGCCGACCCTGGCGTGCGCGAACGGTCCGCGAAGCTGGTCGGCGCAGACCGCTCCACACCGCGATCCGACGTGCTGCGAGATTATCAATCCGTGCTAAAATCGCCGGGCGACGCCGTTCGCGGCGGGAAAATCTTCGTGCGGGATTGTGCGGCGTGTCACCGGCTCGGCGATCAAGGGCACAACGTCGGCCCGAATCTCGCGACGATCCGCCATCGCCGGGCCGATGAGATCCTGACGGCGGTCCTCGATCCGAATCGCGAGGTCGGCCCGAACTTCCTGCAGTTCGCCGTCGCGATGGACGATGGCCGTGTGCTGACCGGCATGATCGCCGAGGAATCCGCCGCGAGCCTGACACTGCGGCAAGCCGAGAACAAACAGGATGTGCTGTTGCGGCAGAACATCGCTGAAATCCGCGGCACCGGCCTGAGTCTGATGCCGGATGGGCTGGAGAAGAAAATTACCGTGGAAGAGATGGCGGATTTGCTGGCGTTTCTGCGGGGGAAGTGAACCGCAACCAGTATTCCAGGGATGTCATGACAGGAAAATCGCTAACGCAAAAATCGCGCTTGCAGAATGGCTACGCTGCCATCTTGAGCCAGATCGCCGATCTCCTCGATTCGGCCCGGCGATCCTCGGTTCGTTCCGTCAACGCGATCATGACCAGGACATACTGGGAGATCGGCCGCCGGATCGTCGAGTTCGAACAGGAAGGCCAGAAGCGGGCCGAATACGGTTCGGAGCTGCTCCAACGTCTTTCGGACGACCTGACGGCGCGCTTCGGACGGGGATTCTCGCGAGCGAATCTGGAATATATGCGACGCTTTTATGAAGCGTGGCCGATTCAACAATCATTGCCTGCTCAGAAATCCCAGACGGTGTCTGGGATTTCTCGCCTGGAAGCCGCGCAGAAGAAATCCCAGACGGTGTCTGGGAAATCATCGGCGATCTCCGCCGTCAACCGAAAACGCCAGACAGTGTCTGGCAAATCTGAGATCGCGGCTCCTGCTTTTCCGCTGCCGTGGTCCCACTACGTTCGCTTGCTCTCCGTCGAAAGCCACTATGCCCGACAGTTTTACGAAGAGGAAGCGATTCGCGGCGGGTGGTCGATGCGCCAGTTGAGCCGGCAGATCGACAGCCAGTTTTATGAACGGACGGCGCTCTCGCGAAACAAGACCGCCATGCTCAAGCGGGGGCAGGAAGCCCGTGTGGACGATCCTCTTTCGCCGGAGCAGGCGCTCAAAGAGCCATACATACTGGAGTTCCTCGATCTCAAAGACGAGTATTCCGAAAGCGATCTGGAAGCAGCGCTGATCGCCAAACTGGAAGCGTTCTTGCTGGAGTTGGGTGGCGAGTTCGCGTTTATCGGGCGTCAGCGGCGGCTGCGGATCGACGACGAATGGTATCGGATTGATTTGTTGTTCTTTCACCGGACATTGCGCTGTCTAGTGATCGCCGATCTGAAATTGGGCAAGTTCACGCATGCCGATGCCGGGCAGATGCACTTGTATCTCAACTACGCCCGCGAACATTGGATGTTGCCGGAGGAAAACCCGCCGGTAGGACTAATTCTTTGCACGTCCAAGAGCAATACTCTGGCAAAGTATGCCTTGGATGGACTGCCCAATAAAGTCGTCGCGGCCGAGTATCGCACCGCGTTGCCGGATGAACGGGTCATTGCCGCAGAGCTGGAAGTCGCACGTAAACGGTTGGAGAAATAGCCACCGCTGTTTCTGGGTTGAATGAAGCCACCATGATCTGGGACCTGCATTGCCATCTGTCGGGAGTTGACGGCCGCACGCCGGATGAGCGGATGGCGAAGTTGATGGACTTCGCCGACCGCATGGATGTGGAGCGGCTCGTCGTCTTCATGGGGCAGACGTTTCTCACTGATCCGACGCCGGACGAGATGCGGCGGCAGAACGACGAGGTGCTGCAGGCCCTCAGCCATTGGCATCACCGGGCGTTCGGCTTCGTGTATCTCAATCCGAAGCACGAGGACGAATCGCTCGCCGAGCTGGATCGCTGTGTGAAAGACGGGCCGATGGTCGGCGTCAAATTGTGGGTGGCGACGCGCTGCATCAATCCAAAGCTCGATTCGATTCTCCGCCGCGCGACCGAGTTACAGGCCGTCGTCTATCAGCACACGTGGCTCAAGACGCCGGGAAATCTCGCCGGGGAAAGTACGCCGCAGGAACTGGCCGAGCTTGCGGCGAAGCACCCTAAGACGAAACTGATCCTCGGCCACACCGGTGGGAATTGGGAATACGGCATTCGAGCCGTGCGTGGTCTAAAGCACGTCGCCGTCGATCTCGGCGGCAGCGACCCCACGGCGGGCTTCGTGGAAATGGCCGTCCGCGAGCTCGGTCCGGAACGTATTCTCTATGGCAGCGACATTGGCGGCCGCAGCCTCTCGTCGCAACTGGCCAAGGTGCTCGGGGCGAACATCACCCCACAGGCGCGGCGATTGATTCTCGGCGAAAACCTGAAGGCGCTGCTGCTGCCGATCCTCAAGGCGAAAGGAGTCCGCCTGTGACGATCGACGTGAACGTGTCGCTGTTCCGCTACCCGACGCGGCGATTGCCGCTCGACGAGACCTCCTCGCTGGCGACGTTTCTGCAATCGAAAGGCGTGACGAGCGCCTGGGCGGGGAGCTTTGAAGGCCTTTTGCATCACGACGTCGCCGGCGTCAACCAGCGCTTGGCCGACGAATGCCGCGAGAAAGGCCAAGGCGTGCTGCTTCCGTTCGGCACCGTGGACCCGAATCTGCCCGATTGGGAAGACGACGTGCGCCGCTGCCACGAAATCCACGGCATGCGGGGCCTGCGGCTCTTTCCGAACTATCACGGCTACGGATTGGACGACCCGAAATTCGCGAAGCTGCTCGAACTCGCCGCCGAGCGCAAGCTGATCGTGCAGATCGCCGCGCGAATGGAAGACCCGCGGACGCAGCATCGGCTCATGAGCGTTCCCGACGTCGATGTGAATCCGCTCAAATCCGTGATGGGCCAGATTCCGGAATCGCGCATCGTTTTGTTGAATGCCTTGATGAGCACCAGTGCCGATCAGCAGGCCGCGCTGGCTCATGCCGGAAAAATCTATTTCGACATCGCCACGCTGGAAGGGGTCGGCGGCATCGACCGGTTGATGAAATCGGTGCCCGCCGACCGAATTTTGTTCGGCTCGCACGCCCCGTTCTTCGTGTGGGAGTCGGCGGAGTTGAAGCTGAAGGAGTCCGATCTGCCGGAGCCGATCCGCAAGCAGATTCGCACGGCGAATGCGGCGGCGCTTGTAGCCGGCTGACTTCGCCGCCAAAAGCAGACTTCCTGACGTCGTCTCGTCCGTTACAATGAAGTGTCGTGAGACGCCTGTCGTGATGGACTGGACTATGAGCCTTGCCGAGCCTCGAACCATGAATTGGGATCGTGAGACGTATTATCGTCTCGCGGAGCAAGGCTATTTTCAGGGACGCCGCGTGCAGCTCATCGAGGGGGAAATCGTCGAGATGAGCCCGCAGAAGCATCCTCACGCCGCGACCATCGGACTCTTGCACCAGATGCTGTCGAGTCTATTCGGCAAAGACTGGTGGATTCGCGAGCAGTTGCCACTCAAATTGGCGGATAACTCCGAGCCGGGGCCGGACATCTCCGTGGTCCCAGGCTCACCCCGCGACTATTCTGACCACCCCACGACGGCAACACTGCTCGTCGAAGTCGCGGACAGGTCGCTGTCGTTCGACAAGAATCGCAAACTGAAGCTGTACGCGTCGGCGAACATTCCTGAGTATTGGATCGTCGACTTGCGAAAACGCCGGGTGCTGGTGTTTCGGCAGCCGGTTCTTGGATCACGGACGTATGAAGAATCGTTCGTCCGCGGCGACGAAGAAAGCCTGGAAACGCTGGCGTTTCCGCAGACCCCGGTTCGCGTCGCCGACATTTTGCCGTAAATCGTCACTCCGGCAGCGGCGGCAGCCACGAGCAGAAGTAGTACGCCCGCGGCACGCTGGCTTCGAGGAACGCCTGCCAGCTCGCGCCGGCGTTCGACTTCGAGTTGCCAAGAATCACGTCGACTAGCGTCAGCGGCGAGTGGTACTTCACGATGCGCACGGAACCCAGGCTGAGGTTCTGTTTCAACGCGTCGAGCGAATCGTCTTCGTAACCGATGGCGTCAATCAGACCGTTTTCCTGGGCGTCTTTCGCCGTGAAGATCTGGCCGGTGGCGAGTTTCTTCACCTGCTCCAAGTCGAGCGTGTCCCGGTTCTCGTCGATGATCGACGTGAATTTCTCGTACGACTGATTGAGAATGTTCTTCCACAAATCCTTTTCGGATTCGGTCATCGGCTTGAACGGGTTCAGCGTGTCCTTGAATTCCCCCGTCGTCAACGGTTCGGATTTCACGCCGACCTTGTCGGCCAACTGGCTGACGTCGTAGCGCGGCATGATCACGCCGATGGAACCGGTCCACGTCGTCTCCTCGGCGTAAATCTTGGCCTGCGGCCCGCCGCCCATGGAGATGTAGTATCCGCCCGAAGCTGCGAGGCGCTTCATCTGCACGTAAACCGGCTTGTTCAATTCGCCGCTCAGCTTCTTCAGCCGGTGATACATCTGATGGCTGTCGGCCACCAGTCCGCCGGGGCTGTCGACGACCAGCAGCACTCCTTTGACGTGCTTGTCCTTGCCGGCCTTGTCGATCTGCTTGATCCACCGCTCGGTGTACGGCGGCATGATCGTCCCGGAGACGTCGATCACGGCGATCTTGTCCTCGGCGGCGAGATCCCCTTTATAGAAACGCTCCTCCGGTCCCTCGTTCAGGCCCAGGTATTGGTAGTTGGCGGCGATCAGTCCCAGGTTCATCAAAATCGAGACGCCCAGTGCCAGCAGCATCAACCGCAGCGCCCAGCTGCGCCAGCCGGCGGCTCCACCCTGTTGAATGATCACCGTGGCGCCCGGCGGAACCTGGACGGACTTTGCCGCCGATTTTCCGCCTGAAGCATCGGCATCCGAAAACACAGGGGCATCCGCCATCGCACCAATCCTTTTCGTGGAACTCATTTCCCGTGGACGGCGTTCATCTTGCAGATTCGGACCGTGCGGCACAACTGTAGATGAAACCCAAGAGACGCCAGACGCGCCAAGGCAGAACCGCAGATTTCACAGCTTGACGCGGAATTCCGGCAGATAGAGCATCGCCACAAAAGGCACAAAATCACAAAAGAGGAACGGAAAAATCGTGCGATTTCCGCTCGGATTATTTTGAGCCTTTTACGTTTCTTGGCGGCCAATCTTCTGGTTTCAAAATCTGCGTCCATCTGTGATATCTGTGGTTTCCGCCTTTTGCGGCGTGTTCGCGTCAGGCAAACCTTAACGCCTGGGCAAAGTTCACGGAAAGTCGTGTTTGCAGCGACCCTAGAATCACTTTATGCCGACTTCGCGTTGGCCTCCGTAGAACCGCAACACGTCGCAGAACCGCTAAGTCGATGATAACCCTGCGCCTAAGGCGGGCCCCGTGCAGCGAGGCGTCGGAATCTGACGACTATTCCACCGGCTTTCGTCCCGGCCTGCGCGGCCGGAGACGGCAACACCCGCCGGATGCCGAAATCGATCTTCGAGGAGACGGATGTCATGGATGAACGCACCCAGTTCTGGATGCGATCCTGTTTGCTGGGAACCTGCACCGCGGGGTTGCTGGTGCCCGGCCTGTTGAGCGGTCAGACCAGCAAGCGTACCGGCACGATTCAGCAGGCAGGCTACGACAGCGCCGGCGGCGACATGCTGCTGTCCGAATCGGAAGTCGAACAGCGCCTGCGCGAACTGTACGAACGCGACGGCCGCGAGATGCCGACGATGCGGATGTCGGCGCCTCAGGCCGCGCCGCAGCCAGCCACGCCGGCCGTGGCGGTGCCGGGACAGAACGGCGCTCCGCGACCCTTGCCGACGCAGGCCCGCTATTCCACCATTCCCGCCTCGCAGCCGACCGGCCGCACGCCGAGCCGCGTGACGTCGTTCTTCAAACGGCTCGTTCCCGGCGAGAATCGAACAAATGCCCAGCCGACGCCGGCGCCCGTCCGGCCGATGCCGCCGGCCGCTCAACTCGCGCCGGCGTATGTCCCCAGTCAGGCCGCACCCGTACCGCAGATTCCCCAAGCCCAGGCGGCGCCAGCCCCGCGTTCCGCGACGAATGCCGCGCCCGTCTACACGCCGGTGAGTCAACCGGCTGCGGCTCCGGCGCCAGTGATCGCTGCACCGGCACAGCCGGCGCCGGCCAACGAGCCGCAAGCCGCGCCGGAATTCCCCGGCGAAGAAGAGTTTTTCCCCGCCGAGGAAGCGACGCCGCTCGCCGCACCGACGACGTCAGACGAGATCGAGGATGATGAAGACGACGACGAAATGTTCGCGGAACCGGAGACCGGCGCCGCGGAGCAACCGCTGGAAGTTTCGACGCCAGAGGACTCGGCTCTGCCGAAACTCGAAGACGATTTTCCCAATCCGTTCGGCGATGAAAGTGAAAACTCCGAGCCGCAGGCTCCGGGCGAAGCAACGAATCCGTACTCGGGCATGACGCTCGAAGACGCCGATGCGCCCGCCGAGTTGCCGGAAGAACCCGCGATCGGTAAGGAGATTCCCGCCGAGGATCCGACGGTCGACGAATCGACCGCGTCCAAGATGCGGCGGATCATTCAGCGGACCGACATGAAAGGCCTGAAGGGATTCTGCCCGGTGACGCTGCGGGACCAGCGCGCCCTCGCCGATTCGCGACCGGAATTCGTCGCCTCGTACCGCGGCCAGAAATTCTTCTTCGCCTCGCAAGACGCCCAGGCCAAGTTCGAAGCCGACGCGGCCCGCTATGCCCCGGCCGCCTACGGCGCCGACGTCGTGGTGCTGACCGATGCCCAGGACGTCGTCGAAGGGACGCTGGATCACGCCGCGTGGTACAAAGGCCGGCTGTATCTCTTCGGCTCGCAGGAATCGCACGACAAATTCGTGGAAAGCCCCGAGAAGTACGCGTCGCCGCCAGGAATTGAATGACGCCTGTTCGGCGCGGGTCTCCTGACCCCGCCGCTCTTCCGACCGCAGGTCTCCTCTTCGATGTAAGAAAAAGGCAGCGGTCGGGAGACCGCACAAAAAACGGCGGGGTCAGGAGACCCGCGCCGAACGAACTACGAACGCCTCGCAATCGTAAAGATTGCGAGGCGTTTCGCTTTTTAGAAGCCGACGGGCTGCGCCCCGTCGGTCCCGCGGGGGCGCAGCCCCGCGGCTTCCATGGCACAGAGCGATTTGCCGGTGATCCAGAGTTTTCGCCAAACGGGCAACCGAATCCGCCGTGAAAAGACGTCGAAGTGCCGGCGTTCGATCTCGTGTAGCAGCCCGCCGTAAATTTCGCGCATGGCGCGATAGACGCGACGTCCCGCGGGAGCCAGATCGTCGAGCAGCGCTTCGGAACGCTGGTAGTACGACCAGGCCCGTTCCGTCTGAAACGCCATCAGGTTGCGGAACTCTTTGGTGACGTGTCGCGCCCGCAGATCGTCCGCGGAATAACCGAAACGCTCCAGGTCTTCTCGCGGCAAGTAGATTCGCCCTCGTTCCGCATCCTCGCCGAGATCGCGCAGGATGTTCGTCAACTGGAACGCGAGGCCGCAATCGATGGCGCGTGAATCGTGGCTATCGCCCGTGAATCCCCAGATGCGGATGCAGCACAGGCCGACCGCCCCCGCGACGTGATAGCAGTAATCCGACAACTCGGCGAACGTCGCGAACTCGCGTGGCGACAGGTCCATCTCTACGCCGGCGATCACGTCGTTCAGCAACTCCGCCGGAATCGCGAAGGTATTCATCACGTCGACCAGCGCCGGCCAGACAAGATGCTGCGGCATCTTGCCGCGTAACGCGGAGGCCAGGTCGATCTTCCACTGCTTGAGTTGGACGTCTCGGTGCTCGCGGCTGACGCCGGGTTCGTCGCCGATGTCGTCCGTCAGCCGCATAAACGCATAGAGGGCGTCCATCGCCCGGCGCTCTTTCTGCGGCAGCGCCCAGAAAGCGTAGCCAAAGTTGCCAGCGGTTTGCCGCGTCAGCCAGCGGCAGTAGCGATACGACGCCTCCAACCGGTCGGTCATGGCGTCACCGTGGACGCCGGTCGCACCGGCGCGGCGTGATTTCGCGATGTCATTCGTCGCCGCGCGTAGCGCAGGCAACTCGCCGCCAGCAGACCGAGCGCGTCGAACTTCGTGACTTGGGGCCGCGTCTCCCAGACGTTGTAGTGCATCCGTTCGATCCGTTCGAGAATCCTCAGTCCGCCGCGAGCGAAGAGATCGATGGCGACCTGCAGTCGTCCCGGCAGATGTTCGACCAGCGGCAATCCGCTTAACAGAAACTGCCGCGCCCGGTCGACTTCGAATTTCAGCAGTTCGCGGAACGAATCGGTCGTGGCTTGCAACGGAAAATCGCGGCGCTGCAGTCCGGAGCGTTCGTAATCCTCTTTCGGGAGATAAATGCGGCCGATGGCGAAATCGCGGGCGACATCCTGCCAGAAGTTCGCCAATTGCAGTCCGGTGCAGATCGAGTCCGACCACGCGACGTTTTGCGGCGTCGATTGCTCGCAGACGAGCAATACCAGCCGTCCGACCGGGGCGGCGCTGCGGCGGCAATAATCGGTCAATTGAGCGAACGTATCGTATTCGCGAACCGTTTGATCCTGCTCGAACGCCGAGATCAGATCGAGAAACGGCTCGCGCGAAATCGCGAACCGGTCGATCGTCGGTTTCAGCGAGACGAACACTGGATGCCGTCGTTCTCCCGCGTAACAGCGTTCCGTTTCGTCCCGCCACCAGGCGAGCAGTTCGAGCGCCCGCTCAGGACTGCCGGCTTCATCGCCCAAGTCATCGGCCCAGCGGCAGAACGCATAGACGTTGCAGAACGGTTGCTTGAGCGCCGCCGGCAACATCCACGAGACGACCGGAAAATTCTCGTAATGCGTCGTCGCCAGCCGCCGGCAGTACGCCTCGGCCTCCGGCAACGTCGGCACCGCGTCCGTCTGCTGCGGGCCCCAGCGGGTAAGATCGTGGATGACGGTGCTGGTCATGGGGAAGACTGAAACACGAAGAGTGCGAA
>CAZDGB010000089.1:5133-23551 GCA_964504645.1 uncultured Planctomycetaceae bacterium | reverse complement strand
CCGATTCGTAGCCGACGACGACCCAACTCTGCGACCACACCCGGTCCTGCTCGACGCGGACGAATTCCTCGCTGCGATACGCATCCGGCGTCAACGTCACGGCCTCTTCGACATTCCGCCGCAACCCGGCGTAGGTTTCGGGGGCTGTGTAGTCGAGAGCGTTCGCGGAGAGTTCGTGCATATCCCGTTAGACTTCCCTACCGAGTTTGTGCCCTTCCAGAATCGCATGCTGCAGCGACCGCGCGGCGAAGGCGTCGCCGATGACTTCCACGGCGATGCCTTGCGCTTTGAGCGGCGTGCTCAACTCGTCGATCGACGCACCGCCGTAAGCATACACGAAACTTTCGTAGGGGCCGACCTCATGCAACTCGCCGGACCAGATGTTTTTCGCGACGAGACAGCCGTTCTGCAGAGACGTTGCCTCCAGGTGATTGAAAATCTGCACACCCTTGCGGAATAACCGCCGCAACAGCGGCGGCCGCGTCGTCGCGCCGAGAAAGTTGCCGATCGTCTCCTGGCTGGTGATGAGATCGACGTCCTTGCCCTGGTCGAGCAGGAACTCGGCAACCGTAGGGCCTTGGTGGCCGTATTCCTCGTCGATCACCAGCACGACGTTGCCCAGCGTTCCCGCGGTTCCGGTCAAAACGTCCCATGCGGAGACGAGTTGATGCTGGTCCATGCCGGCGAGCTGCGGTTTGCGGGCGCGCGCTCCCGTGGCGACGATCGCGACATCGGGCCGTTCCGTCAGAATTGTTTTCACGGTCGCCGGCGTATTAAGCCGAATGTCGACGCAAAGCTTGCGGCATTGTAGGCTCGACCACCGCGTCGCCCCGTCGAAATCCTGCCGGCCGGGAGCCAGCTTGGCGATCAGCGTTTGCCCGCCGAGTTGATCCGATTTCTCGAACAGTGTGACGCGATGCCCCCGCGCCGCGGCGACGCGGGCCGCTTCCAACCCCGCTGGCCCGCCGCCGACTACGACGATTTTCTTCTTCGTCTGTGCGGGCGGCAGTTCGGCCCAGTCCCGTTCGCGGCCGATGACTGGGTTCTGCACACACGTCACGCCGCGACCGGTGTAGATGCGGTCGATGCAGCCTTCGTTGTAGCCCATGCACTGGCGGATGTCGTCCAACTGGCCGGCTTGCGCCTTGTGCGGCATGTGCGGGTCGGCAATCAGCGCCCGGTTCATAATGCACAAGTCCGCTTGGCCCTCAGCGATGATCTTGTCGGCCTGCACCGGATCGACCACACGACCAGTGACGATCACCGGCACGTCGACGACTTGCCGGATGCTCGCCGACAGCCCCGCGTACACGCCGAGCTTGAACGACATATTCGGCACGGCCGTCGCCTCGCCCACAAACGTTTCCGCGGTGCCGCCGATCACATTGAAATAGTCGATCAGCTTCAGTTCATTGAGCCGGCCGCAGATTTCCTGCATGTCGGTGTTGCCGAGGCCGTTCTCCTGAAAGTCGTCGCCGGTGACACGGATGCCGACGATGAAGTTCTTGCCGACGCGCTCACGGACGGCTTCCAGCACCCGGATGCCAAACCGCAGCCGGTTTGCCAGGTCGCCGCCGTATTCGTCGTTCCGTTGATTCACGTTCCGCGTCCAAAACTGATCGATGAGATGGCAATGGCTCGCCATCACCTCGCAGCCGTCGAAGCCGCCGTCTTTCAATCGTCCCGCCGCCGCGGCAAAACAGCGGATGAATTCCTCGATTTGCTCTGGCTCCAGCGGATGCGGATTCTCGCGATGGTTCGGCTCCCGCGTGTCGCTCGGTCCGTACAACCGGTTCCACAAGTCGATGCTGCGGCCGCGCCGGCCACGGTGCGTGATCTGGCAGACGACCGGTACCTCGTATTTGTGCATTGTCTGGCTGAACTCGGCGAGGTACGGAATCACGCGGTCATCGAAGACCTCGACGCCGTTCCAGTCGCGGGCGGTGCTCGACGGATGGATGCTCGCCGAGCCGAAGCACATCATGAACCCGACGCCGCCCCGGGCCTTTTCCTCGTAATAGCGCCGCTCGCGTGCGCCGGGCATGCCGTCTTCGGCGAGAGCGTCGGCGTGCGCACTGCAGCAGATGCGGTTCTTCACCGTCAGGTGGCCGACGCGCAGCGGCGTGAACAGATAGGCGAATTCCGCCACGGATGGTGACTCCTTGCGACGGATTTTACCGGGCTGCCGGCGAATTTTCCCTTGCCAGAGGACAGAGATTGCCGGGCGGCAATTCCGGATCGGATTGCGATCAGCCTCGTTCGGTTGCCGGGCTGCGTACAGACTCTTCTCGCGGCGAGTGTTCGGCAGAACGGGCTTTGAATCGCCTGAGCGTATCTGTTCTCGTCAGGAGTGGGGTGCTTCGCGCCTGACTGATGAACTGTCAAATTGACTTCCTCCGGCGGTTCCGCGAGATCGTCGCAGCGGGAGACGCTGAGGTCTGGGCGAAAGCCGCATTTCAGGGTACCCGAACATGCGAAATTCCCCTAGACTTCCCGCCGAACTTCGCCGATGCGGTTCCGCTCGCAAATTGAGGGTTGAATGTCGAAAGGGGTTCTCATGCGACCATGGAACAGGCCACGCCGGACTGGAATGCTGTTGCGTGCGCTGATGGTCCTGCTGGCGTCGAGCGGCCTGGCGTTTCAGCCGCTGGCCGAGGAACCACCGCCTGCCAAGGAACCGACAGCGTCCGCGGCCAACGAGCAGCTGTTGTCCACCGTCCAGTCCCGATTGAAGGGCGTGGAAGACGACAAGGAACTCGAACCGGCCCTCAAAGGCAAGTTGATTGACGTCTATACGAAGACGGTCGAACAATTGCGGTCCGCCGGGGAGTCATTGGCCCGCAACGAACAATTCCAGTCGCTGCGCCGCAAAGCGCCGGAGGCGTTCGAGACGGTCAAAGCGGAACTGTCCCAGCCGGTCTCCGAACATCCCGTGGAAGTTCCAGAGGAGGCGTCATATCCTCAGGTTCAAGAGGCGTTGTCCGAAGCGGAAACCCGATTGAACGAGGTGCAGGACGGCCTGCAGTCGCTGCAGGATGAACCCAAGCGGCGCGCCGACCGCCGGCTGGAAATCCCCAAACGGATCGACGCCGCCCGATTGCAGTTGGCGGACATTCAGAAACAGCTCGAGACCAAGCCGCCGCCGGACGAGCCGGCGGAACTGACCCTGGCGAACCGGCAATCTCTCGAAGCCCGCAAACGGTCGATCAACGCCGAGATCGCCGCCTGCCAATCGGAGCTGCAGTACTACGAATCGACGGGAGAGCTGTTGTCCGTTCAACGGGACCTGGCTGCCCGCCGCGTTGCGGAGGCGGAAGCTCGGGCCAAGTCGCTGCGGACTTTGGTCAACGAACGGCGGCGGCAGGAAGCGGAACATCAGGCGCTGGCCGCCCGCAAGACGTCGGCTCAGGCTCATCCCTCCGTTCGCCAGATCGCGGATGCGAACGGAGAACTGGCCAGGCGCAGGAAAGCGCTGTCCGAGCGCATCGAAGAAACCTCACGCGAACTGGAGCAGGTCGACCAGCAGGTTTCCGCCCTGGAAGAGCGCTACAAGAAGGTCACCCAACGCTACGAAACCGCCGGAGCGACGGAAGCCATCGGGCTCTTGCTGCGCAAGCAGCGGGACGAATTGCTCGATGTCGGCATGATGGAACGGCGCATCAAGACCCGCAGCCAGGAGATCTCGACTGCGTACCTGGAGCTGATCGACGACGAGGAACGCCGCAATGAACTCGCCACGCTGAACCGGCGCGTGAAGGAGGTGCTCCAGGGTCTCGATCCGGAGGCGATGGGAGCCGGCCGCGAGTTTTTCGAGGAGGAAGTGCGCAACGTTCTGGAAGCCCAGCGCGACCTGTACGATTCGTTGATCGCCGATTCCAACAGCTACCTCGATCAACTCGTCGAACTCGATGTCCGCGAGCGGCAACTGATTGCCAAGACCCAGGAATACGCCGCCTTTTGTGACGAACGCATACTGTGGATTCGCAGCACGACGATGATCGCTCCGTCGCTCTGGCAGCAGACGGCCTCGTCGCTGATGTGGCTGGCAAGTCCCGCCGCCTGGCTGGAGGTGGCCAAAGCCTGGCAGGCGGATGTGTTGCAGCATCCGGCGCTGACGGCGTTCATCGCGGCGTTGTGGATCCTGCTGATCCTGGTGCAGCGGCCTGTGAGGCGGATGTTGACGCAGCTGGGCGAGCAGGCCGAGCGCAGCAACCTGACCTCCTATTGGCCGACGCTGCGCGCCATCGTACTTACCGGGTTGCTGGCCGCTCTGTGGCCCGGGTTGCTGGCGTATCTGGGCGTCCGGCTGACCGCGTCGGACATTCGCTCCGAATTCGTGGACGCGCTCGGCAAGGGATTGACGGCGACCGCCATCGTTTTCGGAACGCTGGAATTCTTCCGTCAAGTGTGCCGGCGACGCGGACTGGGGGAGAGCCACTTCGCCTGGGATCCGGATGCCGTGCGATTGATTCGCTCCACGGTCTTGTGGTTCATGCTGGGCGGTCTTCCGTTCCTGTTGATCGTGACCATGACCGAAGCGCAGTCCGGCGAGGCCATCAAGAACTCGCTTGGCCGGCTGGCGTTTCTGGGCGCCCTGTTGATGCTGCTGTTCTGCAGTCATCGTCTGTTGCGGCCCGAGGGAGGTGCGCTGGAGAAAATCGTGGCGTCCACCCCCGACGGCTGGTCCAGCCGCTGGCAACGATTCTGGCATCTGGCGGCACTGGCCGCGCCGATTTCTCTCGGAATTTTGGCGTGCGGCGGCTACTACTTCACGGCCCTGGAACTTGCCTGGCGACTGTTAGCGACGTTCTGGCTATTGATCGGCCTGTGGATCGTCTATTCCGCCCTGTTGCGCTGGTCGCTGTTGTCGTATCGCGATCTGGCCATGCGCAAGGCTCGCGAACGCCGTGCCCAAGCCGACGCTGCCGAGGCGGCGAGCGGTCCTGCGGCTCCGGCGGCGGTGGTGAAGACGCAACCCGAACTGAAGCTTTCGGACATCAATAAGCAGACGCGCAAGGCCTTGCAGCTCGCCTTACTGGTCGGACTGGTCGCCGGCTTGTGGCTCATCTGGATCGACGTGCTGCCGGCGTTGGGGGCCTTGAGACATGTGGAGCTGTGGGCCATAGAAGTCCCCGCTGGCAGCGATGCGGATGCGGCGACCGTACGCCAGCCAATCACGCTGGACAACGTGTTGCTCGCGGTGCTTCTGGCAGCGCTGACGTTCGCCGCCGCCAGGAACGTGCCGAGCCTGCTGGAAATCACCCTGTTGCAGCGCTTGCCGCTGGATGCTGGCGTGCGCTACGCCATCACCACCGTCTCGCAATACGCCATCACCGCGCTGGGGTTGGTCAGCGCCTTTGCCACCATCGGCATCGGCTGGTCCAAAGTCCAATGGCTGGTGGCGGCCATCAGCGTCGGACTGGGTTTCGGATTGCAGGAAATCTTCGCCAATTTCGTCTCCGGCCTGATTCTCTTGTTCGAACGGCCAGTGCGCCTAGGCGACATCGTGACGGTGGGCGACGTGACCGGGCACGTCAGCAGAATTCAGATGCGCGCCACCACGATCATCGACTGGGACATGCGCGAACTGGTCGTGCCGAACAAGGAGTTCATCACCGGCCGCGTCATGAACTGGACGCTGTCGAGTACCGTGTCGCGCATGAGCATCGTTGTCGGCGTGGCCTACGGCACGAATCCCGACGTTGTCCGCCAGCTGCTGCTGGAGATCGCCACGCGGCATCCGCTGGTGCTCGAGGAACCGCCGCCGCACGCGCTGTTCGACGATTTCGCCGAGAGCACGTTGAATTTCGTCCTCCGGGTCTACATGCCGTCGCGGAGCATCTATTTGCAGCTCCGGCATGAACTGTTGACCGAGATCGCCCATCAGTTTCATCAGGCGGGGATCGAGATCGCCTTTCCGCAGCGCGATATTCACATTCGCACTTCAACGGCGGGCGCTCTCGAGCCGAACGCGAACAGCGAGACGCGGCGGGCCAATCCTCAGTCGATGGTTCCTGCGTGATTCTGCAAAAAGCGCCGCGGACCGCGCTCCGCCAACGGCGGGCCGCTTAGCCGGCGTGGTTGTCTCGAGGTGATGGATTGTGATTCAGTTTTCGGCCGCGGCTGCCGCTGCCGGCGGTCGAGTGCCTCGCCGGGTCTTCTTGGCCGCCGGGCGATGGAAGCGCTGGTGGATCGAACCTCGAACCGTGGGGCTTGCTCCGGTGGAATGGATGTCGCCGACTTCCCTGCTGACGCTGGTAACGCCGTATATTCCACTTCGACTTGAAGAAATCCGTGATGCGCCAGATACCGCACCAGGTGGCGGGCGCACGTCAGCGGGTCGGCGGCGATCGGCTCGTTCTTTGCCGCCGGTGTTTCCGCCGTGACGCCGAACGCGGAGTCCATGCGGTGATCCGCGGCAGCATTCGCCGCGGTCGTATTGGCCCGGCGCGTGCGCGGCCGCGCGGGCTGCCAGTCGATGGCGGAGCGACTTGAGGCATGAGGAGTGAGACTTGATGTTGGAGACGCGGCAGATCGTGCTCGCTGCCGGCGCGATCGGGACACATACGGCGGACAAGGCACGGAGGAGGAAACAACAATCACTGCCGGACCAGTGACCGCGATCACGTCCCGCGCTCCGCGGCCAGCGTCGCGGAGCAGCGCCCATTCTCGTTTTGATCGTCGCGTGCATTTCAGCACGTCGAACAGCAGCACCGCCCCACACGGCTCTGCTAATTTCGCCGCGTAGGCGTCGCCGACGTGTTCCAGGAAACCACCTCCCACGAAAACCAGATCAAACTCGTTCGGCCACTCATTTGAAACGACCTGCGCGCACGGCATCCCGGCGGCGAGGGCATACTCCGCGGCCCAGCGGTCGCCGGGGAGATGCCCCGCGACACACTCCGAACGGCAGTCCAACGCCAGCGCGACGGCCGCGCGATCGGAAACGGAAATGACCCGTGCGCCGTCCGCCGTGACGGTGCTAGCCAGGAGCGCGACGAACTGCGGCATGATCACAGTCCCTCCGCCTGCACGACGAGTTCGGCAAGATCCTGCACGCGGACGGACGTCGCCGCTGTCGCTTCGAGGCCGGTGCGCAGCATCACCTTGCAGAACGGGCAGCCCGTGACAACGGTGCTCGCCCCAGTCGCCGCGGCTTCTTTGGATCGCAGATGCTCGACGCGTTCTTCGCCGGGGATATCGACCCACATCGTGCCGCCGCCGGCCCCGCAGCAGAACGATTCTTCGCGGTTGCGCGGCATTTCGACGATCGGCTGCGGCTGCAATTTCTGCAACACGTCGCGCGGCGGCTCCGTCACGCCGTTGCCCCGGCCGAGATAACACGGATCGTGATACGTCATCCGCTCGCTGGACAGCGGCGATTGCAAGCGGCCTTGCGAGACCGCTCCGGCGAGGAACTCGGAATGATGCTGCACGGTCCACGCCGCGTTGCCGAGTTGCGGATACTCGTTGCGGAACGTATTGAAACAGTGCGGGCAGTGCGTGAGGATTTTTTTCACGCCGTGTGATTGAAGCGTTTCTCGGTTGCGTTCGGCCTGCTCGCGGAACAGTCCCTCTTCGCCGAGCCGCCGGGCCGGGTCGCCGGTACACCGTTCGCGGCAACCGAGCACGCGGAAGTTGACGCCGAGATGCTTGAGTATTTTGACCATGGCCCGCGAAACGCTCTGCCCATCGGCGTCGAAGCTCCCGGAGCAACCGACCCAGTAGAGCAATTCGACCGGCTCGTCCGGCTTCGCTTCCGGGACATCGAGTCCGCGGGCCCACAACATGCGGTCGGCGTTTGGCCGTCCGAAGGGATTCGATTTCTCGGCGACCGATTCGAACACCTGCTGGGCGGCTTCCGGCACGACGCCCGTTTCCACCCGCCCGCGGCGCAGCTCGACGATCTTGCCGTAGACGTCGATTCCCACAGGGCAAACCGAGTTGCACGCCGCACAGGTGGTACACGACCACAGCGATTCGTCGCGAACATAGTCAGAAAGACGTCCGACTGCTTGCGGCTCTGTCCCCTCGCCCCCGCCGCGGGGGAGAGGGTTAGGGTGAGGGGGCGAGCGTTTCACGGATACAAAATCAAAACCGTCGTCCATCGCCGCACGAATCCCCAGCACCACGCTCCGCGGTTTCAGCGGTTTCCCGGCGGCGGCGGCGGGGCAAACCGATACGCATCGTCCGCACGTCGTGCAGGCATCGGTCTGCAGTAATTCCCACGCGGAGAAGTCCTGTACTTCCGACACGCCGGGCGCTGCAGCCATCACTGGCACAGGCAATTGGCTAGACGGCACGCGCCGCCGTTGCAGCCAGCTCGCGAGCCCGTACGTCATGTGCGAAAAGAACTGCCACGGCAACAGCGCAAAGAATATGACGCACAACGCCGCGTGGCTGAACCACAGGCCCCGATGCCACGTCAAGGCCGTTGGTCCCGAAATGCCGCCGGCCCGTAACACGACGGCGAGCGAATACCCGGCGACGCTCCAGCGCTCGAACGCCGGCAGATTCTCGGCGATGCGGGTCGCTTCCAGGAGGAATCCTGAAACGCCGATCGCGAACAACAGCCACGTCAGGGACGCGACCCACCATTCCTTCAGTACGAATGAATGCGACTTGCCGTGCCGCCGCCAGAGGAACATCCCGAGTCCGACCAGAAACGCGACGCCGCCGAGATCGATGACCAGCGACGCCGCCTGATAGAACCCGCCGTAAAAGAAATGGAGCGGCGTGTCGTGCTCCAGAAAGACCAGGCACGTTCCCCAGAACAAGATGAGGAAGCCGTACGTCACCAGCAGATGAGCCACGCCGGCGAACGGATCGCGGCGAATTTGCTCCTGGAACAAGACGTAATTCAGCGCGGCCCGCCAATCCCACGGCCGAGACTCGCTACACCGGCCCGATTGCCGCAACCGCCGCCGCTGCACGAATCCATACGCCGCGGCCGCACTCGCGATCGCCGCCAAAACATAGAAGCCGATCGACATCCACGCCGGGACATTCCCCAGAATTACGCGCGTGATGTCTTCACGGCCAAACATCAGCGCTCCTTGTCCGCCGTCAGTTCGAGGAAACGCTCCAGCGTTTCGCGCCAGTCAGCGACCAGACCGAGGTGCGCCAGTTGGAAGATTGGCGCGGCGGGGTCGTTGTTCAGCGCGATGATGTGCCGGCTGTCGGACATCCCTTCGCGGTGATGGCTCGCGCCGCTGATGCCGCACGCCAGGTACAGCTCCGGCGACACGGTTTTCCCCGTCTGGCCGACTTGCCGGTCTCGTTCGATCCAGCCGAGATCGACCGCCATCCGGCTCGCGGCGATCCCGGCGTCCAACCGCTCGGCGACTTGGCGCAGCAACGCAAATCCCTCCGGACCGCCGAGCCCCCGTCCGCCGGAGACCAGCCGCGGCAAATGGACGATGTCGGTCGTCGCGGGATCGGCCGGCCGGCGTTCGACGATCCGCGATGATTCCGGTTGCGGTTCGATTGTCAGCGACCTCACCGTGCCATGGCGGCTCGGGTCCGAGTGCATCGGCTGCGCGACGCCGGCCCGCAGCGTGACGAGAATTCTTTCCGTCTGCCGCAACGTGATCTGCTGCGTCCGCCGGCCGTCAGCATGGAGCGCCGTCACTTGCCACTGCGAATTCCGCAGCGACACCGACAACACCGGTGCAAAAAGTTGCAATTCCGCAGCAACGGCCAGTCGCGCGGCGAGAACACGGTCGTCGCCGTCGGCTCCGACGAAGACGACGCGTGGCTCGCGTTCTTTCACCCATGTCCGAGCGCACGCCAGACGATGGTTCGGTCCCAGTGCCAGTTGCTCGGCCACCGCAATCTCATCGGCGCCGTGGGCGAACATTTGCGTGTGGAACTCGGGATCCGCGTTCGCCGTCAGCACCGAGACGCCACACGGCACGCGGTTCGCCAACTCGCGGGCGTCGCCCAGCAACTCCAGTGCATGGTGAACGCTGTCCGGTGCGATGATGCCGATGCCTGCCGCGGATGTCATTTCGTACTATGAGTTCTTCTCTACTCGTTCGGAAGGTTTCCTAATGTCTCATGGCCCGCGCGGCGGTGGAGCAGTCCCTTTCGCGAACGGCCAGTCGGCGGGCTGATAGGCGATTTCCAGGTACGGCGTGTCGATCTTCCGGCTCTGTTCGGCCCAACTGTGGAGCGACGCGTCAAGCACGCCCGTCGTGAGGAGCGTCCGTTCCACCGGGTACGCCGGCTTCCCGGTGTGCATCATGTGTTCGATCGCTCGCAGCATCGTCGCGAAGTGAGCGAAGGGATTGCCCTCCTGGCCGTAGTATGTCACGACGAACGGCTTCTCTTGACCGCGGAGTGACACGCCCGTGGTGAACTCGTGTGTGTACCCGGTCCCCATCGCGACCGTTGCTTTCAGACCGTCGCGGTATTCGATCAGATAGAACACGGCGTCCTTCGCCATCTCTTTCGGGCGCGGCGACTTACCGGCGTAAGGCGTCGGCGAATGGGCCACCGTGGCGTCGAACAATGCCTTCGACCAGCGGCCGTCCTTCTCCGCCTGCCAGATGGCGTCGCCCATCACCGATTGGATCGATTTCACGCCGGTCTCGCCTCCTTGGCGGCGTTCGACCAGACACTGCAAACCTTCGATGGCATGAAAGCCGTAGTGCTCCAGCGGGCCATATCCCAAGGCCATCGCTTCCGTGATTTCCGATCCGATCGGGATCGTCTCCGACGGCACGCGCCAGAAGACCGGAACCGACGACCCCGCCATGAACGGGATTTTTAATTCTCGCGTCGTATCGTAGATGTGCTTGGCGTCGCTCCAGGTGTGCGCCAGATGCTTGTCGCTGAAGACCGGCACGATCTTGTTCGACTTGCGAAACACCGCGAAGACTTCGTCGAAGAACTGCCGCTTCGGGTACATCACCTGCAGCGTGCCGGGAACTTCGGGATAACGGCCATGCTCGGCGACGAGGATCACGCCGCCGACTGCCAGCGACCCGGTGCCGAGTGTCAACGCCTCGTCGATCGTCTTCGCCAGCCGAAAGCCGTGCTTCTGAGCCAGCGATTCGCTGAGGTCATTTTCGAGATGCTGGTCCGCGTAGAGCGAGACGAGCTTCAAATCTGGTCCTGGGCCGCCGTCCTGTTCCCAGCCTTCGAGCACTTTGCCGACGATGACATCGGCGTGCGTGTTGCGGCGGTAATCCGTGACGACGGCCGCGATCGGAAGTTTCTCGCGGGGCTTTTCGTCGGCCCGTAGAGAGGACCGGGGGAACAGGGCGAATCCGGCCGCGCCGAGCGAAGTCTGCAAGAACCCGCGGCGATCAGTGGTTGCAGTCATGCTGTCCTCTCACCAGGAAGAGATGCGGCTCAGCATAGACGACCCGCCCGCTCACGAAAAGAGCCGCTACCTCATTGGCTGGCATCTCCGTAGAATAGCTTTTGCAGGGTGGGCTGTGCCCACCACGACGAACGCTCCGCGGAATGGTGGGCGCAGCCCACCCGACAAACGAGGAGACCCATCATGACCATTCGGATTCAGCGAGTTCTGTTGCCGACCGATTTCAGCACCTACTCCGCGACCGCCACGAAGTACGCCTGCGAACTGGCGACGAAGTTCGACGCCGAATTGCACGTGCTGCATGCGTTGGAGATTCACGCCGTCGCCGCGCCCGATTTCGGCATGGGGCTCGCCTTGCCGCGCTACATGGAGGAGTCGCGCGCCGCAGCGGAGCAGGCGATGACCAAGACCGTCGATGCGCAGTGGGCTTCGAATCGAAAAGTCGTGCATGCGATCGTCGAAGGATCGCCGCGGGCGGAGATCGTCCGCTACGCCCGCGACAAGGACGTCGACCTGATCGTACTGACGACGCACGGCCGCTCCGGGTTGGCGCACGTCCTGATGGGCAGCGTGGCGGAAAGCGTCGTCCGCACGGCGCCGTGTCCCGTGTTGACGGTCCGCCCGCAAGGCCATCAATTTGTGATGCCGTAAGGAATCGAAATGGGCGAACATCCGGAATATTTCGTCGGCTGGGGGACGCTGTCGCTCATCAACGCCGGCCTGGCGCAATCGAAAGGCCGCAGCGGCTTGTTGTGGTGGCTGGGTTCGCTCTGCCTCGGCCCAATCGCGACGCTGCTGATCGTTGTATTGCCGCGCGGCGAGGAGCCAAGGCTCTGAGCGGGGGGCGTAAGCCCCTAAAAGTACGTGCCATGACAAATCGACGTCCCATTCAGGGGCCTTACGGCCCCCGCTCGGAATGAATAAAAACTATGCCGCAATTTCAACTTGTCTCCAATTTCGCGCCCGCCGGGGATCAGCCGCAGGCGATCCAATCACTGGTGCGCGGTCTCAAAGAGGAAAAAGGGAGCCAGACGCTGCTCGGCGTCACCGGCTCCGGCAAGACGTTCACGATGGCGAACGTCATCGCCGAGTTGCAGCGGCCGGCGCTCGTGTTGTCGCACAACAAGACGCTGGCGGCGCAATTGTTCGCCGAGTTCCGCGATTTCTTCCCGCACAACGCCGTCAGCTATTTCGTCAGCTATTACGACTACTATCAGCCCGAAGCCTATATCCCGCAACGCGACATCTACATCGAGAAGGACGCCTCGATCAACGAAGAAATCGACCGCTTGCGTCTGGCGGCGACGAGCGCTCTCGTCAGTCGACGCGACGTCGTGGTCGTCGCGTCGGTGAGCTGCATCTACGGCCTCGGCTCGCCAAAGGATTACCTAGAAGCGATGGTCCCGCTCCGTGTCGGCGAATTTGTCGATCGGGACGAGTTCCTCCGCAAGCTTTGCGACATCCAGTACACTCGTAATGACATCGTCCCGCAACGGGCCCATTTCCGCGTCCGCGGCGACGTCGTCGAAGTCTGGCCGGCGTACGAGGAATTCGCCTACCGCGTGGAACTCTGGGGCGAGGAAGTCGAAAAGCTGGCGATCATCAACCCGCTCACCGGCGAGGAACTTAAACGGCTCGACGAAATCTACGTCTATCCCGCCAAGCATTATGTCTTGCCGGAAGACCGCATCAACGCGGCGTGCGACGAGATCGAAGGCGAACTTGTCACGCAGCTCGAAAAATTTCGCCGTGAGGGAAAATTGCTCGAAGCGCAGCGGCTCAACGCTCGCACCCGGCACGACCTGGAACTGCTGCACGAAATTGGCTTCTGCCCGGGTATTGAGAACTACAGCCGGGCCCTCTCCGGCCGCAAACCGGGCGAGCCGCCATACACGCTGCTCGACTTCTTCCCCGACGATTTCCTGATGTTCATCGACGAGTCGCACGTCACCGTGCCGCAAATTCGGGCGATGTACGCCGGCGACTTTGCGCGCAAGACGACGCTCGTCGAACACGGCTTCCGCTTGCCGATGGCACTCGACAACCGCCCGCTGAAGTTCGATGAATGGAACACCCGCCGCAAGCAGACAATTTTTGTCTCTGCCACACCCGACGACTGGGAACTGGAGCAGTCCGAAGGAGAAATTGTCGAGCAGGTCATCCGGCCGACCGGGCTGGTCGATCCGGAAATTTCGATCCATCCGGCGCGCGGCCAGGTCCCGCATCTCATCGAGCAAATCCGTCAGCGCGCCGAAGTCGGCGAGCGAGTTCTCATCACCACGCTGACCAAACGCCTCGCCGAGGATTTGACGACCTATCTCCGCGAGGAAGCGATCCGCTGCGCGTGGCTCCACTCGGAACTCGACGCGTTCGAGCGGGTCGAGATTCTCCGAGAGCTGCGCGAGAACAAGTATGACGCCGTCGTCGGCGTGAACCTGCTGCGGGAAGGCCTCGACATTCCGGAAGTGTCGCTCGTCGCGATTCTCGATGCCGACAAAGAAGGCTTTCTGCGGAGCGATACGTCGCTGATTCAGACGATTGGCCGTTCGGCCCGCAATGTGAACGCGCAAGTCGTCCTCTACGCCGACAGCGTCACGCCCAGCATGCAGCGGGCGATCGACGAGACGAACCGCCGCCGCGACTTGCAAATGAAATACAACAAGGAGCACGGCATCACGCCGGAGACAATCAAGAAGGCGATTCGCCGCGGCATCGAAGAAGAAATCCAGGCCCGGCAGCTCGTGCAGAAAACGGCCGGCGCGAACAACGAATCGCAGTTCGTCACGCAGGAGTTTCTCAAGGCACTCGAAGGGGAAATGCTCGCCGCGGCGGAAACGCTCGACTTCGAACGGGCCGCGAAGCTGCGTGACAAGATCCTGCAATTGAAGAACCAGATCGGCCAGATGGCCAACGTCGGCGACGACGAGCCGGGCTTCGCGCGGGGCGGCGACAAACCTTCCGGCCGCCGCCGCAAAAGCCGCCGCGACAGCGCCCGCGGCACCGTCCCTCGCCCGCGCAAGAAACCGTGACCTGCGGAAGGACGAGTCTGGCAGAGGAAAACGGAACGCGGACGGACGCTGGCCGAAAGCCCGCAGAATTACGCGGAAAATACCTGCAAGCGATTTTTCTGTCCGATCCGCGCGCTTCCGCGCCGTCCGCGTGGCATCGCCCCGCGTTCCCATTTTGCTTTGTGCTCTGCGAGAGACGCCCTGTGCCATCGGTCTTGACGCATCCCGTTGAACTGCTAGCATTCCGCCTCGCTCAGTGGCTTTGCGAACAGGGGGGGCGGCGATGCTAGCGAAACAAATCTCGGCGCAAGTGTTTTTCTTCGGCTGCGCACTGCTCGGAAGCGATCCGTTCACCGCAGCCGAGACTAAAGTCTTGTTCGACATCCCCAGCAAAGTTGAATGCCAGGACGTCACCCCGGAAAAGTGCGCCAAAGCGCATCCGCATCTGAAAGTGATCGAAGCGAAATTTCGCATCTCGGCGGGGTTCGTCGAAGGGGGCGAAGCGACGACCGAGGATTTCGTCTACATGATCACTGGCCCCGATCTGCGGATGAAAGTGCTCGACTTCCTACCGAACACCACGCTGGAAAGCACGGCTGCCGACGACCGCATCGAAGTGACTGACAGCACCGAAAATGCCGACGCCCTCACCGGCGAAACGCGCGTGTCATATTCCATCATCAGCCTCGGCGCCTCGAAGAACCTGTCCAACAAGAAAACTGAATCCAACCACTACGAGCGCGTTGCGCCGAAGAAGCTCGTCCTCGCCAGCGGCACGATCAACCGCGGCTACGGCGTCTTCTACAAGCTCCGTCCGTCCGCCGGCGTCTCGCTCGAAGGCGCGAAAGAGTTCGTCCTGTTGTGCCTCGTGCCGAAAGAGTGGCGCGGCGACTGGTGCACCGTTACCTGTTCCGCCCGCGCCCATAAGAAGCCGTCCGGTTCGAGCTGGGTGATCGCCGCCGTCGAGCAGGCGCACGTCGGGCTGTATCTCACGGGCGACGCCGAGGCCAGCGACCTCGCCGACGAATTGACCCAGGTGCAACTCTCGCACGACGGCCTCCTGTCGAGGCACATGGCACAGGAAGCCAGCCAGACGGCGGAAGCCATGCACGCCACTCATGCGTGGCCGCATCTGAAGCTGCCATCGAACGACTGGTTGAAGCGCCTCGTCAAGCACAAGCCGTCTTCGAAAGAGCAGCAACTGGAATCGGCGAAGCACAAACTCCTGGACCTGGAAGAGCAACTGACGGCCCTCTCCGGCAAGTCCACCACCGTCCGCTGAGCGCCCAAGTTCCGCCACAGTGCCGAGCGCATCCAGGCTTGGATAGCACGTGCGATCGCGGCCTGCGTCGCGGCTTGCGAATTCGCGCGGACGGACGGAGAATTGAATCATCACCCCGTCGATTCACCTGTCAGCCGAGGAATTTGCCATGAGAACTCCGTCGAACATCCTGATCGCCGTCGACTTGCGTCATGGCGACCGGCTGGCCGATGACGAATTGTCTCCCGTCGCCGCGGCGACCGTGCGTCAGGGCCTGGAGCTCGCCGCCGCGACGAAAGCGAAAGTGACGTTCTGTGCGGTGATCGAAATCTCCGAGCAGGCCTACGAGCTGATTCGCGAGGACGTGAAAAACGTCTTCGTCACCGTCGAAGACTACGCAAAGAAGGCGCTCAACACGCTCGTGACGCAGGCCGCCGCGCAAGGAATTCCCGCGTTGTCCATCGTGCGGATCGGTTCAACGTGGGAGCAGTTGCTCAAGCAGATTGACGAGGGGAAGCATGACCTGGTGGTCGTCGGCACGCGGAAACGGTCCGGTATATCGCGGACGCTGTTCGGCAGCACAGCCCAGCGGCTGTTGCGAACGGCGCCGTGCCCCGTCTGGATCGTGAAACCTGACGAAGTGCGTGAGGTTCGCGAAGTGCTCGTCGCCACCGATCTGACCGATGCCTGTCAGACCGCCGTGGACGCCGGTGTATATGTCGCTCGGCTCCTCAACGCCAAACTTTTCGTCGTCCATTCGCTCGAGTTCCCGTTCGAAGCGTACCTGCACACGGCAGGACTCACCGGCGACGAGATCGCCAAGCACCGCGCCCGGCTGCACGCGGAAGCCAAGCAGAAACTCGACGCACAGCTACGGAAAACCGACCACGGCACGCTCCCCTTCGGCCTGAAGGCCGAAGTCCTCGAAGGCTCACCGGACGACGTGCTGGTGAAATTCGTCGTTGACCACGAGATCGATCTGTTGATCATTGGCTCTCAGGGGCACACGGGACTGTCCCGCATGCTGCTCGGCAACACAGCCGAACGCGTCCTCCCGAGTGTGCACGCGTCGCTGCTGACCGTGAGGACGGTCTGAAGAAGTTCTATAACGCAGTTTCCCGACTGAGATCGACGTACGCCGATGGACAGGCGGAAGTCACTGATCCGGGCGGATCAGAAGCCGTAGCTGGATTCGCAGAGGAAACAGCGGCTCGTCTGGATGAAATGTCGAAGACCGCGGTTGCCAACCGCGGCTTTGAAATTCTATCCACTATTCCTCGTACAGCCGAATCGTGATCTTCCCATCTTTCGTGATGCACGCCCGGTAGAGGCCCTCGGAGTTAAACGCCGTCCCGAAGCGGCCCTGACGATCCAGGCCGACGCAGCCTCCTTCGCCGCCGGCGTCTTTCAACTGGCGGTTGATGACGTCTTCCGCGGCGTCTTTCAGCGAGACATTTTTGTATTTGATCTGCGCGATGATCTCGTGCGCGACGGCGTAGCGGATGAAATACTCGCCGTGGCCCGTGCACGAGATGGCGGCGGCTTCGTTGTCGGCGTAGGTGCCGGCCCCGATGATCGGCGAGTCGCCCACGCGACCGAACATCTTGTTCGTCATGCCGCCGGTCGACGTTCCCGCGGCGAGATTACCGTGCGCATCCAACGCGACGGCCCCGACGGTGCCGTAGTATTCCGATTTCTTCGGGCCGGCCTGCGATCGCTTCTCATCCTTCTCGCGGGCCCAGACTTCCTGAATCTGCTTCCAGCGGCGATCGGTCCAGAAGTACGCCGGGTCGACGATCTCCAGGCCCTGCTTCGTCGCGAAGACCTCGGCGCCGCGGCCAGTAAAGAGGACATGCTTCGATTTCTCCATCACGGTCCGCGCGGCAGTGATCGGATTCTTGATGATCGTGACCCCCGCGACCGCGCCGGCTTTCTTCGTCTTCCCTTCCATGATCGACGCGTCGAGCTCGTTGCGGCCCTCGTGCGTGAAGACCGAACCCTTGCCAGCGTTGAACGTCGGATCGTCCTCCATCACGCGGATGGCGGCCTCGACGGCATCGAGGCTGTCGCCGCCGTCTTTCAGTTTCTTCGCCCCGGCTTCCAGCGCGGCTTTCAAGCCCGCGCGGACTTCTTTCAGGAAGTCTTCCGTGACGTCTTTCTTGTCGTAACCCAGCCCGCCGTGGATGCCGAGAACGACGTTGTCGATCATCTCGTCCCCGGCGAAGCCCGTGGTGGAAATCGTCATGAGCAGCATCCCTGCACAGCAGACGGCGTATCGCATGGTGATGGTCCTGCGGTGGACGACGCTTCTGTGAAGCGTCGCGAATGGTCGTCACAATTTATACGTCGCAGAGTTGCACGGCTTGTTTCAAACCGGCGAGCGGGTCGCGGGTGGGGATAAATTCGTGGCCGACATAGCCATCGTAGCCGATCTCCACCAGCTTCTTCATGATCGGCGGATAATAGATTTCCTGCGTGTCGTCGAGTTCCGCGCGGCCCGGGTTGCCGGCGGTGTGGATGTGGCCGATGACGTCCTTGCACTGCTCCAGCCGGCGGATGACGTCGCCGTTCATGATCTGCACGTGGTAGATGTCGAACAGCAGTTTCACCCGCGGCGAGCCGACCTTCCGCACGATGTTCGCGACGTAATCAATGTCGTCCCCTTGATAGCCGGGATGCCCCTTCATCGGGTGGGTGCCGTCCCGCGTGTTGAGGTGTTCCAGGCAGATGGTGACGTTTTTCTTTTCCGCGTGTTTCGCGAGCTTCTTCAGCCCGGCGACGCTGTTCGAGAAACCGTCGTCGAGGCTGATCTCGCCGCTC
>CAZDGB010000089.1:2793-5123 GCA_964504645.1 uncultured Planctomycetaceae bacterium | reverse complement strand
TCGTTCCATTTGTAGCCGGTGAAGGCGATGACGGCGGGGAAGCCGGCGTCGCTGCACTCGTCGATCGTTTTCGTCGTCGAGGCGATGACTTCGTCGTGATAGCGGAGATTGTTCAAGCCCTTCATGAACGGCGCGCCGGGCATGCCGTTGGCGGCGAGGGCGCACTTCAGCCCGTGCTTCTTGAGGGCCGGCCACTCCGCTGGGCCGCAGATTTCGACCGACTTGCAGCCGAGGCTTTTGGCGATGGAACACGTTTTGTCGATGTCCCATTTCTCGCCGGCGATGTTGAAGCACCAGAAGACGACGGAGTGCTTGATGTTCCCTTTGAGGGCGGCGGCTTTTTCGTCGGCGGGCATGGCGGAAGTTCCTGAAGAAAGACAAGCCGCAGCGGCACTCGCGGCGACAGCAGATTGCAACAGTTCACGGCGGGAAAGGGACATGATCTTCTCCTGAGTTTTCCCGAGCGGGGGGCGTGAGCCCCCTGATTCGACGTCTCTTGGCGTAGCACGCCCTAACAGGGGGGTTACGCCCCCCGCTCAGAGGAATCTTATTTTTCCAACTTTCCGACCGACCATAACAACCCGCGGGTGACCAGGTCGAGATACCGCGGATCGTTCACTGTGACGTTGTTGTGGCCGAGCGTGGTGGCGAAGACTTTCGTTTTGCCGTTGTAGGTGTTCGTCCAGACGCAAACGGCCTCGGCGGTGACCTCCTTGCCGGCATTGTCCTTGTAGACCTGCTTGCCGGTCGCAAGGGGCTGGGCTGTTTCCAGCAACTTGCCGGACGAGTTGTTGTAGAGTTCCTCGTTCTCGGTCGTCCAGCCTTTCAGGCCTTTGGTGATGAGACTATCGGAGGCGAGAAATGAGATATCGATCGGCACCTGCGGACCGTGGCCCGTGCTGGCGAGGCCGGTGAAATCGAACCACGGCGTCGTTTTCGGATAGCCTTCCGACCGGTAACTGTGAATGCCGCAATGCAGGATGACGGCCGGCAAGCCGTCGCGATGCGGCTTCAGTATCTTCTCGACGGTCTTCAAATCCTTCACGTCGGAGCAGCATTCGTCGTGGACGACGACGTCGAAGCCTTTGGCCCAGCCGTCCTTTTCATACCACGGATTGAGGTGCTTCGTCCCGGTGTCGGGATCGTAGCTGACGGTCCATTCGACCTTCGCGCGGGCCGAGATTCCTTCGGTGAGGAGCTTCTGTTGCTCTTGGTAATCGTGGCAACAGCCGCCGAGGACCAGCAGTGCGCGAATCGGCTTGGCGTCGTCCGCCATCGCCGGCCCCACGAGCGCGATGACGCTTAAACAGACGACGGCGAGGGAAGATCGAAATGGATGAACCATGGGAACTCCAGCATCGAAAGTGAGGATCGCTGACGGGATTATGTATTTTCCCGCAGCAGGACGCCAGCAAGCGCACCGCGCGGTGTCTGGCGACAATTTGCTAAACTACCGGACGACTCGGCGACATAAGGACGGACGTGACAGATTCTTCCCCCAAACCGGAACGACGCCCCCGCTATCGCGGCACGCATCCGCGGCAGTTTCACGAAAAGTATAAAGAGCATCAGCCGGAGCGCTATCCGGACGATGTGGCGAAAGTGCTGGAGAGCGGCAAGACGCCTGCCGGCATGCATCGGCCGATTATGGTTTCAGAAGCCTTGCAGGTATTGGCGTTGAAACCGGGCGACGTCGTCGTCGATTGCACGCTCGGTTACGGCGGCCATGCTCGCGAGTTGTGGAGCGCCGTCCAGCCCGGCGGGCGATTGTTGGGCTTCGATGTCGATCCGTTGGAACTGCCGAAAACCGAAGCTCGGTTGCGCACGCTGGCGGCCGCTTCGGACGACTCGCTCAAAGTCTGGCAGCGGAATTTTGCGGGGATCGCCCAGGTGCTTGCGATGGAAGCCCCCGGCGGGGTCGACGCCATTTTCGCGGATCTGGGCGTCTCGTCGATGCAGTTGGATGATCCCGCCCGCGGATTCACGTTCAAAGCCGACGGCCCGCTCGACATGCGGATGAACCCCGCGCGCGGCCTCTCCGCGGCGGACTTGCTCTCGCGCTGGACATCGGATGAGTTGGCCCAACGGCTGACGGACAACGCCGACGAGCCGTTGGCCCAGGAACTCGCGCAGGCCATTCTGCGGGCCCACGCGCGGCAACCGCTGCGGACGACGTTCGCTCTCGTCGAGGTGATTCGTCAGACGGCGAACCGCGCGACGGTCTCGCACGACTTCAACGCCGACGATTCCGTACGGCGGGTCTTCCAGGCGTTGCGCATCGCCGTGAATGACGAGTTCTCATCGCTCGAAGCTCTCCTGCGCCAACTGCC
>CAZDGB010000089.1:0-2783 GCA_964504645.1 uncultured Planctomycetaceae bacterium | reverse complement strand
ACACGTCGCTGTGCTAACGTTTCATTCCGGCGAAGACCGTCGCGTCAAGACGGCGTTCAAACAGGGACTGCAGCAGGGCGTCTATACCGAGATCGCCCGCGATGTAATCCGCGCTTCGTTCGAGGAGCAGCGAGCCAATCCGCGCGCTTCTTCAGCGAAATTGCGATTTGCGGTACGAAGCGCCGTGGGAGTGGAGGCGAAGAATTGGATAAGGAAGCCCGAAGCGCAAGCGAGGGATGCGTGCCACGTGATTGACGTAGGACGCGTCCCTCGCTTGCGCTTCGGGCTTCCTTAATAATTCCGTTGGTGACATTCCCTCGTGACATCAATCTATCCCTCGTGACCACGGCCGATTATCATGGAATGGCGCGCGAGCCGCCGGCGGATGTTCCCGGCGAGACGGGTGACGAGCTTCATTTCCACATCGTGGAGGCGATGGGGAATCGAGCTCCCTGCAAGAGCGCGAACTCCAGTTTCAGGAAAGTTTTGTTGCGATGGCCGTGTTGATTCAGATCAAGAACGCTTCCAAAAGTTACGGCAGCCAGGTGCTGCTCGATGACGCCGAGGCAACGCTGACCGATGACGTCAAAGTCGGGTTCGTCGGCCGCAACGGCGCCGGCAAGAGCACGCTGCTCCGCGTGCTGCTCGGCGAGGAAGAGCTCGATCACGGCGAGATCGTCTTTCATCCGAATTTGAAGCTCGGCTACCTCCGCCAGCACGACAACTTCCTGCCGGGCGAAAGCGCCCACGATTATCTCATAAGGGACAGCGGCCAGCCTGACTGGAAGTGCGGCGAAGTCGCCGGCGAGTTTGAGCTGAAGGGGGATTACCTCTTCGGGCCAATCGGCAAACTCTCTGGCGGCTGGCAGACTCGCGTAAAACTCGCGGCACTCCTGCTGCACGAACCGAATTTGTTGCTGCTCGACGAACCAACGAACTTCCTCGATCTGCGGACGCAGATTCTGCTCGAACATTTTCTGCGGCATTACAAAGAGGCGTGCCTGATCGTTTCGCACGACCGGGCGTTTCTCGATGCGACGTGCAGCCATACGCTCGATCTGTCGCGCGGCAAGCTGACGATGTTTCCCGGCAAGATCGACGCGTTTCTCGACTATCAGATCGAGCAACGGGAGCACGTGGAGCGGTCGAACGCCGCCGTACTGTCGAAACGCCGGCATCTCGAAACGTTCATCGCCAAGAACAAGGCCCGCGCCAGCACGGCGACGCAGGCCCGCTCGAAAGCTAAGCAGCTCGAGAAGCTCGAACTGGCGGAGATCGACGCCGATGAAGCGACGGTCGCCATCCGTGCGCCGCAGATCGAGCCGCGGCAAGGCCCGGCATTGCGGTGCGTCGACCTCGCCATTGGCTACGCGGAACGGCAGATCGCCAGCGACATCAATCTGGAGATCGAACACGGCTCGCGGGCGGCGATTGTCGGCGACAACGGCCAGGGAAAGACGACGTTTCTCCGCACGATCGTCGATTCGCTCCGCCCGCGCGGCGGCGACATCCGCTGGGGCTACGGCTGCCTGATTGGCGTTTACGCCCAGCATGTCTATACGACACTGCCGGAAACGAAGACGGTGTTCGATTATCTCTTTTCGCTCGCGGCCACCGGCACGAAGGAGCAGCAACTGCTCGATCTCGCCGGGGCGTTTCTGTTCAAAGGGCCGCACGTCGAAAAAAAGATCGCCGTCCTCTCCGGCGGCGAGCGGGCTCGGTTGTGCCTCGCGGGGCTGCTCCTCAGCCAATACAATATTCTGATTCTCGACGAACCCGGAAACCATCTCGACGTCGACACCGTCGACGCGCTGGCCCAGGCGCTCATCGACTACAAAGGGACCGTCATCTTCACGGCCCACGACCGGCACTTCATGCGCCGCGTGGCGACCAACGTCATCGAAGTCCGCGACGGCCGCGTGACGAACTACGGCGGCGACTACGACGCCTACCTTTACGCCGTGAATAAAGAAATCGACGACGAGGAACGCGAAGCGGCGTCGCAGAAAATGTCGAAGGCCCCCGCCGCCGTGCTCGCAGCGTCGAAGAAGGCCGACCGTCCGAAAACCCGCAACGACCGCGAACTCCGCAAGGAGATTTCCACGGTCGAAAAGTTGATCGCCCGGCTCGACGAGCAGAAACGCGAGGCGAACGCACAGTTGATGCAATGCAGCGATCCGAAGGAAGCGCTGCGGCTGCATCAGGAAGTCGAAACCCTGACGGCGCAACTCACGGAAGCCGAAGAACGCTGGTGCGCGCTGCAGGAGGAAATCGGCGAGTGACCCGTAGGGTGGGTCGAATCTTCAAGGCCCCCCACGGATTACGCGGAATCGGTGGGCCTCGAAGACTCGACCCACCCTACGAAACGCATTACTCCAGATACGTCGTCCGCTCAGCGGCGGCGATGTAGTCGGCGAGCAAAGCGTCGGCGGTTTCCTGCGTCAGCTTGCCGGACTCCACGCGGGCGGCGAGTTGCTGGCGATACGATTCCTGCAACTGCGCCTTGTCGTACCGCGCGAATTGCAGCATGTCGTGGATGCGGCTGCCGGGGAGCAGTTTCGTGACGTGGTATTTCCCCTCCGCGTCGATCACCACCTGGACTTCGCTGGGGATGCCGAACAGGTTGTGGAAGCTTCCCATCACCTCCTGGTAAGCGCCGACGAGGAACACGCCGAGGTAGTACGGCTGATTGTCGCGGAACTTCGGCATTTCCAGCGTTTCCTTGTCCTCCTTCAAGTCGACGAAGTGGTCGATCTTGCCGTCGGAGTCGCACGTCCCGTCGA
>CAZDGB010000088.1:0-23635 GCA_964504645.1 uncultured Planctomycetaceae bacterium | reverse complement strand
GTCCATCGCCGCGATCAGCCGCGGAAACCAGCGCAGTCCGCCGGCAGACCGCCCCAGCAATTCGGAGTCGATCAACCGCCGCGATGCGATTTCCGCATCGGCGGCGTACATTCCCTGCCGCACGAAGAGGCGAACCATCCACTCGCGCAGCGTTTGCAACTTCACAGCGGGCATTGCGGCATTCCTCGTCGTCAAGTGAGTACCGGTTAGCCGCGACGCGGAGGCTTTGCGCAGCGGAGCGCTCCGCTGCGCAAGGCCTTCGCGTCGCGGCTAACCGGGGGACATGATATCATGCGCTACAGACATTCATCACCAAGGAGCGACTGACCACGATGACCGGCTACACCGTCCATACAGGAACCACCGTCAAGTTTTCCGGCGGATGGGATCGCATCTTTGGCGGGAAGAAAGCGGCGGCCAAAACGAAGGCCGCCGGCAAAAAAGCTCCCGCCGCCAAAGCGGCGAAATCAGCCGGCAAGACCGCGGCGAAGAAAAAACGAAAAACGAAATGACGGAGACTTTGCCGTCTCTGCCGTAGCCGGGCCGCTATTCCCGGCCGTCCGCCCTTGCCGCGCACTTCGATTGCATGCCGCGCCGTCCGAGCGCCGATAAACCTTGGCGACGCGATCTGCGATTGAGCTGCGACGAACTTCATCAGGGGGCCGGAATGCTGTTGGACGACTTCGACTGCGATTACGAAGAGATTCAGCCGGAAGAAGTCCAGCGCGTGGTGATGGCCCTCAAAGAACTGCAAGCGAGCATTCGCAGCCAGACGATCCGCGAATTCCTCGCGGACTGCTCGACCGATATTTTTTATCTGGTGAATGACGACGAGGCCGGCGAATTCGAACACGCGGCCTGAGACGGATCACAACCTCGAGTTCCACGGACGGTCACGACCGAGCCGTTTTTTCGATAAGACCCCCGGCCAGCATGGTGCTCGCCGGGGGTTTTTGCGTTGCGAACTCGCAAGCGTCGAACGGAAGCCGCGGGGTCGCATCCCCGCGGTTCTTATTTTTCCGGCGCGAACTCGATCTCGACGTTGCGCTCGTCCGCGCTTTGCGATTTGATTTTGGCGAACGTCAGCCGTTTCACGAACTCGTCGAAACTCTTCACCGGCGAGATTTGAATCGACGTGCCGGTTGCGGTGGGGAACGTCACGTACTCGGCCAGATCGGGGTGGTCGGTCGCCTGCTGCAATCGATCGAGCAGGTCGCTCAACGCGTCGTCCGAAAGTTCGCCCGTCACGCGGACTTCCACGCGCGGCGGCGGGCCGGGTTCCAGCAAGTCCTGCCGTCCCTGCACGAGCAGCGATTGAATCTGCCACCAGCCGAGCTGCGCTTCCTCCGGCCGCTCGGCTCGCAGCATCTGTTCGAGCGTCCCTTCGACCTGCAACAGCAACGGCTTGATATGGCCGGCCCATTCGGCGACTTGCGCTTCGTCCACTCCCTTCAGCTTCTCCAAAGCTTGCTCCATCGCCGCCGGCCAGCTTTCGGCGAGCGATTTCGGAATCCATTTCCCTTCGACGAGCACGAACTCGACTTTTTCCGGCTCAGCGTCGAGTTCCGAACGAATTTCGAGCGTCGCGCGGTCGCCATTTAGTTCGACGAGCCGCACGTCGGTTTCGGAGAGCAGCGTGGCGTTGGTGGATGAACTTCGTTGCCACGCGGCGAACAGCGTCGACGCCGGACCTTGCAGCAACGAACTCAAATCCCACGACTTCCAGTTCGCCCGATCCCACGTCGCTTCTTCCGCCAGTTGGTCGAGGGCCGCGGCGAGTTTCTTCCGCTCGTCGGACGTGAGATCGTCGTCCGGCGCTGACGCGGACTGTTTCTTCAGGACCGTCACCGCTTTCAACAGGACGGCGTGCAACCGCTGCCAGACGTCGTCCGGCGTTTTCTCCACGAACGACCGCAGCAGCGATTCCAGTTGCTCGCCGTACGATTTCGGCAGAAAGGCCGCGAGGGCCGCGAGATTGCCGGCTTCAATCTCGCGGAGCAGCGTGCGGACGGCGGCGACGGGAGGCGCATCGGGTTCGGCCGGCTTCTGCGGTTTGGTCTTCGCTGCCGGGTCTTCTTCCGGCTCCGGAGCCGCGGAGATCACGGGCGGCGCCGTTTTCGTGGGGGGAGCAACGGGCGGCGCGGATTGCCCCTGGCAACCGCACACGCCGACGCAAATCACGATCCAGACAAACCGTCGCACAATCCCTGCCATCGCTCCGATCTCCTTGCCGGAGATCGTCCCGGTTTTCGTCAGCCGACGCAAGCGGAGGCGAGAGTCGACTGCGAACCCGCCAGCGATCTTCGGTCGTCGCTGGCGGGTTTGCAACGTCTTCACGCGCTCGCGAGAACCGACGGTGAAACGTGCTGCGGAGACTGGCACATCTCGGCCACGCTGGCGATGACGTTGTCCGGGCCGAAGGCGAAGCGGTCGAGATCGGCGAGACTGGTGCCGCCGCTGAGGACCAGCACCGTGCGGCAACCCATCTGCACGCCGCCGAGGATATCGGTTTCCATCGTGTCGCCGATGATCGTCACCTGGTCGGGTTCGACGCCGAGCTCCGCGCAGGCGAAGCGGAACATCACGGGGCTCGGTTTGCCGACGCTGAAGGCCTTGCGGCCCGTGGCCGATTCGAGCATCGAAACGATCGCGCCGCAGCCGGGACGAATGCCGTGCTGCGTCGGGCAGTTCGGATCGAGATTCGTGGCGACGAGTTTCGCGCCGTTCATGATCATCCGCACGGCGGCTTCGATCATTTCGCAGGTGAACGTCCGGCCTTCGCCGACGACGACGTAATCGGGATCGTGATCGACGATGGCATAGCCGTTGTGATGCAGCGCGTGGAGCAGTCCCCCTTCGCCGATGACGTACGCCGTGCCGCCCGGCTTCTGCCGCGCGAGATAGCGCGCCGTCGCCATGGCGCAGGTGAAAATATGCCGCTCTTCCACCGGGATTCCCATTCGCATCAGTTTGATAGCGACGTCGCGGCGCGTGCGTTGGCTATTATTGGTCACGAAGAGAAACGGCGTGTTCGTGTCCAGCAGTTGACCGATCCACTCGCACGCCCCGGGGATGACTTGGGCGCCCCGGTAAATTACGCCGTCCATGTCAATCAAATAAGCGGCAGACATTCTGACCATTCCTTTCGTGTCGCGGGGCGTTCCTTCCGCCCCCGCACTCCGCAGCGCTAGACGTCGCGAGTGATCGCAATCCGCGTACCAAATGTCTTGCGACCAACACGCGCGGCGACTTCATGCGGTGAAACTCGTGTGCTACGCTGGCTTTTTCACGCATTGTGAAAATCCGTTCTTGGCGCCGGAACCGCGATTCGTCGCGCCGAATTGCCTGAAAATTCGGCAATCGAAAGAAAACTCCGATGAAGATGTTTCACTCCGGACAATGGACCGCCGGACGCGATGCGCAGGCGGTCACCAATCCGTTTGACGGTTCCGTCGTCGACACCGTGCCGCGCGGAACGGGGGATGACGTCCGCGCCGCGGTGACGGGACTCGTCAGCGGCGCGGCGGCGATGCGGAAATTGAATTCCGCCGAGCGGTATCGGATTTTGCGCCGCGCGGCGGAGTTGTTGCGCGAACGCGCCGAAGACTTCGCCCGCACGATCAGCCAGGAAGAAGGGAAAATTCTCGCGGAGTCGCGGCTCGAAGTTTCCCGCGCGGCCGAGACGCTCGACGTCTCCGCCGAAGAAGCGAAGCGCATCACCGGCGAAATGATTCCGCTCGACGCCGCGCCGGGCGGGGCGGGGAAACTCGGCTTCACTCTGCGCGTGCCGTGCGGAATCGTCGCGGCGATTACGCCGTTCAATTTTCCGTTGAATCTCGTCTGCCACAAAGTCGGCCCCGCGCTCGCCGCGGGGAACGCGGTGCTGATCAAGCCGGCGTCGAACACGCCGCTCACGGCACTCAAGCTGGTCGAAGTGCTGTTGTCGTCCGGATTGCCGGAAGCGGCAATCGCCTGCATCACCGGACCGGGGAGCGAACTCGGCGCGGCGATTTGCCGCGACGACCGCATCCGCAAGATCAGCTTTACCGGCAGCGCCGACGTCGGCAAGACGATCTGCGAAACAGCCGGCTTGAAACGGGTCACGATGGAACTCGGCAGCAACAGCCCGGTGATCATCATGGACGACGCCGATTTGGAACTCGCCGCGCAAGCGGTCGCCGCGGGCGGGTACGCGAACGCCGGGCAAGTCTGCATCTCGACGCAGCGGATTCTGGCGCTCGACAAGATCGGTAACGATTTCCTCGACGCGCTCAAACCGAAGGTGAGTGCGCTGGCGGAAGGAAATCAACTGGCGGACTCGACAAAGCTCGGCCCGATGGTTCGCGAGAGCGACGCGGCTCGCGTGGAAGAGTGGATTCAAGAAGCGACGGCGGCGGGTGCGCAGACGATTGTGGGCGGCCAGCGCCGCGGCGCCGTTTGCCCGGCGACGCTATTGGACCGCGTCGATCCAAATTTGCGCATCAGCCGGGAGGAAGTCTTCGGCCCGGCGGTCGCGGTCACGCGGTGCGCCTCCATCGACGAAGCCATCCATCTAGCGAACGACACGCGCTTCGGACTGGCGGCAGGAATCTTCACGCAGGACCTGAACCGGGCGCTGCGATTCATTCAGGAAGTCGAAGCCGGCAACTTGCACGTCAACTGGTCGAGCCAATGGCGGGCCGACCTGATGCCGTACGGCGGCCTGAAAGAAAGCGGCTTCGGTAAGGAAGGCCCGAAATATGCGATCCGCGAGATGACCGAGGAAAAAATGGTCGTGCTGCATTGAAAGGCAGGAACCGCAGATTTCGCAGATTCAAGACAGAGGATTGGCCGCGAAGAGGCGCCAATCTGCGGTCCTAGGTCTTGGCTCACTAGCGGTTGTTTGTCGTCCACTGTGCGGCGGCGACGCCGAAGAGGGCCGTTTCCAGGAGATGCCGCTCGAAGAAGGCGGCGATCGCTTCCGACTTCTTGTATTGCAGCAGGATGTAATCGCCCGGCTGGATGATGACCTGCTCGGCGATGTCGGAACGGGCTTTGTAGAGATCGACTTCGATCGGGACCATTCGCCCGTCTGCGAGATACCTCAGGATGATGATGTTGCTGGCCGAGACGGAGACGTCGTTGTTGAGCGCCGATTGTCCGCCGACCGAGGTCGTGGCCCGCGACGCGCCGGTGTTGCCGCCGAACCGCGCCTGCGAAATGGCAATGGCTTCGAGCACATTGAGGTCGTAGTCGCGGGGAAGCGTGTATTGCCCGCTGCTGAGCAAGCCGCCGGTGTAGAAGACTTCAGTGTCGCGGGATTCGATGAAGACGATGTCCCCGTCTTCCAGGATGATGTCGGATTCCTGCAAGTCGACCGTTTGTCCCGGACCGAGGCGAATCGGAATGCGGACGATGTGGCGGCCTTCAAGCCCGCCGTCGTTCAGATCCCAGCCGAATTCTTCCGGCGTCATCGTCGGCAGTTGATCGGGCGGCAGATGTTGTCCATCCGGCGTCGGAACTAACGGCGGCGGGGGCGGAACTTGTTCCTGATGGTGCGTGGCCAGCCTGTCGGGCAGCGGATGGGGATTGCCGCCGAGTTCCGTGGCGGTGCGCGGCAACGACATCACCGGCAACGAACTCGGCAAGGCCGGATTGAGCACGGGCATGGATGGCACAGTCTGCGGTGCTGCGGATTCGGGGGAAAGCATGGTGTTTATGGGGATGCGGTTCATCACGGGGGATGTCGCCGCCGGCGATTCGACCGGCAACAACTGATGCGTCGGCAGTTGCGGCGGCGTTTGTACGGGTTCAACGGGTGTGAATCCTCCGCGTCGATAATCGCCGTGCGGATTGAGCGCCGGCGACGAGTGGCCGGTTCCCCAGTCGAGGGACTGGGCGCGGAACAAGAGCGGCATTTTGCGCTTGCGCAGGGCCGAACCGGTCTGCGGCGACGGCGGCGCAGGAGACGGCGGCGTCCAGCCCGTGGCCGATTTCCGCTGGCGAATGACGTAGATGGCGTTCTCGGCGTCCAGACCCGGCAAGCCGCCGGTGTGGGCCAGCGCATGCAGCACGTCGTTGCGGTACGCGGCGAGACTCACCACCTGGCCGGTGCCGCGTTTCAACGTGCCCATGTTCAGAAAACCGGGCATGGTCGGTTGGGCGACCTGGCCCTCTTCCTGCCGAATGACGAGCACGCGGTACTGCCGCGGCCGCTGCAGGCTGACGAGAATGCGGTCGTTGTCCGGATTCAGAAACTGCTTGTTTTTCGTGTAGGCGTCTTTGAGCAGGTTTTCGACTTCGGCGATCGTCAAACCCTTCACGGTTTGCGTGCCGATGAGGGGCAGCGAAATCGTGCCGCCGTCGCGGACGGGGATGGGATAGCCGAACGTCGGCGGCGTTTCGTTGTTGAGCGGGATGTTGACCGGCTGCGGCAAACGGCGGTCGCCCAGCACGCCTTCGATGTAGATTCCCAGCACGTCGCCGGTGTCGACGCGGTAGGCGCTCGGCGGCGTCTGTTTGAGCAGCGAAAGATCGATGGTCCGCTGGTCGGCGCGGGAGAAGCCGCGGAATTCCTCCGGCAGGTAGCGAGCCGGCACGCCGTGCATCGGGTGGAACGCGGCGCAGCCCGAAAGCCACATCGCGGCCGACAGCGCCGCGACGGCCCAGGCCGTCCGCCGAAGAACATGGTCCACGCGGTTGCACTTTCCAGGACCGGGCGCGCGAACCCCTCGCGCCGCCATAGCGGCCTCGGAGCGCGCACCCGGATTGATGGGAATCGGAGACAACCGCGTGAGGTACCCCAACCTCCCGGCGGCGGCAAGTTCAGTCCCCCGGCCGCGCGGCCAAATTCGATCCGTGGCAAAGAAGCCCGATTCAAGACCGGCAGATTCTGCGGCGCATCACACCGGGTAGACGCTGGCGTCCTGTTTCGTGTCGTTCTTCAGGTCGCTCAGCCGCCAGCAGTACCACGAGGCGATGGTGCGGTACGGCGTCCACGGCTCGGACAGCCGCAGGCTGGTTTTTTTGTCCGGCAATTCCGTCAACTTGTAGAGCGATTTGAGTGATGATCGCAGTCCGAGGTCGTCGTGCGGAAAGACGTCGAGCCGGCCCAGCGCGAACATCAGAAACATCTGGGCCGTCCACACACCGATGCCGCGTACGGCGACCAGCTGCGCGATGACCGTGTCATCATCGAGCCGGCCGAGTTTGTTCAACTGCAGCTTGCCGGCCAGCGCGTGATCGGCGAGATCGCGCAGATAACTCACCTTCTGCGCCGACAGGCCGGCTTCCCGCAGCGACTGGTCGGAGAGCTGCGAGATCGACTCCGGCGTGATGCCGTGCGGCTGCGCCCGCTCGACGAGACGCAGGCGGATGGCGCGGGCCGCTTTCGTCGAAATCTGTTGCGACAGAATCGACCGGACCAGCAGATCGAACCGGTCGCGATGCGTCTTGAGCGTGAACGGCCCGACGCGGCGAATCAGTTCCTTGAGAACCGGATCGACCTTCGACAAATGCTTGAGCGCCGCAGCGACGTCGCGGGGATGGTAAGGCATGAGAGTAAACTCCAAAGTCCAAATCTCAAGTTCCAAACAAGCTCCAAAATTCAAATCTCAAATCCCAGAACCCGTCTTTTCCGATTGGAACTTTTGTCTTCTTTGGAATTTGTTTGGAACTTGAGATCTGGAATTTGGAAATTACCTCAGTCCGCCACAGTGTCCCGAAAATGGCTTGGACTCGATCCAGTGAAACGGCGGAACCATTGGCTGAAATAAAACTCGCTGGAGAAGCCGAGCCGCGAGGAGATCTCTTTCACGCTCAACCGGTCGTCGAGCAACAGCATGCGGGCCTGGTCGAGCCGCACGCGGCGGAGGAACTCCGACAGGCTTTCGTGCTGCGACTCGCGGAACGCCGACCGCAGGCCGGAGTAACTGATGTCCGCCAGGCTGACGAGTTCCGCCGCCCGCCACGCTCGCGATGGGTTGGCCAGGACGGCTTGCAGCACGCGCGTCACCGGTTCGGGCGGCGTCGCTTCGGAAACGGGCCGCAGCAGCACTTTGCGGACGGCGAGGAGCTGCCCGAAGACCCGCGTGATCGATTCATGCAGATGCCATTCGAAATTGGCGGGACGCTGCGAGACGAGTTGCTCCATGTGCTCGTGGGCCTTTTGCAGCCGGGTGATGCCGGCCCGCGACGGGAAGCGGAATTCGCCCGAGCCGCCGAGCGACTTGCACCACGTTTCCAGGGCCGGTCCGTCGAAACGGAAGGCCGACGTCGTGAGCCGCCGGCGGCCTTCCGGAATAAAACTGCGGGGCTGTGCCATGTCGACCAGCCAGCACTGCGGGCCCGCACTCAGATTCCAGTGCGAGCGGCCCGCCTGGAGCGTGCCGCGGCCCGACGTCACCCAGAAGAGGAGCATGCCGACTTTATCGCGGGCGGGATGAACTTCCGGCTCGTCGCGGATCGTCTTGCCGATGGTCAGCAGATGCCAGAGCAGCCGCTTCGCCATCGGGGAAGGATCGGCGAAGCGGAGATGATGGACGATGGCCATGTTCGATAAGAAGAGGCTGTCAAAAGGAGATCGCGCGATTCAGCGTGAGATTTCTGTCACTATAAATCCTGCAACACGAGCCAGCCACTCCGCTGCGATGCCCCGAGAGGAAGTTCGCGGCAGAAGTACAACCAGAGCAGCAGACGGCTCGGAAAATTGCTTCGAACAACGGCCAACGCCTGATTTTCCCGGCGTTCCGTTTTGGCAATAATCTTAAGTCTTTGGCAGTATTCATATGTCGCTTCTGCGGGACGACCAGTAGCCTGAGAGTGCGTCGCGGTGCGATTTCTCGCATCGGGTTCCCTATTCTGCGCCTCAATTCGGGAGTCTTCTCATGTCTTCGCGCGCGAGTCTTCGTCGACCTTCCGGATTCACGTTGATCGAATTGCTGGTGGTGATCGCCATCATCGCGATCCTCATTGCGCTGTTGCTGCCTGCGGTCCAGCAGGCGCGGGAAGCGGCCCGGCGGACGCAGTGCAAGAACCATCTGAAGCAGATCGGCCTGGCGCTGCACAACTACCACGACGTGCACCGCATCTGGCCCGGCGGGTACATGGTCGACGACACCTACGGACATCGCAAGGGGGGCGCGCTGATCCATCTGATGCCTTTCTACGATCAAGCGGCGATCTTCAACCTGATCGATCCGCGTCCCACAGGCACGGACTACATGGGCGACTTCAATAATCTGCCGCAGTTCCTGTTCGTCCAGCGTCCGCCAACCGTCTGGCTCTGCCCGACCAACGACGACGGCAACCAGGTCTCGACGTGGCGCACAACCGGACAATGGGGCAAAGCGGGCGTCGCTCACTACGCCCCCAGCATCGGCGCGCAACAACTCGATTCGCAGAATAGCTGCAGCCAGTTCGTCTATCCCGGCGGCTATTTCGGCCGGGCCGACGTCGACCGCGGGGCCACGCTGGACGGGCGGCGCGTTTCCGGGCCGTTCGGCTTCATGTCGTGGGGCGCCCAGATTCGCGACATCTCCGACGGCACCAGCAACACCATCGCCTTTGGCGAAATCCGCCCGCATTGCTCGATCCTCGGCGGTCAGGGACCGTGGATGTGCTGCGTCGGCGGTGTGACCTACACCGTGCCGCCCATCAATTATCCCACGTGCCCCGGTGAAAAAGGCGTGCCCGCCAACGGCAGCGGAACGGGCTGCAACAGCCCCTATTCCTACACGACCTCCGAAGGGATTAAATCCAAACACACCGGCGGCGCGCACGTCTTGCTGTGCGACGGCGCCGTGCGGTTCCTGAGTGAGAATCTCAGTTACGATACGCTGCAGCGGCTCGGCGACCGACGCGACAACAATCCCGTCGGCGAGTTCTGATCGCTGGCACGGGACGGCGCTCTGTGTCAAATCAACGGTGGTCTGCCGCGGAGAGCGCGGCGGACCACCTTTATCCTGCTGCCGGAGTCGATTGTCATGTCACTGCATCGTGTCTTGTTCATCCTGATGTTGGCGTCTCTCTCGTCCGGTTGCGGCGCGAAGCGTCCGGGCACGGTGCCGGTGAAAGGGACCGTGACCTACAAAGGCGAACCGGTCGAGGGCGCCGCGGTCGTCTTCTTTGGAGCGGGCCGTCAGGCGACGGCGGAAACGGATGGCGACGGGGCCTTCAGCCTCACGACGTTCGAGCCGAACGACGGCGCCATTCCGGGCGAGTATACGATCACCATCGCCAAGCTGGAATCCGTCGAAGCGCCGACGACCGGCGATCCGGGCCGCGAGCCCCCGAAAACGAACGGCGCCAAGCCGAAAAGCCTGATCCCATCGAAGTTCGGCAATCCCCAGGAGAGCAAACTGAAGGAAAGCGTGACGGCCGGTGCACCGAACGAATTCACGTTCGACCTGAATGACTAGCGCCGTTGTTCATTCGCGACTGCGCGCACGACGACGTGCGATTCCCGTTTGGCAAAGATCATAAGCAATTGGCAGATTTCACATGTCGGCGCAAAACTGCGACGAGTAGGGTGAACTGCCGTGGGGCGCGAATTCTCGCGCTCGCTTCCTGATTCGCGCTTCAATTCGGGAGTTTTCTCATGTCTTCGCGCTCGGTTCGCCGTCCCGCTGGATTTACGCTGATCGAACTTCTCGTCGTGATCGCCATCATCGCGATCCTAATCGCGCTCTTGTTGCCGGCCGTGCAGCAGGCCCGCGAAGCGGCGCGGCGGACGCAGTGCAAGAATCATCTCAAGCAGATCGGTCTGGCGCTGCACAACTATCTCGACACGTTCTCGATCTGGCCGGGCGGGCACATCGCGTCGCCGGACAACGTGCATCGCAAAGGGGGCACGCTGATCCACCTGCTGCCGTTCCTCGAACTCGCGACGGTCTACAACCAGATCTCTCCGGCGGTGAACGGGACGGACGGCATGGCCGATTTCGCCACCAGCTATGCGTTCATCATGAATCCGCCTGCCGTCTGGCTCTGTCCGACCAATGATGACGGAACCCAGATTTCGTCCTGGCGAACGTCCGGCGTCTGGGGCAAGTCGGGCGTGGCGCATTACGGCCCGAACGTCGGCGCGCAGCGCATCGACTCGACCAACAGCTGCAGCCAGTTCATTTACGCGAACGGCTATTTCGGCGCTGCGACCGCCAACATGGGCGACTCGCTCGACGGCCGTCAGGTTTCCGGTCCGTTCAGCAACCGCAGTTGGGGCGCGCGCATCCGCGATATCTCCGACGGCACCAGCAACACGATCGCGTTCGGCGAGCAGCGGCCCCATTGCTCGGTCTACGGCGGACAAGGACCGTGGGTCTGCTGCGGCAGCGGCGTCGTCTACACCGTGCCCCCGATCAACTATCCCACCTGCCCCGGCGAGAAGGGCGTGCCCAACAGCGTCAGTTCCGGCACTCCCGCCGGCTGCAACAACCCGTGGTCGGCGAGCACCGCCGAAGGGATCAAATCGAAGCACACCGGCGGCGCGCACGTCCTGTTGTGCGACGGCGCGGTCCGCTTCCTCAGCGAGAACCTCGACTACGATACGCTGCAACGGCTCGGCGACCGCCGCGACAACAATCCCGTCGGCGAATTCTGAGCGGCACGGTTTTCTGTTCAACGCAGCGGAAAGGAACGTCATGCGAGGCATCGTTTGTCTGTTCGTCGCGTGGGGAATTTGCGCCGGCTCGGGGTGCGGCTCGGGCCGCCCGCAGACCGTCGAAGTAAAAGGGACCGTCACCTATAAGGGTGAACCGTTGCCCGAAGCGTCGATCATGTTTTTCGGAGACAAGGGATCGCCCCCCGCGACGGGCCAGACCGATGCCGACGGCGCCTTCCGGCTGACGACGTTCGAACCGAACGACGGCGCGATTCCCGGCGAGTACACCGTGACGATCGCCAAGCTGGAGTCGGCCGAGCCGGCGACGGATGATTCCGGCAAAGCGATGCCGAAAGAATCCAGCCAGCGTCCGAAAAGCCTGATCCCGCAAAAATACGGGGACCCCAAGGAAAGCGAGCTGAAGGAAACCGTCACCCCCGGTGTGCCGAACGAGTTTGCGTTCGAACTGCAGGAATAGCCGCGACGTGCCGCTTCGCCGGAAGCGGCGCACGAACTCGAGCGGACCCGAATTTGCAGTAGCCGAAATCGACGCCGCGGGATATCCTGCCGGCAGTGGGGCCGATGTCGCGCAGCAGCGCAATCCCCCTCGGACGAACTGCGAAAGGAACGACCGTGAATACCGATCGACGTATGGTCTGGCTCTTGGCCGGTGTCTTGGTGGGACTGGGGTTGGCGCAGTTCTGGCCGGCGGAGGAGTTGCACGCTCTCGCCACCGACCGGTCCGACCGGTTCGCCATCACGGCCGTCAACGTCGGCCCCGGCTTTCCCGACGCCGTGTTCGTGCTGGACTTTCTCACGGGCCGTCTCACGGGCGCGCTGCTCAATGCGCAGAGCGGCCTCTTCACGAACTTCTACTTCCGCAACGTGGCGCAGGACTTCATTGTCGACCCGAACGCCAAGGCAAAGTACGCGATCATTCCCGGCGTGGGCGTGTTCAACGCCGCCACGGCCGGCAACGTGCAATCATCGCTCGGCGTGCTGTACATCGGCGAATTGACGTCCGGCAAAGTCATCGCTTACCGGTTCGCCTACCGCAACTCGGCTGAGCCGATTAACGAAGTCATCACACCGATCCCCATCGCCTCGTATCCGTTCCGCGAAGCCGAGCCGTCGAAGTAACTTTCTCGAATCGGGTTTCTGCTCGTCCTGGAACCCGGATTCGCTTTCGCGACGAAATCTGATTCTGCCAAACCCGGGTTCCGCATCCGCGAAACCCGGGTTTGGCTTTTTTTCCCGGGATTTTTGAAATTCCGAGAAATTCTTGTACGAACCGCACCGCGGTTCTCCACTATTCCCAGTAGGGTCCGCTGTGCGGACCGCAAGTCGGCCGAACGGTCCGCGCCGCGGACCCTACTTGTGGAGTGGGATCATGCGATTGACGCTGCGGACGCTGCTGGCCTATCTGGACGACGTGCTGGAGCCGTCGGAAGCCAAGGAAATCGGCAAGAAGGTGCAGGAAAGCCCCGTCGCGAAGGCGCTCGTCGGGCGGATTCGCGAAGTCATGCGGCGGCGGCGGCTGGGAGCGGCGGAACTGGAAGGCCCCGCGGCCGGCATCGACCCGAACATCGTCGCCCAGTACCTCGACAACACGCTGCCGCCGGATCAGGTCGCCGACATCGAACGGGTCTGCCTGCAGTCGGACCAGCAATTGGCCGAAGTGGCGGCCTGCCATCAGATCCTCACGCTGGCCCTCGCAAAGCCCGCGGAAGTTTCGCCGAGCAGCCGCGAACGGTTGTACGTGCTCGGCCCGGTGGACACCGGCCAGAAACTGCAGGCCAGTGCCGACGGAGCGTCGCAGGGCAACGGCGCCGTGACGCACAAGACTCCGGTCAGCGTGAAGACCATTCCCGGTTCGGCCGGTCCGTCGTTTGAGGAGGCGGTGCCGGAGTATCTCAAGACCAAGCCGTGGTCGGCGAAAGCGATCTCCGCGGTCGCCGTGCTGATCCTGTTCGCCGTGTGGCTCGGAGCAATCTATTCCGATCCGAAGTTGCGGCAGGGGCTGATGGGACTGCGCTCGACTCCGTCGAGGCTGACCCAAGACCATCCCGGACCTCCCGACGAGTCCTCGGACGAATTGATCGCAGCGACACCGCCTCGACAGATGAAGCCTGTGGTACCGGTGACGCCGCTGGTCAACGCCCCCCTCGAAGAGGCGGCGATTCCCGAAGAACCGGAATCGAGCCAGGACGTTCCTGCGGACGCCGCGTTAGCACTGACGCGGCCGGCGAAACCGGTCAAACCCGCGCCCGTGGTGGAGCCCGCAGCGGAACCCGCGCCGCTGCCGCCGCCGACTGTGACGATCAACTATCTTTCGCAGGAGGGCATCCTGCTGCGCTGGAATCCGAACGACCAAAACTGGTACGTGACGCCGAAGCTTTCGGAACTGAAGCCGGGCCAGATCATCGCGTGCCCCGAACCGTTCGAGGCGCTGCTGGAGTTCGATCGCGGCGCGCTCAAGGCGACGCTGCTGGGCGATTCCGTCGTGGAGATCCAGCCGGCGAGCGAAACGGCTCCGTGCGGATTGAATCTCATACGCGGCCGAATCATCCTGCACACCGCGCCGCGCGGCGATCAACCGCGGAAGCTCGCGCTGCAGGTCGGTCCGCGGCAAGGAACGTTCGAGTTCAGCGACCAGGAAACTTTGTGCGGCGTCGAGTTCCTGCCGAAGGAACCCGCGGGGTTCGAGCAGGCCGTCCCCGTCGCCGACTGGTTCGCCAATCTGTACACGCTGTCCGGCGGCGTCGGGTGGTCGGTCGAGAACGAAGCGCTGCGCGTCGCCGATCAGGGGTTGACGCTCCCATTGCTGACCGACGCGGCGCCGGTCAATTTCGGTCCGCCGGCCGGGCTGTTCGCGGAATGGCTCGATCCGCAGCGGCGCAAGGCCGGCTCGCTGCTGCGGCGCTTCGCCAGGCAGTACGAGAAGGAATTCGAGCTGAATCAGCCGATCGACCCGGCGATGCGGGCCCTCATCCGGGCGCCGCGTCCGCAGATTTCGGAACTCGCCGTGCGCTGCCTGGTGCTGACCGACAACTATCCGGCCGTCGTACAGGCCATGGCGCAGGCCGATCACGAAGACACCCGCAAGTCCGCAATGGCCGGGTTGAAACTGTGGCTCGGAACCAACGCGGATAACGGCCCGCTGCTCAAAGAGGCATTGAAAACCTACTACGAACGCCCGGAACACATCGAAGCGTTGTATCGGCTGCTGTGGGGCGTCTCGGTCGAGAAGGCAAAGAACCAGCAGGCGTCGTTGGATCTCGTGGAATGGCTGCGGAGCGACAAGATCGAAATCCGCGAGCTGGCGTTCGCCAATCTCGTCCGTCTCACCGGCCGGAAGCTTGACTACCGCCCGCTGGGAACCGCCGCCCAGCGCGAACCGGCGATCAAGCGCTGGTACGACTTGGTGATCCGCGAAGGGGCGTTGGTGAAGGAGTAGTCTTTGTGGGTTGGGGGTGGTAGTTTGGGGGTTGGGAAAGGCATTTTGTATCACCACTCCCCGATCACCTCAACGATGTTCGCTTCGCTCCGCCATCTGCTGGAACTGATTCGCTTCAGTCACACCGTCTTTGCGCTGCCGTTCGCGTTATTGGCGGCGCTGTTGGCGTGGCAGCGGCCCGATTCGCCGTTTGAGTGGAAGCAGTTGTTCGGCATTCTGCTGTGCATGGTCACGGCACGGTCGGCGGCGATGGCGTTCAACCGCATCGCCGACCGGAAGTTCGACGCGGAAAACCCCCGCACGGCGAAACGGCATCTCCCGGCGGGCCTGCTGAGTCTTCCCGCGGTGATCGCGTTCACGATTCTCTGTTCGGCGGCGTTCATCGCGTCGACATTGATCTTTCTGCCGAATCCGTGGCCGCTGCGGCTGTCGGTCCCCGTGCTGCTGTTTCTGCTGGGGTACTCGTACGCCAAGCGCTTCACGATGTGGTGCCATTACTGGCTGTCGGCGGCGCTGATGCTGTCGCCGCTCGCCGCGTGGATCGCGATCCGCGGGACGATCGAACCGCCGGCGCTGTGGCTTGCCGGTGCCGTCTTCTTCTGGGTCGGCGGGTTCGACATGCTCTACGCCTGCCAGGACGTGGAGTACGACCGGTCGAAAGGCTTGTTCAGCACGCCGGCCCGAATCGGCGTCAAGAACTCGCTGCGCTTGGCGCTCGCCAGCCATGTGCTGACCGTGGCCTGCCTGTTCGGCCTGTGGCACGCGGCGGGACTGGGACCAATTTTCCTCGTCGGCGTGATCCTGGTCGCCGGCCTGCTCGCCTACGAACACGCGTTGGTCCGCCCAGACGACCTGAGCCGCGTGAATCAGGCGTTCTTCCAGGTGAACGCGGTGATCAGCCTGGGATTGTTCGCGATCGGTCTGCTCGATGTGATCGTGCGCCGCTGAGCATCCATTTCCGTTCTCACTTCGGCGAAATACCCAGCAACGTCCGCGCCAGATTCGATGCGCTCGGCACACCGGTCAGGCTGCTGTAAGTGCCGACAAACTGCGCGCCGGAAAACGTATTGGGCGCGACGCCCGTTCCCGAGCGGTTGTAGCCGATCACGTCGAGGGCGATTTGCTCCACGGTCTGGTTCTTGTTGACGACCACGCCGATGGTCGCGAAGGCGTCCTGCACTTGCGGCGTGACGGCCTCGAACCCACTGTACCAGTCGCCCAAGTCGCCAGAACTGTCTTGGTTGAACCGCGCGAGATTGGACGTGCTATTGATGGAGAAGAACGCCTGGGCGAAGTCGTCGGTCGTGAAGCTGCGGGCCCCGTTGTTGTAGCGAAAGAGGTCTTCCGGCAGAATGGCGGCGCGATTCGCCGCCACGAACGTCGGGTCGAGACCGACGGCGGACCCAAGTCCTAGTAGCTCGTTGATCTCATGGCAGATGGTGGCGTACATGTCGTATCGGTTCGTGCGCAGGTTGGAGACGCTGGTAAACATGATCGACGAGTTGAGGAAGATCGTGCCATCGGACCCGGCTGCAGTGCGGATGCCGAGCGCTTTCAAATTCGCCTGCTTCACGAACACATTGGGCTTCTGCTGCACCGGGTCGATATACGCCGCTGGCAACCGCGACAGTGCCGTCGTGTCGTTTGCGGATGTCGCGTCCCGGCGGAGCGCCGTATTCAGCGTGGAATACGGCATGACATAGAACGGCGCCGAATTCGCCCCCAGTCCGGACGTCATGTCGGCGAACGTGATGTAGACGGTGATGTTGTCCGTATACTTCGACTGATAAAACGCGATGGCGCTGTTGATGACCTTCTTGATGTCCGCCGCATTAAACCGGCTGTTGATCGACGAATCGAACGTCGCGCTGATCTTCAAACCGGCTTGGGCAGGAACGCCCAGACCAAACAGCAAAGCAGCAGCAAAGAACGTGCAAAGACGGATCGGCCAATTGTCGAGTGCGCGGACCATGGCAGATTCTCCGAGAATGCCTGTGAACGAGATCAAGTCAGGATGGTGAAGATAGGAACACGTTCTGACTCTAGCCAGACGGCTGAACCGGTTGCAATTTGATTTCCCGGAAATTTTCAGGGTGCGGTGCCTGCCGTCAATTCCTGCGCCAAAATCCGCAAAAACGGCTCGACGTCGGTGACCAGTCCAATCGTTTGAAACGAACCCCGGTCGGCGAGTTTGGTGACTGTCGCCGGGTTGATGTCCACGCAGACCGTCTTCACGCGGTTGGAGATCAGGTTGCCGACCGCGATCGAGTGCAGCGTTGTCGCGATCATCAAGCAGAACGTGACGTCCTGCACCAGATCCCGCATCGCCCGCTGAGCGGCGAGGACATCGGTGATCACATCCGGCAGCGGGCCGTCGTCGCGAATGCTTCCGGCCAGGACGAACGGCACCCGGTGCTGCACGCATTCATACATGATGCCCGAGGTGATGACGCCTTGCTGAACCGCCCGCTCGATGCTGCCGATCCGTCGGATGCGGTTGATGGCCCGCAGATGATGTTCGTGGCCTTCCTCGGTGCTGCCGCCGTGCTCCATCGAAATTCCCAGGCTGGTGCCGAACAGCGATTGCTCGATGTCGTGCGCCGCGAGGGCGTTCCCGGCGAACAGTACGTTCACGTAGCCCTGGCGGATCATCCCGCTCAGATGTTCGCGGCTGCCGGTGTGGACGACGGCCGGCCCGGCGACGACGAGGATCTTCCCTTCGCCGCGCTTGGCATGCCGCATCTGCTCGGCGATTTCCCGCACGGTGACGCCCTTCGGCTTCTCGCTGGAAACGGCGCTCTGCATGAAGCCGAAGTGATGCCGCTGCGAATCGCGTTCGATCGGTTTGACCCGCGTCCCTTTGCGGCCGACGACGATCTGCTGGCCGAGCGCGACGTCGGACATGGCGACGCACTGTGCGCAGCCGGCCGCCGGATCGTAGGCGATGCCGCAATCCATCTCCGGGCGCTCGACGTTGATCCATTTGCCGCCGACGCGGATTTCGGTCGGATCGTTCGTCGTGGCGTAGAAGCCTTCGGGAAACGTGCCCGCGATGTCCGCGGCGGCCAACTGGCAATCGACCTGATGGACCGACACCGCCCCGTGCTGCCCGATCGCCGCGAGAATTTTCTCCAGCGTCTCGGCGGACGGGGCCGAGACTTCGAGCCGCACGTAACTGGGATCGTGGCGATTGTGGCCGATGCGCAACACGCGGCTTTCGTATTCCCCGCCAAGGCTGGTGATCTCGTCGAGCACCTTGGGGAGAATCAAACTGTCGATGATATGCCCGGCGAGTTCGACTTCGTCGGTCCAGTTTGGCGTCGAATCCTTCGGCATGAAGTCGTCTTTCGTAGAGGACACAGTCGTTCGCGCCTGTGCGTATAAACAGGGAGGCCAACTGCTGGAAGTCTGGCTGGCGGCACGATAGCGGCCCACCGGTCTTGGATTTTACCGCACAAGTCGCCTATCATCAGGGAAATTCCCCCGGTTTCCCCTCTGCGATGACCTTGTTGCATGGATAGCGCGCCTTCCCGCCGCAAACGTGTCGCCTTCGGATTGCTGGGCGCTGGTCCGTGGTGGGAGGAAGCGTATCGCCCCGCGTTCAGCCAGCAGGCGCAGCATCTCTTCGTGCGCAGCGTCTACGATGCAGTGCCCGCGAAAGCGGAACAGATCGCGAAAGAGCGCGCCGCGACGGTGGCCCCGTCACTGATCAGTCTGTTCGAGCGTCCCGACATCGACGCCGTCGTCGTGCTGGATTCCTTCTGGTACGGCTGGGCCGTGCTGGAATTCGCCTGCCAATTCCGCAAGCCGACGCTCGTCGTCGGACCGTGGGGATCGCAACTGGCGCAATTGGAGACCATTCATGCTTCGGCGCGCGAAGCCGGCGTGCTGCTGATGGCGGCGTTTCCGCGCCGGCACGTCCCCTCGACGACTCGGCTGCGGGAACTGATGGCGACCAAACTCGGACGCGCGCAGACGATTGCCGCCGAGGTTTCCTGGCCGGAAGACCAGGGGCGGGAACAGCTCGCGGAATGGATCGACTGGTGTGGCTCGGTCGTCGGCCGGCAACCGACGATCGGCGCGAATGATTCCTCTGAGATCCGCCTCCAATTTCCGAATGCCGCTGCGGCGTCGCTGCTTTGGCGGCGCGAGCCTGCCCCTGGCGAATCGATCCGCATCGAGTGCCAGCACGGCCACGCGTTGATCACCAGTCCCACGGAAATCGCGTGGCAGATCGATGGGGAGCAGAAAGCCGAGAACCTGACATCCGACCGGTCCAGTGCCGAGATTCTGTTGAACCAGTTTGCCCGCCGCGTCGTCGGCGGCCTCGTTCCCGTCGCCGATCTGAGCGACGTACTCCGCAGCGTCCGCTTGGCGCAAACGGCTTGGCCCACATAACGCCCGCAAAGCCGCGGTTGGCAACCGCGGTTTTCCGAACGGCGCAGCTGAACGAAGACCGCGGATGCCATCCGCGGCTTTGAAAGCGCCTATTCCGCCACGGCGAGAACGATCAGCGGCTGCCGCACGCTGGAGAGCCGGCTCAATTCCTGCTGCGCGGCCTGCAGACTGCCGCTGGAAGTCCGGTGCGTCATGATGATCAGCGGCACCACCTGCGTCTGCGCGCCCCCTTCGACTTCGGGGGCTTCCGGCTGAATGACCGTTGCCAGACTGATGCCGTTGCGGCCCAGCACGTCGGTGATGTCGGCCATCACATGCGGCCGGTCTTCCACGGACAATCGCAGATAGAACCGGCTGCGGGTCTGCGCTTCCGGAGCGAGCGTGAACCGCGGCGACGTGTTCCACAGATCGAGTTGCCGGAACGTGAGCTGAGCCCGGCCGATCGCCATGTCGATGATGTCCGCCGTCACCGCCGACGCAGTCGGAAACTGCCCGGCGCCGCGTCCGGAATACCAGACGTCGCCCACGACGTCTCCCTCCAGCTTGATTGCATTGAACGGGCCGTGAACCTGCGCGATGGGCTTGTCGTTGTGGATCAGCGTGGGCCGCACGCTCATTTCCAATTGGCTGCCGTTGAGCCGGGCCGACGCCAGCAGCTTGATCGTGTAGCCCAACCCCGCCGCGTATTGGATGTCGGCCTGCTGCAGCGTGTCGATGCCCGAAACATGAATCTGAGAGGTGTTCACCTTCGTGCCGAACGACAGTTGCGCGAGGATGCCGAGCTTCTGCGCGGCGTCGGTGCCGTTCACGTCGAGCGTCGGATCGGCTTCCGCGTAGCCCAGCTTCTGAGCCTGCTGCAACGCGGCGGCGTACGTCTGGTGTTTGAGCAGCATCTCCGACAGGATGAAATTGCTGGTGCCGTTGAGGATCGCCTGCAGCGCCAGAATCTGGTTGGCGGCCATCGATTGTCCGACGGCCGCGATGATCGGAATCCCCCCGGCGACCGCCGCCTCGAAACAGACCGTGCGGCCTTCTTCCCGCGCGACGTTGAAGATTTCGTCGCCGTGCTCGCACAACAGCGCTTTGTTCGCCGTGACGACGTCTTTTCCGGTCCGCAACAGTTCGAGGACGATCTCTCTCGCTGGATGGATGCCGCCGACGAGCTCGCAGGCGACCGGGATGTTGGGATCGCGAATGACCGACTGCACGTCGTCGGTCAATACGCCCGGCGGCAGCGCGATGTCCCGCGGCTTGCTCAAATTCTTGACGACGGCCCGGACCAGACGAATCGGCCGCCCGGCCCGCTGGATCATCCGTTCGGGTTCCTGCGTGAGAATCCGGGCCACGCCGGTCCCGACATTTCCCAGTCCGATGATCGCCAGATTCAGTGCGTCGCGTGACATAGCTGCTTTTGAAGCTTGGAACTTCCCGCCCCGTGGTTAAAACTACCAGACTTCCACGGTTATATTTGCGGTCCAGGAGCGGATGTCGCATCCTAATCGGCTGAGTCTGTGGAACGCAACGGCGGTGCGATGTTGGATTTGTCGCCGCTGATGGAAGAAAGAATCATGGACGCTTTCCTCAAGGAATCCGCACCGCGGCTGCGCATCGGCGCGGTGTCGTATCTCAACTCGAAACCGCTGACGGAGCATCTGCCGGAGCTGTTCCCCGACGCTGTCATTCGCGACGATTATCCGAGCCGGCTGGCCGATGATCTGTCGCGCGGCGAACTGGATGTCGCGCTGATTCCGTCCGTGGAATATTTCCGCGGCGAAGGCTATGAAATCGTGTCCGACGCCTGTGTCGCCGCGCGGGGACCAGTGTTCAGCGTGAAACTGTATTCGCGGGTTCCTTGGGACGATGTGCGAACACTGGGACTCGATGAAGGCTCGCGAACGAGCGTCGCGCTGACGAAAATCCTGCTCGGCGAGCGGTTTGGCGTGGAGCCGGAGACTTTGCCGTTCCGATTGGGGGACGAAATCGACGCCTGCCCGGCCGATGCGATCCTGATGATCGGCGATCGCGCCATGCAGCCGTTCGACGCGAAGTTCCACGCGACGTGGGACCTCGGTGAAGAATGGTTCCGCTGGACGGGCCTGCCATTCGTGTTCGCGATGTGGGTGGCGCGAAAGGGTCGAGGGTTGAGGGTTGAGGGTTCAGGGTCGGAGGATTTCTCTCCCCTCTCCCCTGGAGGGAGAGGGGCCGGGGGTGAGGGGGATGTCATCGACGTGAAAGTGTGCAAGGACCGAATTTCGTCCGTGAACTCCCCCTCATCCGGCCTTCGGCCACCTTCTCCCTCCAGGGGAGAAGGAGAAAACGCTGACTCTCGACTCTCGACTCTCGACTCTCGACTTTCACACGCCCGCGATCTCGGCGTGCAGTCCATTCCTGCCATTGCGGCGCGCGAGGCCGCGTTGCTGAATCTGCCGCTCGAGACTACCATCCGGTATCTGACGAAAAACCTGCATTTTCACCTGGGAGCGTCCGAGCGGAACGGGCTGCGGCTGTTCCATGAACTCGCTGTGAAGCGGGGACTGGCTGGCGAAGGCAGAGTGCGGAACGCGAAGCCGGTTGGCCTCGCGGCTGACCAATTGATCCAGAGAACCACGACATGACGGCTGTTGCCAACCCACAACCCACAACCCGCAATCTCCAATCGGTCTTGGACAAAGCGGTCGCCGGCGAACGCTTGTCGCCGGCCGAGGGCCTCGCGCTGCTCGAATCGCACGATCTGACGGCGATCGGCGCGGCGGCGGACGCCGTCACGCGGCGGCTGCACCCAGAGCCGTACCGCACTTACAACATCGACCGGAATATCAACTACTCGAACGTCTGCGCGGCGGTCTGCGATTTCTGCGCGTTCTATCGGCCGCTCAAGCACGACGAAGCCTACGTGCTGCCGACCGAAGTGATTCTCGAAAAGATCAAAGAGACCGTCGCGCTCGGCGGCGACCAGATCCTCATGCAGGGGGGACTCCATCCGACGCTGCCGCTCGAATGGTATGAAGACCTGCTGCGGACGCTGAAGACGAACTATCCGCAGGTGAACCTGCACGCGTTCAGCCCCCCGGAGATTCATCACTTCGCGAAGATTACCAAGCTGCCGGTGAGCACGGTGCTGGAACGGCTCAAGACGGCGGGACTCGGCAGTTTGCCGGGCGGCGGAGGCGAAATCCTCGTCGACCGCGTCCGCAAACTCATCACGCGCGGCAAAGTTCTGACCGACGACTGGCTCAACGTCCACCGCGAATGGCATCGCCTCGGCGGGAAATCGTCCGCGACGATGATGTTCGGCCACGTCGAAACGCTCGCCGAGCGGATCGAGCATCTCGACCGCATCCGCGAATTGCAGGACGAAACGGGAGGCTTCACGGCGTTCATCTGCTGGACGCATCAGCCGCCGGAGCATGCTCCGTGGTTTCACGGCGACCGGTCCGAAGGGGTCGATATGTCGAAGCTGCCGGAAGCGGGTGCGTTCGAATATCTGAAAACGCAGGCGGTGGCCCGGCTGTATCTCGACAACGTGCCGAACATCCAGTCGTCGTGGGTGACGCAGGGGGAAAAGATCGGCGGCCTGGCCCTCTTGTTCGGCGCGAACGACATGGGCAGCCTGATGATCGAAGAGAACGTCGTCGCTCAAGCCGGCACAGTTTACCACCTCACGCTGGAAACGATCCGCCGGCTGATCCGCGACGCCGGCTATATTCCGCGGCAACGGAACGTTTTCTACGAGTACCTGGACGAACCGGAACCAGCGCTGGCCGCCGTCCAATCTCGCGGACCCGCAGCTTCCGCGAGAACGGCGTTGCCGATTCTGAATTAACGGCAATTGTCCGTAGCCGGACCGGGAATCGTCGACGATAATTGAGGGACGATCGCTCCGTAGCGTGGACGTCTCGCCCACGCATGTTCCCTCCGCAAAGTACGGCGGCGAGACGCCGCGGCTCCGAAATCCCATGATCGCCGTCGAATCCCTGACGAAGCGTTTCGCCGACCTCCACTACGATGGAGGATTTACGGCACTGGAGGACGTCAGCTTTCAGGTGAAGCCGGGGGAGATTTTCGGGTTGCTCGGGCCGAACGGGGCGGGCAAGACGACCTGTTTACGCATCCTGAGCACGGTGCTGCGGCCGACGTCCGGCACGGCGTTCGTCGCGGGGTACGACGTCGTCGCCTACCCTGCCGAAGTCCGCGCCCGCATC
>CAZDGB010000087.1:0-23746 GCA_964504645.1 uncultured Planctomycetaceae bacterium | reverse complement strand
GACTTCTGGTTAGACCAGGCATTCGCGGAGTGGAAATTGGCGAAGTAGGTCTTTGGGACCGGGACATGGAGAGGGCAACAGCTCTCCATGTCTCTTTTCATCGTCACCCCGTTCAAGGAATCCACAATGTTGAAATCACACCTGCTGATGGCGATCCCCTCAAAACCGCTAAGCATGGTCGGCGCCGGCCCACTGACCTCCATGATCTGGAAAACCGGCGACCCGGATGCCGGTTGGCGCTATCGGTTCAATCTCTTCCGCACGACGGCTCGCGGCGGACGCGTTTCCCAACTCTTCACACCCGCCGACGTGATCCACTTTGTGAAGCTGGCGCACGTACTTGCAGAAGTCCTCGCGGACGATGGCTGCCTGTCGCCGATTGAACGCGGCGTCCTTAAGCGATTGGCGGTTGATTTGGACGCTTGGTGGTCGAGGCACATGCAAAACGCACCCGGCCACGGCCAAGCGACTCAGGACGGCCAAGTCTCATCACCTGCAACAGAGGGCGACCGTCATGGCGAATCAGCCGATTCATGAACTCCGCAAAGGTTTGATCAAGGTCCGCATCTGGCGCAAGAAAACTCGCGACGGACTGCGGCATACCGTCAGCGTCACCCGCCTGTATAGGAACGGCGACAGTTGGAAGGAATCGACGCGATTCGGCCGCGATGACATCCCACTGATTCGACTCGTTCTCGACGAGGCTCACACCTGGATCTATCAGCAACCAAGGACTCGGACATCGTGACATCACCAGGATCCATCGTAAGCCACTTCTGTTTCGCTGCCTGATCGAGCAGGTCAGGTGCGGCCTACATCTCGAACGCTACGGCCGAGAAGAGCAAACCAACACAGACTGGACTGTCTAGGGCAATCAAGAGGAACGGCGACTGTTCTGAGGAGTGGACGCAGGTGCCGCGGGAATCCAACGACGCACATGACGAGAGCGGCGCCAGCTCCGACAAAGTCGGACGCCGTCGCTGTCGCGCGCCGTTGCCAGTCATTTTGACTCTGCGGACCGACCTTCAACCGAATCACCAGCATCCGCTTGCCGGGCTTGATCCAGGTGTCCGAGGACAGCAACGAGAACAGTTGATCTCATCGATCCTGGCGCGGCTGGCCGCCGGACGATCCACGATGCCGATGTCGATCGGTAGAATAGAGGTGCTTGCGGCAACAAGCGCCGCTTCAACTCCACCAAGCTCGGAGTAACGCCATGCGTGGACGCAACAAGAAGAAACGCGACCATCCGCTTCGCGTTGCCGGATATGTCCGCGTGTCATCACAGCGTCAGGCCACCGAAGGCGACAGCCTCACAGCACAGCAGCACGAAATCGAGCAGGAAGTCGAGTTTCGCCAACGCCGCGAGAACTGGGAGATCGCCTCACTGGAGTTGTACGTTGACGCCGGGAAATCCGCGAAGGACCAGAATCGGCCGCAGCTCCAACGGCTGAAGAGAGATATCGCCGCCAACAAGATCGACGTCGTCATCTGCTTCAAGCTCGACCGCATCACGCGAAGTCTGAAGGACTTCGTCGACCTGTGGGCTCTCTTCGAGGATCATGACGTTGACGTGATTTCGCTGCGCGAGAAGTTTGACACGTCAATGCCGACTGGCGAGGCGATGGTCCAGCTAATCATGGTCTTCGCGCAGCTGGAGCGGAAAATGACCGCGGAGCGGACGTACTCCATCATGCGCGACCGGGTGGAACGCGGGCTGTGGAACGGCGGGCACGTACTGGGGTATCGGTCGAAGCCGGATGAACCGGGCTTGCTGGAAGTCGACGAGGAAGCTGCTGCCATCGTTCGGCTGATTTTCGACAGCTATGAGGAGGTCGGATCGTCGGGTGCCGTTGCCCGCAAGCTCAGCGACCTCGGCATCCGTTATCCGAGTTACGCCACACGTTCCGGTAAGCAACGCGGTGGTAATCTGTTCGCCAAGCAAAAGGTGACAGGCATCCTCAAGAATCCCCTTTACATTGGGCAGATGCGGTGGGGCGACGCGGTTCATGATGGCAATCATCCGCCGATCATCCCCAAAGAACAATTCGATCGAGTCCAGATTCAGTTGCAAGGCACGTTGCGGCGACGGGCCGGACTGCCGTCGAAACCCAAAGGCCGCCACTACCTACTGACTGGCATCCTCCGCTGTGCCTGCGGCGCTCACATGGTCGGCTACTCCACCCCAGGTCGCAGCCGTCGGCACTTTTACTACTGCTGCACCCGACAGCTTCACGAAGGGGGGCGTTACTCGTGCGGCTCTCCGCGGATACCGGCCGAGGCGCTGGAGGCCGCGATCATGGGTCGTATCCGTGACATCAGCGGTGTAATGGAAACTCGCGAGAAAATCGTCGAGCGGGCGCTTGTCTGTCTTGATACGGAGTCGGTAAAGCTGCGGCAGGAGGAAGACGTGCTCCGCCGGCAGCAGCAGAAGACACGGGCCGACATCAGCCGCTTGGTCGAAGTTCTGAAGAACCTCGGATCCAAGGGGCTGCCCAGCGTTCAGTCGGAACTCACCCGCTTGGAGCGAGAAGATCGCGACCTGACCAAGCGGCTCGCCGAACTGGAACGTCGACAACGTCCTTTGGAGCGGATTTCCGATGATGCGAAGTCGTTCATCCGCAATTGGGGCGACATCGGCGAACTGCTGGACGCCGCCACGGACGAAGAGCGGTTGCAGCTGATTCGGCACTACGTTGAGGTGGTCGAACTCCACGCCACCGACGCCAAAGGCCGGGCAGGAACGTATGCGATGCGGCTGTTCCCTGAAGTCCGACCAGATCGCGGGCTGGACTGGGGCACGGACTGGCCAGAAGAGGGGCCGGACGACGGAAAGCCAAGTCCAGAAACGACAAACGGGGACGACATCCCCAAGGATGCCGTCCCCGCTGTGTTAACCGATTCTCGTCTGGTGTGTATTTCCGACGAGAAAGCTCCCCGAACACAACCCATTTACGAACCATTCTCTGTTTTTTCTCTGCCGCAAGTTGTTGATTATGAGTGACTTGCCGATTCCCGTTTGATTCGGGGGGAGCGCAAATCAACGCTCTACGGAAAGCACGCTCTCTTCCGCGACGAGAATTGCAAGACTGCCGTCCTCGATTTGGCAGGTTGCGCTGTCCCAACAACCACGCTTTCTCGATTCTTCAACACCGTTCTGTTCACCGGCTATGCTTGCCCCGCTCGGCGGCGGGGTACAAAAACCTTGATGCTGCAGGGAAGCAGCTAATTCTGAATGCCTATCTCTGGGCGGGGCTCTGCTCCTATGGGGGTTCGGCTAAATCATCGACGGCATTCCAGCAAAAGGCTGCGCTGGCGTTGCTCGGCCTGCGCTGTCCGACCGGGAACGGCTGACCGAGTTTTTCCAAAAAATAATTCTGAGCTCGCCAAGAGAAGAAACAGCGCGCGCTCGAGGAGCGTCTCATCGATTGTGTAGATAGATCTGAATGCGGGCCGAGCACCAACGTGAGGGGGAGAGCATGAGTAGCACGGTCTGTGTCATATCCCCGGATTTCACTGACGGCACCGCCAGAGGTGGGGTGTGGCGATACGACGGCGAGGGAAGCTCTTGGACAAATATCGGGAGCCCCGCTGGCGAACCCGCTGTCCAGCTCTACAGTGGGAACTGGGGGATGGTAGCCAGGACTGGCTTCTTCAACCCTTATTACTTTTACACGGGCACCCCGGGCGACTGGGAAAACATGGAAGGCCCTCGTGGCATTGCCTGCCCCGGATATGACACGGTGTTTGGATTTCCCAGAACCGATGCTCCGGACTTGCCGCTGGGCGTCTATCAGTACGACGGCGGGACTTCCTGGAGCAAAATCGGCCCCCCTGGTCAAGGCTGTCTCGCCGGTAACTGGGGAGTGGTCGGCTTTCGCAGCGGCCCAGGTGATGATTTCTATCACTGGACCGGAACCCCCAACGTTTGGGAACGCATTGGTGGCCCAACAGGCAGCAGTGTCATGGTGGTCGGCGAAGACACGGTGTACAGGCAAGGCGACGATTGGGCCCTCTATCAGTACGACGGAGCCGGAACCTCTTGGACCAGGATTACCGAACCCCTGGTTGTTCACGCGATTGTGATTGGATTCGGGATCTTTGGGCTGGTGTATACGGACCACAATACGAACAGCATGTACCGTTACCTTGGTACGCCAGGTCAATGGGAGAAAATCGGCCCTCACCGTCCTTATTTCGCGGTCACCGATGACACCGTCTACGCGATCCCTGTCGATAGGAGTGGGGTGTATCGGTACGACGGCGGAACTAGTTGGACCAGAATCCGACGCGGCCCTGTAAGCGATTGGATTACCGCTACAGACTAGGCAGAAGCCCGCTGCGGAACCGGCCGTCGGGCGCATCACCATCGCCCGCGCGGCCGGTTGAGATTGACGCCGCTGGTCGCCGCCGAGACGATGACGACATGCGAGTTCTCGCGTACTTGCTCATCCTAGGTCTCGTCCTCGGCCCTTGTATCTTGGCCGGCTGGTTAGCTTCGTTTCTTCGCCATCCGGTTCTCGCGTTCTTCGCCGCGTGGGTCCTGACACCGATCCTCGCGGAATGTGCTGCCCTCGTCGCCATCCCCCCCGTATCAGACGTTATCGCGAGCGCTCGCGCGCGAGCGCACAAGAGAGAAGTTATTGTCTGGAAAACACTTGCTGATTTCGCGACCGATTCGGTCTCGGGCGGGCGAATCTCCGAATTTCGAACTCCCAACCCACGGGTTAACAGAATGTCCAGTCAAGGAGAGAATTTGGTTAACAGAATTGAGAGCGCGGCCGCGTCTGGGGACTGTAAGACCGGGCAAGTTGCGGCGTCTCAGTCCTGGCGTGTCTCGTCATTTCCCCCAGCGGATGACTCCTCTCCTTCGGTCGCTCGGCGCTTCGCTGTTCACCGGCTACGCTCGCTTTGGTTAGCGGCGTACAAAAAACCTGATCCTGCAGGGAGGCTGGGAGAATTCGAGGCCTGAGTCCGGCATGTCGATCCGCATCCTGCATCCCTTGTTCAGTCTGCTGGCGTCTGTCACCCGGCAGGAACTGGCCCGGCAGGTCGCCTATCTAAAGGCCGAAAACGACGTCCTGCGCGCCCGACTGCCGAAGCATATCGTCACGTCGACCAAGGAAAGGCAGCGACTGCTCCGCGCCGGGCACCGGCTGGGACCGAAGCTCAAGGACCTGATCTCGATCGTCAGCTATCAGACGTTCTGCCGCTGGGTGCGGGAGGTGGAGGTCAAGCGGTCTCGAACGATGGATACTAGCGTCACCGATCCAACGGATCGCCCACCCGGTCGCCCCCAGACGGCCGAAGAGATCCGCGGCCTTGTTATTCGCATCCGGAAGGAGACGAACTACGGTTACACCAAGATCCTGCAGACACTCCGTCGTCTGGGCGTAACGGTCTCACGACAGACGGTGAAAAACATCCTCGTCGCTACGGGTCTTGAACCGCCGCCCGGCAACAACCCGGACAATTGGGATTCGTTTCTGAAGCGGCATGCCGAGACGCTGTGGCAGATCGACTTCTGCTGCAAACCGATGTGGACGGTGAGAGGGATAGTCGACGTGTATCTGCTCGTCTGCCTGCACCTCGGCACGCGGCGGATGTGGATTGCGCCCTGCACGCTGAATCCCGACGCGACGTGGGTAGCTCAACAGGCGCGGAACTTTCTGATGCACGCCGAAGATGTCGGCTATTCGCCAAAGCTCGTAATCCACGACCGCGACACGAAGTTCACGGCTCAGTTCGACGAGATTTTGAAGTCGGCGGGCTGCGACGTGAAAGAAACCGCTCCCTTGTCGCCGAATCTGCAGGCCCACGTCGAGCGGGCAATCCAGACGCTGAAGCACGAGTGCCTCAATGCGTTCGTGATCGTATCGCAGAAGCACCTGAACTACATCGTCCGCGAATTCCAGGCCTGGTACAACCACGAGCGTGGGCACAGCGCGAGGGATCACCTGCCGCCGGCGTGTGAACAAAAACCGCAGCCGGTGAAGACGCTCAAGCCCAGCGACGTGGCTTGCTCCACCCGGCTGGGTGGTCATCTGAAAGCGTATTCGCGACGTGCCGCTTGATGACGTGCCCGCGAAAGCCGGCGAAACATATTCAATTTAAGATGGCCGCGGTGCGTACGAATCGCATTTGCCGGCGGTTATGCTCCAAATGACCAGCCAGCGGTGGCTTGACAGCTGCCCTCGCGGATCTGCCAGCCACCACTTTTTCGGCGCCGCTCGAGGATCAAACCCCGAAAATCGCTGTTGCAACTGTGTGCAACTTTTTTGTACCGCGCGGAAGACTCCATCCTCCATGCGTTTCGCCGAGCCTTCCAGGGCGGCGACATCACGCTGAATACGGCTGCGTCGGGAAAGGATGGATTGCAAGCCGTCAAGAAACACGAGCCCGATGTTGTCATTCTGGATATCAATTTGCCGGACATCTCGGGCCTCGATGTGTTTCGGAAAATTCACGCCGAGGATGCGAGAGTTCCCGTGATTTTTATTACCGGACACGGCACCACGGAAACCGCCATCGAGGCCATGAAACTCGGGGCCTTCGATTATCTGCTGAAGCCCTTGGAACTCGATCCGTTGGAGGCTGTGGTCAATCGCGCGTTCGAGATCAGCCGTCTATCACGCATTCCTGCGCGAACTTCGGAAGAAACGCCGCAGGAGGGGGCCGACGTCATCATCGGTCGCTGCCCTGCGATGCAAGAGATTTACAAGTCCATCGGCAGAATGGCCCCCCAGGATGTCACCGTCCTGATACTCGGCGAGACAGGGACTGGTAAAGAACTGGTCGCACGTGCCCTCTATCAGCATAGCCGTCGGGCCAGCCGTCCCTTTCTCGCGGTGAATTGCGCTGCCATCCCGGAGGCACTGCTGGAGAGCGAATTGTTCGGGCACGAAAAAGGGGCGTTCACCGGCGCGGATCGCCGGCGGATCGGCAAGTTTGAGCAATGCTCAGGGGGGACTTTGTTTTTAGACGAAATCGGCGACATGACTCCGATGACGCAGGCCAAAATTCTGCGTGTCCTACAAGATCAGCAGTTTGAGCGTGTCGGAGGCAACGAAACGATTCAAGCCAATGTGCGAGTCATCGCGGCCACCAACCGGGACCTGCCGCGGCTGATCGCCGAGGAAAAGTATCGCAGCGATCTGTATTACCGCCTGAGCGTCTTCACGCTGACCTTGCCGCCTTTGCGCGAGCGCGGCGATGACCTGATCCTGCTGGTGAACTATTTTCTCCAGCGGTTCGGTCGCGAGCTGGGTAAAGATGTCAGGGATGTGAGTCCGGAGACGTTCACGATTTTGCGCCGTTATTCCTGGCCAGGGAATTTGCGCGAGTTGCAAAGTGTCGTCAAACAGTCGCTGCTGTTCGCCACCGGACCTGTGCTGTTGCCCGACTTTTTGCCGCCGTTCTTACACACGAATGAGACACCGACTCTCGTTGCCTCGGAATCAGCCTACGACGGATTGTCCCGATTCATAGTTGCGGGGTTGGCGTCGCAAACTCCGGAACTCTATGAAACCGTGTTGACTGAGGTGAAACGCCGCCTGCTGACTGAGGCCCTTCGGCAAACGGACGGCAATCAGGTTCGTGCGGCTAAGACGCTCGGGATCTCCCGCAGCACGTTGCGCAATGAGTTGCGGTCTCTCGGCATCAGCGTGGATCGCCAGATCAATACGACCGACGAGCGGGATTAAGCATTTTGCTTTCGATTTCAAGCAGCCTGCGCTGAGCCTTGAAATTGGCAATTCAGTCGGCCTGGCCGGTTTCGACCACTTGGCTGTCAGTGGCCACCCACGTCGGTCATGAACGCCACCAAACACCGTATTTCCCGGTAATTTCGCCTCGGCACGCCACTTGCCTTGATAGGCATCAGAGCAGACAAGCCTCTGCTTCCTTTCGCCTCACCCTTCATTGGAGACGCGATCATGATGTTTCAAATGTATCGGGACAAGGACGGAGCGTGGTGCTGGTGGCTCGTCACCGCCGGGGGACAAATTTTGGCCGAATGCCCGTTTCCCTATCGGCACAAGGATGACTGCCGCGCGGCAATTCAGTTAATCAAGGATTGTCGGATGGCCCGTGTGCACGAAATTCCACCTCCCGTGGCAACGACAGTGGTCGCAGGGTAATGGGCTAGGTGGAAACACCAAGTTGATACCAGAAAAAGGAACAGGAGGAGCCATGATCAATATCACCGATCTTATGTCGTCGCTTGAAAGCTGGAGAGGCTTAGCCGCGATTTCCCTGGCGGTCGCCGTGTGTGCCGCGGGCGCGTATTTTTGGGACGGTGATGCTGTGCATGCAGTCATGCTTCTGGCCGTATCTTTGGTGCTGGCGGGTTTGACGGTCCCCCTCTATCGCTATGATAAAAAACACCATTCAGGTTGATCAAATGGTGTGCATTTTCGTGCCATGGCATTCAGTGGGAACAAGCGAGTTCCCACCCTCATTAGTTTACGGAGTCGCCATGACACCCAGCGAATTCTCCAGCCCGATTGATCCACAGGTTCGTATTGGCCACGTCCACCTAAAAGTCGCCGACTTGGAGCGGTCGCTAGAATTCTATTGCGGTGTTCTCGGTTTCGAGCTGACTCAGCGGTAAGGCACGCAAGCAGCGTTCATATCTGCCGGCGGCTATCACCACCACATTGGCCTCAATACTTGGGAAAGCTTGGGTGGCTCACCGCCACCACCGAGGGCAACGGGCTTGTATCACACCGCGATTCTCTACCCGACCCGCTGTGCACTGGCGGATGCACTGCAGCGTGTACTCAGGGCGGGAATCCAACTGGACGGGGCTAGCGATCATGGCGTCAGCGAAGCGATTTATTTGCGCGACCCTGACGAAAACGGAGTGGAATTGTATTGGGACCGCCCACAGGCCCCGTGGCCTCGGACGCCGCAGGGCGAATTGACGATCTTCAGCCGGAGACTCGATCTGAACGGGTTGCTCAAAAGAAGTCGAAGCGTTACAGGACGCCCCCGCGGTGAGTGAAGGGCCACGGGACGGGTGACAAACAAGGGCAATAGCCCCGCAGAACAGCGACCGATGTCAGAGGGAACCCGTCATTTGCGCCCCTCCACCTTTGGCCACAAGATCATTACGCCGCAAGCCCCAGCGATCAGCGATGCAGCAAAGATTGCGATCTTTGCCGCGGCATAGGTCGCCTGCTCGTGGAAGGCGATTCCCGCGATGAACAGCGACATGGTGAAGCCGATGCCGCCCAGAGCGCCGGCGCCACAGAGTTGTCGCCAAGTGTAGGCCTCGGACTTGTCCGCGATGCCGCTCCGCACAGCGAGCCACGAGGCCACAATGATGCCGACCGGCTTGCCCACCACCAGCCCTAGCGCGATCGCGACAATCAATCGTCCTTGTCCGTCCAGTACGCCGGCTGTCCAGGTGACCCCGGCGTTCGCCAGCGCAAATATCGGCAGGGCGACGTAGCTCGACCACGGTTCAACTGTGCGGAGCAATCGATCGGTGGGGGACTCAATTCGGGCGTGGATAGCGTCCAGGGTGCGCAGCGTGGGTTCGGAGGGGCCATTCCGCATTGCCTCTCCCGCATGGCGCTCTTCGCGGTTGATGACTGCAGAGGCCTGCGTGAGGAGAGCTTTGAGGTTCGCCGGGGGGCGCGCGGGGATCAGCACGGCCATGATGACGGCAGCGAGCGTGGCGTGCAGCCCGGCCTCGTGGAGTACGAACCAGAGCACGACAGCGCAGACCGCGTACGGCAGGGCGCGATAAATGCCGATCCGGTTGAGTACGACGGCGACCGCGGTCACTCCGCCCCCAGCGATCAAGAATGTTGTGTCGATCGACTCAGTGTAGAAGAACGCGATGATGAGAATCGCCACGACATCGTCGATGATGACGGCGGCCGTAAGGAAGACGCGCAGTGCGATGGGCACGCGGGATCCGAGCAGCACGATCAAAGCGACCGCGAAGGCCGTGTCCGTTCCGATGGGAATGCCCCACCCGTGCCGCAGCTCCGGCGGCGCAATCGACGAGTAGATGATCGCCGGCAGCGCAATCCCGCCGATCGCGGCAACCACCGGTAATGCCCCTGAACGGAATGTGGCCAGGTGACCCACGGTGAATTCACGTTTGATCTCCAGTCCGACGACGAAGAAGAACACCGTCAGCAGTCCATGGTTAACCCAGTGCAGTAGCGAATGGGAGAAGGTCGTTGAATCCCAGAGGATGCCCAGTGGTTTCTCCCAGAACGCGGCGAACGCAGGTCCGAGGGGAGAGTTGCTGAGTGCAACTGCGAGCAACGTCGCCAGTCCAAGAAGCAACCCCGACGACGGCCCCCATTGAACAAACTTGAACGCCGCCTTCTGGATGCGATGGCCGAGTGGCGCGAGCATCGCGTCGGCGAGGGAACTTTCATCCCAGGTGTCGGTATAGCGGCGGCCATTGATAAAGAATGCCGGGGCCTCTGTCACGCCGCTTTGCTTCGCGCTTGCAATGTCCTCGCGCACCCTGGTCCGCGCCGCTTCGATGCGCGAGATGTTTGCGGCGTCGTTATCTGCAACTCCGTAACTCCGTGCGGCCTCGTCGATGACGGCGGCGGTCAGGGTCGGACCGCGCTCCATGAACGTCTCGTGAAGCTCCCAGAACTTACCGGTGGCGGCGGCCACGCGCTCGGTAACCTCTGCCGCTCGAACTGCGTCTTGCTTTCCCTCGACGGGAAGATGCCGAAACACGTACCGCATCCGTTCGCCAAACCGATTCCGAAGTCCCTCGACTACCGTGTGGAGTGCGCGGCAGCGGAAATCCGCGTAGCTGCCGTATTGAACGAGCGTCATTTCCGCTTCGGATGGTCCCAAAATGTGGTCGCGCGAGACATCGAGCGGTGGAGTAAGAAAATCAACTTTAGATTGCGGCATGACTGTCGGAGCTTTCGGTCAGGCGAGCGGCTTTGGGACTTTAAGTTGCAATCGTCATCGATTCGTTAAGCTGTTTTACTCACCCTCATTCGGCAAGCGAAAAACTGGCAGCTGTAATTTCCAAAGGATGGCAGCCAGACGCAGACCAATAACTGCGGCCATTCCCGCCAGCGCTGCGTAGGTCTGATTTGCTCCGGCTGCCTTGAAGACCAAATAGGCGGTTGAACCGATGATCGCCGCCGTTGCGTACAGATCCGCTTGTCGCAACAAAAGCGGAACCTCGGCACTGAGGACGTCACGCAGTAGTCCTCCAGCAGTCCCGGTGATCGTTCCCATGACGACGACAACAATTCCCGAGATGTTCTGCCTCTCAGCAACTTGCGCGCCGCTGATCGTAAACAGGGCCAGCCCGAAAGCGTCGGCGATGAGCAACGCGAGCTGTGGCAGTTTGCGAAACCGAGCGAATAGCATCGTTGTTCCCGCAGCCAAGAAAATGACCACGAGGTAACTGGGATCCTCAATCCAAAATACGGGATGACGGTTGAGGAGAACATCACGAATTGTCCCCCCGCCGATGGCCGTGACTGTGGCAATCACAGCGACGCCCAACAGGTCAAACTTCTTGCGGCCGGCCGCGACTGCGCCGCTAATCGCGAATACAGCGACCCCAAACAAATCGAGCAGGTATAGAATCATACGTGAACGACTTGCCCTCCTTTTGAGTGCCCTGAAGGAATAGGATCTGTTATTGTTGCGGGAATCGCGCGGGACCGTTGATCGTCCGCGCATAGAAACTTATTGCTTTTGGCAACATGCCCCCACCAAGGTCACGCCATGAAAAGCTACCAAATCGCTGTGATCGTCGGCAGCTTGCGTAAAGATTCCTTCAATCGAAAACTCGCAACCGCCCTCGCCAAACTCGGGCCGTCCGACTTTGTTTTCAAACAGATCGGGATCGGCGACTTGCCTTTGTATAACCAGGATGACGACCCCAATCCCGCAGAGTCCGTGAAGCGGCTCAAGTCAGAAATCTCAGGCTCGCAAGGACTGCTCTTCGTAACGCCAGAGTACAACCGCTCCATGCCCGGTGTGCTCAAGAATGCCATCGATCATGCCTCGCGGCCGTATGGGCAAAGTGTCTGGGTCGGAAAACCGGCGGGAGTGATCGGCGCATCCATTGGTTCGATCGGCACTGCATTGGCGCAGCAACATTTGCGAAATGTTCTCGCATATCTCGATGTTCCGACGATGGGCCAGCCGGAAGCATTCATCCATGTCAAAGATGATTTGTTCGATGGGGAAGGCAACATCGGGCCAGCCAGCAGACAGTTTCTGCAGAATTGGATGAATCAGTACGCTATTTGGGTGAAAAAACATGTTGGTTGACGCGCGAGAGCAAAAGGTTGCGCCTCGCCGTATTATCCGCCATCTTCGTCGGCCACGGACTGAACGCGTGGTACCAGTACAACGTCAATGATCTGCCGAAATCGCTAACTCGGAGATCGAATCTACGAGTCATTTGCGAAGAGTCGCTTGTCGCATCGGTGTAACCGCCCGATGTTGCAGACCAAGGTACTGTCCCAAGATAGAGGAGGTCCTGGGCGTCGCGGTGAATTATCGCGGGAATGGCAGCGACTTAAGGGAACTCAGGATGGTGTCCCAATTTGAAATTCCCGTCCCTGAGTTCGGCAGGGTACGTCAGATACCACCCCCGGAGCGGTTGCCACGCGGCTTGGATCGCGCTGAAACGTCAAGAACAATACCTTCAGGCGAGCAAGTTCAGGTTCGACATTCAAGCGTCTACTTTCCTTCGCTCATGGAAGCGATTCCGTCAGAGAAATCTGAGCCCCCGAACGCAACCAGGTGGTTAACCCAAACGGGGCCGCGGAACGGAGAGCGAGAGAGTTTTGGCGAGATTGGACGCCACGCGGGGGGCCGCCCCCGTTCTCCGCTGCCCCGCAGAGAGCTCTGGCAAGTGAGAGCGTCATCGCAACTCGTTGCAGGACTGGCGGAAAACGACGAACGCCGAGAGCCTGAACTCTCGGCGTCGTGCGTTAACCGGGTGGTCGGCAGAAATTCCGCAAACCAAAAAAGCTCCCCGACTAGGGCTCGAACCTAGAACCTAGCGGTTAACAGCCGCTCGCTCTACCATTGAGCTATCGGGGAATAGACGCGGGACGCATGGATCCCGGTTGGATATGCAAGTGATAGAACATCTTGCCGTTGGATGCAAGTCTGGTTCGGAAAATCTCTTTCCGCCCGTTTTGCAGCCATGATCTGGAGATGTGAATCGCCGCAGAGGTTCGCGCCGCGGTCAGGATTGGGGTTCGAGGACGAGGATGGCGGGAATCGGAACCTTGACCCCTTTCACGGCGATGGGAACGGTCGGCCAGTCCTTGGCGGGCGTCAGAATCTCGGGGCCGGCGGGGGTGACGACGACGGTATCGCCGGCCAGCACGGGACCGACGGAGGGATGCCAAAAAATCGGGACGCCGGCAGAGAGTCGGTATTCGCTCGAAGGGTTCAGGGGAACGGAGCCGTATTCGTACTCGACGACATCGGCCTGATCAGAGAGTCGCCATTCGTCGAGGGCGTTGGACTTTTCGTAGATGCGTTTAACCCGGTTCCAAACTTCGAACATCTCCCAGTCGGACTGTGAGAAATACAGCCCCGTGGCGGCGACCATCGCGGCTTTTTCGAAGGCGTTCAGCAGTTCATCGGGAGCGGCCTGCAAACACGCCGTGCGAATCGCGCCGACGTGCATCCCGTGGTAGCGGCCGACGACGCGAACGCTGCAAAAACTGCGGACGGTGGCTTCGCTGTAGGTCCAGTGGCGATAGCGCAACGCACGGCCATCGGCGAGGACTTGAATCCGTTCGGGGGTGACATCGTGCCGCATCAGGCGATGCGAGATTTCGCCGACGATTTCGGCTTCGGTGCGACCGGCAGTCAAGCCGCGCAGCGTCGCTTCCAGCGCATGAGCGACCAGGCGGCCGCCGATCCGAAGTTTGGCGACATCGTACGGGCTGAGGGGCAACCGCATGCCCAAGAGGCGTGGGCCGACGTCGGTCGTGTTGCCGAACGGAATGTCGCTGGCCACTTTCCGGCCGCGGCACAAGTCGCTGATCAGCACCGACCGCGGCTCGGTCCAGGAACGTTCTTTCAATTGAAAGCCGAGGTGCGGCGCTTCGAAGTCGAGAATCTGCGCTGTGTCGACGTTGTTGCAGAGGATCACGCGAGCGTCGGGCGTGATGAAGAGCGCGGCCGAAGCTCCCTGCGAGAGCCCCAGCCGAAACTCGCCGCCAGCCGTGAACCAGGTCAGGTTAGCCGGGAGTTGCAGCAAGAGAGCGTCGTACTGCTCCTGCTCGAGGAAGTCGATCACGAGTTTGTGCCGGCGTGCGACCTCATCCATCCGGTCGGCGTCGATGACTTCAAATTCCGCTGAAGACAGGGGTTCCGACCGATCGAGCAGCAACGACATCGCTGAAAGATCCATTCTCGGGTTCGATGGGACGCTCGGAAACGGGATCGGAATCGATCCAGAAATCACGATAACAGCCTGCACTCAAGAATGATAGATTTTTCCGCGGGAAATTCACAATTGGGGGAAACGCCCTCTGCGAACCGAAGCTAGTCGGCCCACCAATAGCGAATGATACACCACAGCGCCTGAAACGCGTCCTTCAAGCCGATTTTCTTGCCCTCTTCGTAGGTGCGGCCGGAATAGCTGATCGACATTTCGTAGATGCGCAATCGCCGGCGGGCGACTTTGGCGGTCAGTTCGGGTTCGATGCCGAAGCGGTTCTGCTTGAGCGTGGGCCAGATGCCGTCGATGGCGGAGCGGGTGAAGACTTTGTAGCACGTCTCCATGTCGGTCAGATTCAGGTTGGTGAACATATTCGAGAGCAAAGTCAGCACCGTGTTGCCGAGGTAATGCCAGAAATACAGCACCCGGTGTTCCTGGTCTCCGAGGAAGCGGCTGCCGTAGACGACATCGGCCTTGCCGTCGACGATCGGTTTGAGGAGCCGCGGATACTCGGCGGGGTCGTATTCCAGGTCGGCGTCCTGGATCAGCACGACGTCGCCGGTCACTTTCGAGAACCCCGTCCGGACGGCGGCCCCCTTGCCTTTGTTGACGTCGTGGAACGCGACGACGAGCGTGTTTTCGGGATCGGGATTCGCCAGCGCTTCGGCTTCGATCTGCTTCAGGATGTCGCGGGTGCCGTCTTTGCTGCAGTCCTCGACGAGGACGAGTTCCTTGCGGATCGGCACGGCTTTCACGCGGTCGATCACGGTGCGGATCGTGTCGCGCTCGTTGTAGATCGGCATGACGACGGAGATTCGCCACGACTCGGGAATCGCATAGATTCCCATCTGACGGCAAACAACATCGCCCAGCGTTTTCCGCAGCGATTCGTACCACGCCTGCGAATAGGGCTTGGCGGGGATGGCAGTTTCTTCCGGAATCATGGGCTTAACCCTTGAAGCAATAGCGGTTCGCGGATATCGGATAGCGGATGGGAATGCCGAAGATCGCCATGATTCCCGTCACAAGCCAATACCAATTTCTGCCATAACATGATGGGTGAACGCGAGAATTCAAAGTCCGCTCGTGTGGAATTTTCCAGGGAACATCGATGAGCAAGCAACCTGAAGTTCTGTTGGATGCAGACGCCGGCGTGCGCTGGAGGGAAGTTGCACTGACTTCTGCGGGGCAATCGAACGCAACAATTCGCTCGACCACGTTGGTCGGCGGCGTCTCCGAAGGCGTGCAATGCGTCGAATTGTCGAGCGGTCCGGCGACGTGGTGGATCCTGCCCACGCGCGGACTCGGCGTCTGGAAGGGGCAGTATCATCAGTTGCCGCTCGGGTGGAAATCGCCCGTCACGCGACCCGTGCATCCGGCGCATGTGAATCTCACGGAACGCAACGGGCTGGGATGGCTGCATGGCTTCAACGAACTGTTGTGCCGCTGCGGATTCGCGTTCATGGGACCGCCGGGGAATGACAACGGCGAACATCTCACGCTGCACGGCCGCATCGCGAATATCCCCGCGAACAAAGTGGAAGCATCGATCAATGACACCGCCATCGAACTGCGCGGCGTCGTGGAAGAGACCACGTTCTTCGGGCCGAGCTATCGGTTGGAGACAACCTATCGCGTCGCGATCGGTAGCAATCGATTGTCGATCACCGACGTCATCACGAATCTCGGATCGCGGCCGGCGCCGCTCATGCTGCTCTATCATCTCAATCTCGGTGAGCCCTTCCTCGGCGAGGGATCGACGGTGACCGTGCCGAGCCGCGACATCGTGCCGCGCGATGAGCGGTCGGGCGCGCTCGGCGCGGGGTGGAATCGGTACGCTGCGCCGCAGGCTGGATTCCCGGAAGAAGGCTATTTTTTGAATCCGGTTGCCGATGCCGAGGGCTGGTGCACAGCGGTTCTCGCAAACCGTTCCGGCGACAATGGTTTCGGGGTGCGGTTCCAGACCGAGACCCTGCCCTGGTTCACCGTTTGGAAAAACACGATGTCGCTGGAAGAGGGTTACGTGACCGGCATCGAGCCGGGCGTCAACCTGCCGAACCTGCGGAGCTACGAGCGCGAGCATGGCCGTTTGCCAGAAATTCCCGCAGGAAAATCGTATCGCTGTGAACTGGAGCTGATCGCCGAGGACACCGCGGCGGGAGTCGCACAGCTCCGCGAGGCCGCCGCAAAATGCCAGGGAACGACGCCGCAAAAATTTCATGCGAAACCGCAGCCGGGATGGTCGCCGCAAGGGGACAAAGCGTGAGCGACGGCGGCGCGATGCCGACTCCGCTGATTCACTCGTCCCGCACGGAAGTCGATCATCGCTAACCTGAATGCTTGATGCCGTTTGCATCATCATCTCGCTGCGTGTCATCGTGCGTCTCCTGCCGAGAAAAATCCCTCTCTACCCCTACGGACGATGTTGCGCAACAGGCCGTGGAATTCGCGTCGCAAGTCCAAGCGTTTCGGCCGCGTGTTTTTGAATCCGGCGCGAACTGTCGGAAGTTGTCGCTTTTGTGTCGCTCGCGGGCCGCTGGATGGCCGCTGCGCGGCTGCGGAGTGGCTGCTGCGCGCTTGTTAAACAGAATTTGCCGATTCCTAAACGCCCGCGTGGAAAACGCCCGCTTTTCCAACGCGCGTTTGGTATTGAAGTTGCCGGCGGCTTGAGCGCCGTCGTGGTCCGCAGAGTCGATCTTGGCTGGCTGGTTTCTTTGTGGAGTGTCATGGTATTCTAACGCTTCGCGATCAGTGATCATTCGTTCGCACCACGAAGACAACTCTGATGGGCCGCAAACGCCGCAATTCGTCCGTTCCGCCGGTGTTTTTCGTGGCGATGTTTCTGTCCCTGCTGGTGGGCGGTTCGGTATTGCTGGCGGTCTATTTCGCGTTCAACCGGACTTCCGGCGCGGGGAATGGCAGCGTCGCGAGCGGACAGCCGACGCAGGTGCTGGGAGCCAATCCCGCCAGCCCGCCGCCTCCTCGTGAAACCGCGCCAGTGGTTCAGGCCCCGCACCAAGTTGCGGCTCCGTTCCAGCCTGTCGTAGCTCAGCCGGTGGCGGCTCCGGCGCCGGTTCGCTCCGAATTGATCGGCGGCACGGGAGGAGGTCCCTTCGAGTCCGCCCGATCCGGAGAAGCGGTCTTAGGCTTCAACTACCGCTTCGGCGAGTGGGCGAATCAACCCTCCATCAGCGCCATCGCCGCGGTCTATGGAGCCGAGCCGATTCCCCCCGGACATCAACAGGTTCTCGCGAAAGACGACTATGCGGTCGGCGGCCTGCAAATCGAACTGAAGCAGTATGTCACCGGTTTCCGAGTGGTCTTCATGAAACGAGGCGTCAACGGCCGGCTCGATCCGAACGATCAATACCTGAGCGACTGGATTCGTGCCGGGCGGATTCCGGGTAAGCCTCAAGCCCCGCTCGTCAGCGACGGCCGACTCGTCATCGGCATTCACGGCCGCGCCGCCGCCGTGGTCGACGCGCTGGGACTGGTGTTCGAATAACCTGACGCGCTCGTCAACGGTGGAATCCTCCGGCATGTCGGCTTCGTCCTCTTCATCGCAGCAGAACTCCGGCGCGGCGGCAAACAAGCTCGCCGCCGGCAGCACGTTCGGCCGTTACCGCATCGAGAAGCCGCTCGGCGAAGGGGCGATGGGGGCCGTCTATCTGGCGCGGGATACGAGGCTGAACGACCGGCCCGTCGCCTTGAAGGTGCCGAAGTTCGCCGGCGCCGACCGCGAGATGGAATTGCAGCGGTTCCACCGCGAGGCCGGGATCGCGGCGACGCTGTCGCATCCCAATTTGTGCCCGGTGTTCGACGTCGGTGAACTCGACGGCTTGCACTACCTGGCGATGGGCTTCATCGAAGGGAAGCCGCTGAATGACGTCCTCGGCGGCAAGCCGATTGCGGAGAAGCAGGCCGCCCTGCTCGTGCGGAAGATCGCGCAGGCCATGCAGGCGGCGCACGACAAGGGAGTCGTGCATCGCGATCTCAAGCCGGCCAACATCATGCTCGACCACCGAAAGGAGCCGGTGGTGATGGATTTCGGCCTCGCCAAGCAACAAGGAGGAGTGAACGACGCGCAGCTCACCCAGAGCGGCATGATTCTCGGCACGCCGGCCTACATGTCGCCGGAACAGGTCAACGGCGACATCAATCGCATCGGCCCCGCGTCGGACGTCTACAGCCTCGGCGTGATTCTGTACGAACTTCTCACCGGGGCGCGACCGTTCCAGGGGCCGATCACGGCGGTGCTCGGCCAGATTCTGTCGAAAGATCCGCCGCCGCCGCGGCAGCATCGGCCGAATCTCGATTCGCGGCTACAAGCGATCGTACAGAAGGCAATGGCGAAGAAGATCGAGGAACGTTACCCCGACATGACGGCGTTCGCCGCCGCGCTGGCCGACTATCTCAAGCAGTCGAGCGTCGGATCCTCGGTGACGACCGCGAAGGAAGAGACGGTCAAAGCTGCGGCAGAACTGTCGTTCGGCAGCGTGGCCGCGCTGGTCGACGCCGCGCGGCAATGCCTGAATGCTTACGACTATGCTGAAGCGTTGCGGTTGTTCGAGACGATTCCCGCGAAGTTCCGCACGCCCGAAATCGAAGCGCTGCGCCGGCAGGCGCAGACGCGGCACGAAGAAGTCGAAGCATTGCAGCTGGAAATCGAGCTGGCGTGCGCAGCGAAGAAATACAAATCGCTGACGCCGAAGCTGGAACGCTTGCTGCAACTGAAGCCGGGCCACGCGCGGGCGAGGAAGCTGCTGGAACGATTGAACTCGTATGGCGGAAAGCCCGCGAAGCTGCGGTTCAACGACGCCGGGGAGCTCTTGGCCGCGCCGGCGGCGGACGGATTGCTGTCGGGGATGGGGCTGAAATACGCCGCGGTGATCGGCGTGGCGATCCTCGCGTTCGGTCTGGGTTCGTCGTTGATCTATCCGTATCTGAGAGCGCCGAAGTCGAACGACGCGCCGCCGGCGCCGGAACTCGCCACTGCGCCGGACGTATCACCCACAGAGACTCTGCCTGTCTCCACTCCGGCGGAACCATCGGTATCGCTCGCCGAGCTGTTGACGTCGCCCGACTACGAATGGTCCGCGCCGGAGAGCGTGGGACCCGGCGTCAACACGCGACTGGAGGACAACCTCGCGGGAATCTCGGACGACGAGCGGACGATCTATATCGCCGACGGCGAATTGTATTTCTGCCGCCGCGAGTCGCCCGCGGCGCCGTTTACCCAACCGAGGCAATCGACGGGACTGAAGCTTCAGCATTTCGACCCCGCCGTCTCTGCCGACGGCCTGATCGCGGTCCTGGGCCGTTCGCAGGAGGGCCGGCCGGACGAACTCTGGATGACGACGCGGACGAACGAGCGGGATGCCTTCGGCGAGCCCGTGTCGCTCGGGCCGGAGGTCAACGGCGACGGGCCGACGAAGCATCCGATTCTCTCTGCGGACGGCCTGACGCTGTTGGCGTGTTCGACGCGGAGCGGGAGCCAGTTCGGAGACGCGTGGATGAGCACACGCTCCTCGCGCGACGAGCCGTTCGGCCGCGCGGAACAGTTTCCGGCGCCGGTCAACACTCCGTTTTGGGACATGCCGTTCTACATCTCCAATGACCGGACGGTCGTGATCGCCGCCGACCAGCAGCGCGTCGCGGAAGAGGACATTCGCAGCTTCAAGCTGTTTTTCCGGCAAAGCCCCGACGACGCGTTCGGACCGGGCCAGCCGATCGATCTCCCGCTAGGCGACGCGCGCGGAGACCCCATGGCCGCCGGGTATCGCCTTTCGGCCGACGGGCGGCGGCTGTATTTCCAGTCGTTGCGCATCAACACGGCCAATAACACCGATATCTACGTCTGCCGGCGCGTGCCGAAAGCGGCAGAGTCGGAAGCGCAGGAAACCTCCGCGTCCGACGCCGAACTCGATGCCATGGAGGAGGACGACGAAGACTCTACGGCGGAAGCGGACCCGCCCGCGGACGTCGCGCCGTCGGTCGTGCTGACGAGTCCCGAGTGGAAGTGGTCGAAGATCAAACGGCTGGGACCGAACTTCAATACCGAGGCGCGAGAGTATTCCGTCAGCATCCCCAAGAAAGAGCGGATGGTGTTCTTTCTGCGCGACAACACGCCGATGATCGGCGTGCGGCGTTCGCCCCGTTCCCAGTTGACGGTACATGCGGCGCGAGGACCGCTGGGAGATTTGAAGCAGGATGTGTACGCCATGTCGGTCACGGCCGACGGGTTGACCGCCGTGTTGTGCCTAAGGCCGGAAAGCGAACGGCGCTCCGGCCCGCCGGTGGCGGGATCGGTCTGGATCAGCGAGCGGCCGGCGATGGGGAGATCGTTCGGCGCGCCGGTGAAGTTGCCCGACACGGTCAACGCATCCCCCGCGATGCGCACGCCGTGGATTTCGCACGACGGGCTGATCCTGCTGGTGTCGCGGCCCGGCCCGGACAGCGTCGGCGCCGCGGACCTGTATCAGCACACGCGGAAATCGCGTCAGGAAAACTTCGGCCCGGCGCTGCACCTGGGAAACGTCGCCAACACGCCGGACCTCGACTTGGGCGGCACGCTCAGTCCCGACGGTCTGGTGTTGTTTCGCACGACGCGGCGCGGCAACCCGGCCGAGCCGCGCAACAGCGAAACGGTGATGTGCACCCGCTCCGACGTGAACCAGCCGTTCGACAAACTGCTGCCGCTCGACCCCGAACTGGCGAAATACAAGCCGGTCGGCATCTGCTGTTCGCCGCGCGGCACGCGCATCCATTTCCACGCCCAGCACGACGGCGACAAGCCAAGCATCGACCTGTATGTCGCGGAGCGCACGCGGAAGACCGACTCAGCAAAACCGTAGTGATGGATAAAGCAGGCATGCACTCTCTGCTTTTCAAATTAAGGCTATTTAATGGCACGCATCCCGATATTAAATCCGCTCCTAGCATCGTGGCTATTATGTTGGATAGCCTATCCTCATCGCGTTTCTTATGGAGACGATGTTCGCCCGGAAAACCGTACTATTGTTCAACTAACCCCTACCGAAGAATTCGACATTGACCGCCCCTTCGATTCTAACGCGAGATCGGCACTACAGAGCGTAAAGTTCAATAGTGACGGCAGCAAGATCGCAGGAGCGATTACGGGAACTCATGGAAATGTGGTGACATGGGATCTAAAAGATCCTCTTTCTCTGCCTTTCGAAAGAAAAATACCACTCGCAGAGATGGCTACCGTTCGCTGGCTTTCAAGTGACAAGAAATTACTTTGTGCTGGAAGCAATTGCGCCGTCTGGTCGATGGATATGAGTCATATTGATCTTTTGGAAAAGGAACTGAAGCATGACGGCGGACGCCGAAAGACATTCGGAATTTCCGCGTCAGTTGCCGACACATCGGAAAATGGATTCATTGCAATCGGCTACTCAGCAGATGCAATGATATGGAGTATAAACCACGATCCGCCGCGATTGCAAACCGTATGCCGCCAATACTACTACGGAAATGCGGTCCTGTTTTCCGCTTCCGGGAAGGTGTTGTACACCGGAACGGACAGAGGACATTTCGAGGCGTGGAATGTCGAAGACGGGCAAAGAATGGCCTTTGAGCAGTTGTTGAAGTTTCCCAAGCCGACGAAATCAGAAACGGTAGCAGGGACTCAACCGGGGGAAAGGCAATATGGCCTGAGGTTGGCAGGCGCGAATGACGTCGTCTATCTCGTTCATCGTTGGGAAAATCTTCCCACAGGCGGCGTTTTCAAGACTTGGGAGTTCAGAACAATCAGCATATCCGACGACACGGGTAAACTGACTGTGAAGATGAAACCGCCTGTCAGGTTACCGGAGTCCGTGAAAATTGAATCGTCCTCTGGCTTGGCGTGGACGACAACCCCCAATCGCATCTTATTAGCGACTGCCGACTCCAAGGGAAAAGGATATCTGCTAAATGGAATGACTGGCAAACTCGTAGCGACATTTCACAATGAAAACAACGAGCCATTTTTCTCTGTTGATATCACTGCCGATGGATCATTTTTAGCTACAGGAGACAACCACACTTTGCGGCTGTGGAAGATTCCTGCAGCGTTCTCAAAAAGCGAATAACGCTTCTTCATTGAGCAAATCGACTGGCCAACCGTAGATTCAAACCAAAATCTGCGAAATCTGCGGATGCTTTCAGCGTTCGCTATTTTTGCTCCGACGCCAGCGCTTCGGCCTTCGTGCACGGCATGAGAAATTCAATGCGGCTCACGGAGGGCAGGCCTGCTTCGATCGTCACGACCGCCGGGGCGGATTCGATGCCGTTCAGTTTCGCGGTGAAATGGTATTCGCCGTCGGTGCGGCCCTGGAATTGTTTGGTGTCCCACCACATCGATTGCCGCCGCAGACCGGTCGACATGTGCGCGAAGCTGCCGGTCGATCGACCATCCACGAACGGGCCGGTGACACGCAGCTCGAAGCGACCGGGAAAGCGGGCGGCGCGGGTGCCGTCGGACCAGCGAAGGGAACCGAGAACTCCGCTGGAGACGCGATCATGCTCCGTCGCGATCGTGGAGGTGCGGTTCATCTTGGCTCTCGCGGCTTGAATGGCCCCCGGTGAAACGTCGGTGTAGGAGACGTCCAGCCAACTCAATTGAGAGGAATGTTGCAACGCCGCCAGCGTCGCATCGCCGACCCGTGTCTCCGCCAGATGCAGCCGATGCAATTTCGGCAGCTCGGCCAGGATTGAAGCGGCGGAATCGTCCACATCGGTGCCGCGCAAATCGAGTTCCAGCAGTTGCCGGCACGATCGCAGATGCCCTAACCCTGCAACTGAAACGTCGGCATCGACAAGGTACAGCCCCCGCAATTCCGGAAAGCTGCGGCCGATCAATTCCAGGTCGGCGTCCGTCCCCTCGCGGTCGAGCCGGATCGTGACGACGTCGCGGCACGAAATGCCTTTGAGGCCGTCCATCAACCGGTTGAATCCGCGAAACGGTTGCCCCCGAGAGTCGGACGCAAACAGCACATGCACGCCCGGCCGGCGCAGGGCTTGAATCTCCGGCGGTTCGATCAGCCCGACGTAAATCCGCACGACGACGGCGATGTTCAGGAACACCAGGCCGAGCGCCGCGTAGCAGCCGATGCGAAACCACTTCGGCCACGCGAGCCACCAGCCGCGCCAGGTGCGCGGCGGAAAATCCAGCGGCGAGGAAAGTTCGGCAGCGGACATGGAAGTTCAATTCGAGCATCGGGTGGCCGGGGCTGGACCGACCAAGGGGAGGGAAGCCCCGGTTCTTCGCGGGAAACCGGGGCTTCGCCGCGGCGGCTCCAGCCCCGGCCACCCACT
>CAZDGB010000086.1:0-23786 GCA_964504645.1 uncultured Planctomycetaceae bacterium | reverse complement strand
CGGCGGCCTTCGATTGGTTGCCGCCCGTTTCCTGCAGCACGCGCGTGATGAGAAATCGCTCCATCACCGCGAGCGTCTCGGCGTACAAGTCGCGTGCGCCGGCTTCCAGGCGCGACTGCACGAAGTGCGCCAAGTCGGATGACGGCCCTCGATGGCCGGCGGGCGCGATTTCGCGCTGCGGCACGGGGACGTGGTTCGTCTCGGCAATCATTGGTACCGACACGGCGGCGTCGGCCGCGGCGCGGACTTCTTCCGGCAGAAAGTCGTCAACAATCACGGAGCCGGTCGTGTTAAGGACCGCCTGGCGAATGATCGCCTGCAGCTCGCGGACGTTGCCGGGCCAGTCGTAGCTCATCAGGCGGGCGAGCGCGTCCGGCGACAAACCTTGGATGTCGGTTTTGAACAATTCCCGCGTGGCGCGCGTCAGGAAATATTGGATCAACTGCGTCAAATCTTCGCGGCGCTCGCGCACCGGCGGGATGTTGATCGTCACGCCGTTGAGGCGATAGAACAAATCCTCCCGGAAGACGCCGGACTTCACCATTTCTTCCAGCGGCCGATTGGTCGCCGTGACGACGCGGACGTCGGTTTGAATCGACTCGTTCCCGCCGACGCGTTCGAAGCGCTGCTCTTGCAGCAACCGCAGGACTTTGGCCTGCACGCCGGGCGACATGTCGCCCACTTCATCCAGGAAGATCGTGCCGCCGTGGAATTGTTCGAACTTGCCGATGCGGCGTTTGTCGGCGCCGGTGAACGATCCCTTTTCGTGGCCGAACAATTCGCTTTCCAGCAGGTTCTCCGGCAGGGCGGCGCAATTCACTTCCATGAACGGCCGCTCGGAACGGTCGCTGTGCTGGTAAATGGCGCGGGCGACGAGTTCCTTGCCGGTGCCGCTTTCGCCGCGGATGAGGACCGTGACGTTTTGCCGTGCCACGCGGCCGATCGCTTTGAAGACCTGCAGCATGCTCGGGCTGCGGCCGATGAAGACTTCGCGGCTGGGATTGGCCGATTCGACCGTTCCCAACGCCACCGGCACGTTCATCATTTCCCGCGTGCGCGCCGCCTTCTGCACCAACTCGTCGAGCGTCCGCACGTCGAGCGGCTTGGAAACGTAGTCGAAAGCGCCGAGTTGCACCGCGGCGATCGCCGTTTCGCAATCGGCTTCCGCCGTAATGAAAATGACCGGCAACCGCCGGTCGATCGCCTGGATCGACGCCAGCACGTCCAGGCCGGTCGTCTCTTTCAAAAGCACGTCGAGCAGCACCACGTCGGGTTTTGAATTGGTGATCGCCTGCAGACCCGTGCGGGAATTGTCCGCCGTCTCCACCTCATGAGATGTCAGACCCTGTTTGACGAGGAGCAATACGCCCCGGTCGTCGTCGATGACTACAACTTTAGCCATGATTTAAGTCTCCTCTTCGTCCGCCGCATCAGGTTGCAGGTCTCAGTATACCTCGTCGACGCCGATTTCGGACGTCAACAGAGACTGCCGCGGCAGACAGTCGCGAAGCGGGGAATCGCCGGCCACATGCCACAGCCTTCCTGCTTCTCTGAATTCTTGCCTGGAATCGTGACAAGGTTCGCCGAGGCGCGGCGAGTTCCCCCCAACGGCTCGCCGCAGAGCCTCGACAAACCTTGCACGAAAGTCAGCCGGCTTGTTGGCCGGCTAAGCCATCGGCGCTCGTCGGCCCATCAACAGGCTCACGACGAACAGCACCAGGAACACGAAGAAACAGATCTTCGCGGCGTCATAGGACAGGCCGGCCACCAGGCCGAAGCCCAATAGTGCCGAAATCAACGCGATAATCAGGAATGTGATCGCCCATTGAAGCATGATCTTACCTCTCGGAAGGTTGTGAAAGGGTGGTTGACGTTCAATGACACTCGCAATCGTCGTGCAGCTTCTGCAATCGATCCATCACTTTTTCTTTCGCCACGGCGTACCGCGCGGCGATCTTGCCGGCGACCTGCTCCAACTGCCCTTCGGCGATGTTGAGATCGTCGTCGGTCAATTTGCCCCACTCTTCCTTGATCTTGCCCTTCAGCGTCATCCAGTTCGCTTTGAGTTGTTCGGTGGTCATCAACAGGTCCCTTTTTGAGTGAAATTTCAGCACAAACCAACACGATCTCCCTGTGGCCGATCGGATTTCCGCCAGCGGTCAGATTGCTGTCCGAGTTTCGCGGGGAAACCCTCAGGCGGTGAGACGTGTGTCAACCAATTGGCCGAAGTGATGCACGCTGCGGCCGCGGAATGAGCGGGCCAGAGCGGCGATTCGTTCGGCGTCTTCCAAAGCCGCCGAGGCGATGAGGATCAAGTAGCGCCCTTGATCGAGCTCCACCTTTCCGTCCTCCAGCACCGCCTCGGCACTCTCGCCCCACAGAGATCCCTTCATAATTTCCAGGAATCTCCGGATGCCGTCCGCACCGTGCAGGACGGTGATCGTGTCCTTCGGATATCCGTGCTGCGACAAGGCCTGCACGAATCCCTCGCACTCTTCACACGTCTCCAGGATGCACAGGGTGTGATCCCGGATGTCGGTGATTTCTTCCGTCGGTTCTGCGTGTGGCAGGTTATTCATGGCATTTCTCCTCGATAGTCGCATGACACAAGAGGCAAATCCCGTGCCTGAAGCGATTCTCAATGCCGAGGATCGGCTAATTTCCGATCACGGCGGCTTTCTGGCAAAACCCCTGAAATTTCAGCGGTTTTCGACGATTTTTCGCCCGGCCGCACCGTGATATGATGAACTTGGCCGTCATCGAAAAGTTCGATTGAGCCGTTCGATCCATCGATGTGTTCCATTGGTTGACCATTCGCTGGTTGATGATCCACCACTGACCGATTTTCGACCGACAGATTCCAGGTGGAACCCCCGACGCGCAGCGTCACCTGAAATCCTGGCCAGTCGTTCGGAACGCAAGGATCGAACGTGACGCGCCCTTCCCGAAGTTCTAACCCCAGCACCTCTTCCAGAATGACGCGGTACATCCACGACGCCGAGCCCGTATACCACGTCCAGCCGCCGCGGCCGGCGAACGGCGGCAACGAATAGACGTCGGCCGCCACCACGTACGGTTCCGTCCGATACTTCCGCACGGCGGCGGCATCGGTCGCATGCAGGATCGGGTTGACGTAGTCCAGAATCGTCATCGCTTGATCCGCCTGGCCTTTGCGCGTCAACGCCTGAATGAGCCACGCGACGGCATGCGTGTACTGTCCGCCGTTCTCGCGGACGCCGGGCAAATAGCCTTTGATGTAGCCCGGTTCCAAGTTCGACTTGTCGAACGGCGGAGCGAAGAGCGCGACCAGACGTTCGTCATCGAACACGAGTCGCTCCCGTACGGCGTTCAAAGCCCGATCGGTCCGCGATTCGTCGGCGTGCGCCAGGACGGCCCACGATTGCGCGATCGAATCGATCTGGCATTCGTCGTTCTGCCGCGAGCCGAGCGGCGTGCCGTCGTCGAAGAATGCGCGGCGATACCACTCGCCGTCCCAGGCGTGCTCTTCCAGTGACGAACGAAGTTCGTCGGCGAAACGCCGGTAGTGTTCGCAATTCGGGCGGTCGCCGCGGCGTTCCATCAACGGCAGGAACTCGTCGATCAGCACGAGCAGGAACCAGCCGACCCAGACGCTTTCTCCGCGGCCGAGAACGCCGATCTGGCTGAAACCGTCGTTCCAATCGCCGCAGCCGATGAGGGGCAGACCGTGTTCGCCGCGCCGCGTGCCGTGTGCGAGCGCCCGCAGGCAGTGCTCGTAGAGCGGCGCCGTTTCCGCCGAAATCTGTGGGAGTTCGTAGCGTTCCTGATCCTCCGGGGCCAACGGGTGCGAATGCAGGAACGGCACGACTTCGTCGAGCACGCTTTCGTCTCCGGTGACCTGCACGTAAAACGCCGCGACGAACGGCAACCACAACAAATCGTCGGAGAAGCGGGTCCGCGTCCCTTCGCCGCCGGGCGGATGCCACCAGTGCTGGACGTCGCCGGAATCGTATTGCCGGCTGGCCGCGCGCAGCAGTTGTTCGCGCGTCAGATCGGGCCGCGCGTAAACGAGCGCCATCACATCCTGCAATTGATCGCGAAATCCGTACGCGCCGCCCGCTTGGTAGAACGCCGTGCGCCCCCACAGCCGGCACGACAACACCTGATACGGCAGCCAGCGATTGAAGAACAAATTCAACTCGCGGTTCGGCGTTTCGATCTGCACCGCCGTCAGCATCTCGTCCCAGCGGGATTCGGTTTCCGCCAGACCGCGCTGCACGCTGTCCAACGTGGAGTAACGTTGGAGCAATGTCTCGCAGTCCTGCTCGTTCGCGCCGCGGCCCAACAGAAACGCCACGGTGATCGATTCCCCGCCGCGCAAGCGGAAACGCGACTGCACCGCGCCGCCGGGATCGATTCCGGCGCCCGTCTTTCCCGACAACGAGACATTCTGCAACGCCGCCGGCAATTCCCGCCGGCCGTTGCGGCCGAAGAACTCGGTTCGATCCCCGGTGAGCGACGGCTGCGGACCGAGAACTTTCAGAAAGACGACCTGTTCCGGGAACGTGGCGTGATAGTCGTTCCGCACCCGCAGCGTGGAGCCATCGGCGTCCCCTGCGGAGACGAGATGCATCTGCGTTTCCGGCCGCGAGACTCCGAGCACGAATTCGGCGTAGTACGTCAGCGATAGCCGCCGCTCGACGTCGGACGTATTGCGCAGCGTGACGCGGACGAACTTCACGGGACCGTCCGCTGCGACCGAAATGAGCGTCTCGACTTCGATCTGTTGCCGCGAACGCAGAAACCGCGAATAGCCTTGCCCATGATGGACCCAGCCGGTGTCGCCCGCTTGTTGCGGCGGATTCATGGGCCGCCAGACGTCGCGGGAATCGTCGTCGCGGAGATACAGAATTTCGGACGCCGGATCGCTCACGGGATCGTTGGACCACGTCGTCAGCTTGTTCTGCCGGCTGTTCTCGGCCCAGGTATAGCCGCCGCCCGCTTCCGTCACGAGGCAACCAAACTTCGGATTGGCGATCACATTCGACCACGGCGCGGGCGTACGATCCGACGCGGTGAGCCGGACATGGTATTCCTTGCCGTCGTCGGTGAATCCGCCGAAACCGTTCCAGAATTGAAGTGTCTCCGCGTCGTCGGCCGATGAATCCGCCGGCGCCGTGTCCGCTTTGCCGTTCCGCAGCAGGGGACTCCGTTTCGGCCAAGCAGCGGCGCCGTTCTGATCTTTCATCGCGGGCCGCGGCGTTTCGGGCTGACTGATCAACCAGCCGCGTTTCGCGTCCATCACGACATGGGCCGCGGCGTCCAGCAGCCACAAGTCTTCCAGCGGCAGTTGCGACGCCCGCAACAGAAAGACGGCGTTCCGCGCTTCGGTGGCCGGTCGCGGCGACTCGCGCACGGCCCGCTGCAGTTGCTCCTGCAGCGCATCGAGGTAGCTCCCCGGATGCGTGTTCAGAATCACAAGATCGACGTCGAAGCCGTGATGCTGCCAGTATTCTCGCGCTAACAGGAGTTGCCGCACGAAATCGACGTGCTCCAGTTCGGCGGCTTTCACCAGCAAAATCGGGCGGTCTCCCGAGATGCCAAATCGCCACAATCCGGGCTGCCCCTGGCGATTGTGCACCAGCGCCGTCTCTGGGCCGCGCACCAACGCCTGCGGAAAGAGGAGGGACGACACCAGCTTCTGGCAGCGCTGGGCATCGGCGGCGCTCAGATGGAGGTGATGCAGTTGCACCTGGTTGTAGATCCACGCCAGCTCAAAGGCGCGATGGACATTCCGCTGCTCGTGGAACTGGTCGCAGTGCCGCAGCGCTTCTTCGCGGGAATCCGCGACGCCGGTCGCGAATGCCAACTCCACCGAACCTTGCCGGCCGACAAACACGTTGCACCGCAGCGAGAAGACAGCGTCCAGCACCGGCCCCGTCGTGCCCGACAGCCGCACGCCGGGCTCCAACGCCGCCGGCGACTGCACCTCGCGGCCGCGGCCGAGAAATTTTTCGCGGCTCGATTCGTACTGCACGCCGTCGTCGACGACCTCCGGGCAGGACAAGACGTGAAACGCCCACACCGGCGCAATGTGCGATTCCCGCGGGCGGCGCTTGGCGAGCAGCGCCGTCTCCTCGGGGATGTATTCCGTTTCCACGAAGAGTTTCTGAAACGCGGGATGCGCCGCGTCGGCCTGCGGCGTGGCGAGGCAGACTTCGACGTAGCTAGTGATCTCCAGTTCGCACGGCTGCCAGCCGTGGTTGGTGAACTTCAGTTGCCGCAGTTCCACGTTGTTGTCGGGACTGACGACGACTTCCAGATGCGTTTCGATGTCGCCGTCCCGGCGGCGGTATTCCGCCTTGTCGATGGCGAACGTCACCTCGTAGGCGTCGGGCGGCTGACACGTGGGCTGATACGTCGCCGACCAGACGCGGCCCGAGCGGCGCTCGCGAATGAAGATGAACTGCCCGCCATCGTCTCGCAGCGGATCCGCCCGCCAGCGATTGACGGCGAGCTCGCCCCGGCGGCTGTAACCGCCGCCGGTGTTGGTCAGCATCACGGAGTAGGTTCCATTCGACAGCAGATGCGCATGCGGAACCGGCGTCTGATAGCCGCGCAGCCGCCGGCTGACGACAATATCGCCCGCTTTGACGGGCTGTGCTTCGGCTGTCTCGGTTTCATGCGGCTGGAACGCCGGCGCATCGACCGGCACCGCTTCTTCCAGAAGCATTTCCGTGGCGCGAATCAGCGGATGCGAGTGGAATCGCTTCACGATCATGTCGTCGAGCAGCACGTTCGCGATCGCCGTGAGGCTCATCGCCTGATGGTGGGCCATGAAACATCGCACCGGCACAGAGCGGCGGCCCGGCGGCACGCGCTGCGGCGTGTAATCGATGGCCTCGTAGAATCCGTGACTGCCGAGGGCCTGCTCCTCCGCCAGACGGCGCAAGTTTTCGACGGCGGACTGCGCATCGACCGGCAAGGCGAGCATCGTGGCGTACGGCGCCACGACGAGATCATCGGCCAGGCCGCGCTTCAAGCCCAGTCCCGGCACGCCGAACGACTGGTAGCAATAGTCGGAATTGCCCGCGAGCGCTGCGAACGCCGATTCCGAAACGCCCCACGGCACGCCGCGCTGGCGGCCGTACTCCGCCTGCCGCGCGACGGCAGCCTCGCACGCCTGCGTCAGCAGCGAATTCGGAATCGACCGCTGGAACAACAGCGGCATCAGGAATTCGAACATTGTCCCGCCCCACGACAGCAATCCCGGCTGCCCGGCGGTGAACGTCAATTGCCGTCCCAACTGGAACCAGTGCTTGTAGGCGACGTCTCCCTTGGCGATGGCGAGATGGCTGCTGAGCCGCGCTTCCGAGCAAAGCATGTCGTAATGCGAGCGATCGAGCCGGCCGTCTTCGAGGTTATAGCCGATGGCGAACAGCCGCCGCTGCGCATTGAACAGGAATTGAAAGTCCATGTTCAACGCCATCCGCTCGACCCGATCGCTGAGCGCCAGACACCGCAAGCGAAGCCCGCCCGCCGCCGCCGCGCCCCGGTTCAGCGCATCCAACGGCAGTATCGACCCGCTGGAATCGACCAGGACTTCCGGCAGCCGCACGAAGTCTTCGAGGCTTTGCGCCGCCTCGATGGTTTTCCGCAATTTCGACGACGGCTCGTGCCGCACTGCGATCGACGCATACGTATCGAGCCACGGGACCAGCAGCGTGAAATCGAACTCGAGGCCGTCGATCCACGTTTGCAGGCTGAGGACTTTCCGTTCGACGTCGGCCGTCGGATGCTTGTGGGCGTCGATCAGACGCTGCAGCTTTTCGGGCAGCGACTCGCGGAATGTGCGCAGCGACTCACGCAAACTCTGGCGTTGTATCCAATCCTGCGGCGGACTGCCGAGTTGCTGGTGCAGACTCTGCAACGACGCGGTCAACTCGTCCAACGGCGGGCTGACGATGTGCGCCCCGCGCGGCTGCAATTGTTCGCAGGAGCGCAGCGCGGCAGAGACGGTGTCGCGCAGTCCGTCCCAGATGTGGTCGCCAAAGACGGGAGACCGGCACAGTTCCGGCGCGGCCTGCTGCAGCACCAGCAGGCTCGCCGCGAGATTGCCGCTGTCGACCGTGGAGACATAGCGCGGCATCAGCGGTCGCAGCGTCGACGTCTCGTACCAGTTCAGAAAATGCCCGCGGTGCTTGGGCAAGCGCTCCCAGACGGCGAGATTTTTCTCCCACAGATCGAGCAGCGCATGCAGGCCAAGAAACCCGAAATCGCGCGCCACGAGCGCCGAGACGAGAAACAGCCCCTCATTTGTCGGTGAAATGCGCTCGGCGAGTTTTGGTTCGGGGTATTCCTGCAGATTGTCCGGCGGCAACCAGTTGGTCTGCGGATTGACGTACGACTCGAAATACGACCACGTGTTGCGAGCGACCCAGCGCAGCCACTGCTGGTCCGCCGCCGACAGCGGGCGCTTCTTCGCCTGCAACGGCAAGCTGATGAATTGCGCAATCCACGGAGAAAGTCCCCACGCCAGTAACCACGGCGCTGCGGCCGGCCACGAGGGAATCGGCAAAAAGGTCGCGATCAACAGTACGCCGGCGGGGACGAACACCATCTGCCGGCTGATCGACGAGGGACTCTTCGCCAGCCGTCGCTCCGTCGCCGCGGCGGTTTCCCATTCCAACAGACGTTTTCGCGTCACGTGCATGCGGTAAAGCGTGCGGGCGATCGCGTCGATCATCAGGCCCGCCTTGTACGGCAGGCAGGCGACCGACACGGCCGATTGCAGCACCGCCCGCGATAAGTCCCAGACCATGCCGCGCAGATGCGACAGCCAGAACTCGGGCTTCGGCAAACCCAGAATACCTTGCGCGGCCGTCGCGAGAATCGGCCATCCCAGGCAGGCCCAGGCGATCAGGCTCCACAGCGCCGCAAACCCAGGCGTCAGAAACCAGCTCGCAACCAGCAGAATGAAAATCGACGGAGCGACCAGACTGCGGCGGAGATTGTCGAAGATTTTCCAGCGCGACAGCAGCGACAATCGATTGGGCCGCATGCCATTTTCGCACGGCACGCGGCCGAACAGCCACGGGAGAATCTGCCAGTCGCCGCGGACCCAGCGGTGCATGCGGCGGGCGTCGGCATCGTAACGGGCCGGATAACCGTCGACGACCTCGATGTCGCTCGTCAGTCCCACGCGGGCGTGGCAGCCTTCGATCAAATCGTGGCTGAGAATCTGGTTCTCGCCGAACGCTTCGGCGAGCGTCTCTTCGAAGGCGCGGACGTCGTAAATCCCTTTGCCCGTGAAGCTCCCTTCGCCGAAGAGGTCTTGATAGACGTCCGAGGCCGCGCTGGCGTACGGGTCGACGCCGCGGCCGTTGGCGAACAATTGTGTGTAACGCGTGCGGTTGCCGTCCTGCAGATGCACGCCGACGCGCGGCTGCAAAATGCTGTAGCCGTGCGCCACACACCGGCGATCGGGGAGATAGACTGGCCGATTCAACGGATGCGCCAACGTGCCGATCAGCCGGCGCGCCGCGCCCAGCGGCAATCGCGTGTCGGCGTCGAGCGTGATCACGAACGGCACCGCCGGCGCCTCGGACGTCGCGGAGAGAATCGACAAATCCCCTTCCTGCACGACATACGATGTATTCCTTGCACCGTGCAGCAGCCGGTTGAACTCCATCAACTTGCCGCGTTTCCGTTCCCAGCCCATCCATGTTTGTTCGCAGGCGTTCCACTGGCGGCGGCGATGGAACAGATAAAACGGCTTGTTGGCCGCCGTTCCATAGGAATCGTTCAAGCGGCGAACGCCCGCGACGGCCTGTTCCACCAGCGCGGCGTCGGCTACGATCTGCTCGTTGTCCGCGTCTGCGAAATCGGTCAGGAGCGCGAAGCGCAGTTCCGGCTCGGGATTTCCGACGTAATGCAATTCCAGCCGATCGAGCAGGGATGCCACCTCCTTCGGGCTGGTGAGGAGCGCCGGCACCACGACGAACGTCCGGCAGGAACTCGGCACGCCGTCGGGGAGTTCCAGTTTCGGCAACACCCGCGGCGGCAACAGATGCGTCACCACCAGATTGACAAGCGACACCGCGACTTCGCTCAGCGGCACGACGGCGAACAATAACAGCAGCCCCGTCGCCCACCACGACAAGTCTGTGGCGCGTGCCATGCCGATCAGCACGCCCACGCCGGCCAGCCCGATCGCCAGCAGCAGGCCGAAATAGGCACTGTCGGGATGGCGGAGCATGCCCTGCCGGAAGGCGCGGCGGAACGTGGGCACATAGTCCAGTTCCCGTTCCAATTCGTGTCGTCCGTCATCGACCAGCCAATAGCCGACGTGCGCCCGCACCGGCAGCGCGGATTGCGAATCCTTCGCCGCTTCCGATTTCGCGACGACGCGATCCGCAATCGCCAGTTCCGAGAACCGCGAATGCTTGGCGAGGTCTTCCACCACGTGGCGATACCGGTCGCGGCTCTCGGCGTCCATCAGCGGATAGACCCCCGCCGGATCGGTGCGGAGAATGCGTTCCGTCAGACTGGCGGATTCGAAGAACCGCGTCCAATCGAGCGCCGAGATCAACCGCATGCTGGTGATCACGTTGCCGATCGACACATGATTGGCCGCTTGCCGCCGATGTTCGGCCCGCACGAGTTCGGCCGAGCCGGGAAACTGTTCATTCAGCAATTGCTCGAAGGCCGCAGCCCGGTTCGCATCGTCGGGAAACGCGCTGTCGAGCACGGCGAACGCCTGGGCGATGGCTTCCGGGCGCGGATGTGGAACGTTCAACGTGGTCGGCAGCGCGTCCCCCGCCTGCCAGTTCAGCAACTCATCCTTCAATCGCCGCCGCGACGAAAGATTCGCGATCATCTGCGCGGCGAGACGGCGCAGATTCTCCACCAGCGACAGCCGCAGCATGATCGGCAGCGCCCAGATTTCGCCGATCGACAGCGGCGTGACGTTCTGGAATTCCGTCACGAAGGCGTGTAAGTCTTCCTGCTGGATCACGCTGTCGGTGTGCAGCACCAGCTCTTCGGCCATCTGCAGAATGCGCGGAATGCCGTCGGCCGTTTTCGGCAACTCGCGGAAATAAGCCGGCGGCAGGTCCTCGTGAATTTCCCGCAAGTGCTCTTCAACGACATAGAAGTTGTCGAGCAGCCACTCGGCGTCGGGCGTCATCGGTTCGCCGTCCCGAATCGCCTGGGCGATGGTGCGGTGCGCGGTGCGCAAGTAGGCCGCGTTCTGCTGGAACCGTTGAAAGAACTTGCGATTGGCGACATTCGCCGGCCCGCGCGTCATCCGCTTGGCCAGGTCGGCCGCGTGGTTGCGGAGATGATCGATGCTGAAGAGTTCTCCGCGCAGCGGCTCATCCGCTGTGCGAAGCTCATCGGGCGAAAGCCTTTCCTGAACGATGGACATCCTGTCTCCTTTCCGGGCCGAAAGTCGTCGTCACGCCAAAAAAAACGCCAGCAGGGACTTCCCGCTGGCGCAACGGCCGACCGGTGGACGGCGCAGGCAATGGCTTACCGAGGCTTGGCCATCACCAGAGAGAACGGCGTGCGGCGCCCTTGAGTCCGAAGCGTCGCATCGCTGGTCTGCCGCGACAGCGCCGCGCCGAATTTTTCTTCCAAGATTTGCGTGGGACGCATTCCTTGCCGGGAATCGGTGATCATCGTCTCGCCGTCGGAGGCCGCTTCGAGCGGAGACTCGGCGGATGAAAAGAATCGCTGCTGCAAGTCGGACAACATGGGCATGATTTAGCATTTCCTTTTGCTAGAGAGTTGCACTTGTCAGAGGCCGCAAAGCAAAGGCCGTACCACAGGCCGCTCGCGTGGGGAATCCTGCAGAATTCTCGTCATATGCAGTTTCGCATCGATGAAATCTGTCCCGCGATCAACCGGTCTGATCGTCGAGCGAGCAAATCGCCGAGCGTTCAACGCATGTTCTCGTAATCAACTCTTCACGGAAGAATCACGGCACGAACTTTGCGTTTCGGAATCGCCGCTCATTCACCGGCTCGTTGGTGCGAGCTGGATTCGATCAACACACATTCGCTGGAGAGTCCCCTCATGATCGCCGCGCAGCATCACGCCGAAAGCGTCCTGGATTTCGATCACGAATCATTCGTCGATTCCTTAGAGCTCGGAGAAGAGTTCCGCGACAGCGGTATCTGGGACGGCGTCTGCCTGGGAGAGCTGACCGTCGCCACGGTCGGCGAACAGCGGCGTTTGCTGCGCGAGTTGATTCAACTGACGTATTCCAGCCTGAGCAGCTATCACGAACTGTTGGAGCTGGCGACAGAACCCGCGTTGAAGTCGTTCGCCGAAGTCATCGTGCGGCAACGGAGCGCTCAGTTAGAAGAACTGCGCCGCTTGAACGCAGCCGGTTGGAGCATGGACCGCGACCAGCCGCGCGAAGCGCTCTCCGCGTTGCGCTCCATCTGGCGTCTGGCGATCTGGTACTTGGAGCAGGACCATCGCACCGAGTTCGCGGAATACGCCGAACGGGCCGAGTCGCTGCTGGAAGAGGCGTTTTTGGCGGTCGCCGGCCAGGTGGCGAACGACGAATGGGAACGGACATTGCGGAATCAGGCCATCGCCATCTGCGGCGCGCGGAGCGTCTGGGAGGAAATGGGTGAGCGCGGCGTTGAAGCGGAAATGGCCGAGTGACGTCTCATCAGAAAGGATCGATCATGCCTCGCGGCGACAAATCGAAATACACCGAGAAGCAGAAACGCATGGCAGAGCACATCGAAGAGGGCTACAAGGAACGCGGCGTCGACGAGGACGAAGCCGAACGCCGCGCTTGGGCCACGGTGAATGCCACCGATCACGGCGGCAAGAAAAGCGGTTCCGGCCGCGGGAAGACCCCCAATCGCGCCCCGGCCAAAAAAGGGGGACGCAAAGGCGGAGCGGCTGCCGCGGCTCGCCCCGCTGCGGCACGATCGGCCTCCGCCAAGAAGGCGGCGGCCACGCGGAAACGCCGGGCCCGCAACGCGAGTTGATGGATCGATCCTGACCTCGACAAACCAAGAAAGCCCGACGCGCAGCCGCGCGTCGGGCTTTCTTGGCATTCAGGGACGGTTCACGTTGTGGTCCCTGGCCACTCAGTTGCCGCGGATTTCGCCGGAATGCCGCGAATTCTCCCCGCGGGCACGTCGCTTGCATCCTTCACTACGTATTGACTGACTTGCGGGCGATAACACATTCCAGGGGAGACATACGATGCAGAGCTATCCCATCGTCGGCGTGTTTGATGACATGGAAGATGCCGAACGAGCCGTGCGGTCGTTGCGGAATCTCGGGTTCGCGGAGAGCCAGATCGGCGTGACGGGGCGCGATTGGGAAAATAACCCGATCGATAATCCCGCGGCCGAAGAAGGCGAGGAAACCTACGCCGCCGAAGGCGCGGCCGCCGGTGTGGCCGGCGGGGCGGGCATCGGTCTGTTGTGGGGCCTGGCCGCGCTGTCGGGAACGATGCCCGTCATCGGCCCGGCGATCGCCGCCGGCACGCTCGCCGCTCTCATGTCGAGCGCCGCGGCCGGCGCCGCCGCCGCGGGCTTGGGCGGCCTCTTGATCGGCATGGGCATTCCGCGGGAAGAAGCCACGTACTACGAGGGTGAGTTCGCGGAAGGTCGTTACGTGGTGACGGTGCACGCGAACGGACGCGAAGAAGTGGTCCGGCAAGTCTTCCGGGACAATCATGCCTACGACTACTCGACGCGCAATGAAGTGCACCACGCGGTGTAACGCAGCGAACCTTGTTCGCTGCCGGGAGGGCCGCGTCCGCAGGACGCGGCTCTCTCTTTTCCCTTCCAGCCAGGAGCATTCTCATGGCCATCTGCAGCCTGTGCGGCAACGACTACGACAAGACGTTCACGATCCTCATGCAGGGCGAGGAATACACGTTCGATTCCTTCGAATGCGCGATCCAGTTGCTCGCGCCGACCTGCGGCCATTGCGGCTGCCGCGTAATCGGACACGGAGTCGAAACGCAAGAGGCGATCTTCTGCTGCGCTCACTGCGCTGAAATGGCCGGCGAACCCGCGCTGGTGGATCGCGTCGAATAACGAACGAAGTCCGCTGCGCTTGTGCAGGGAGGCGGGATGGGTCTCGCGCGGCGCAGCGGATTTTTGAATCAATCACTTCGTTTGAATATCAGAAAGCGGAACTACGATGACCACTCGCAAACACGACGAGCAACGGACGCAGCAACGACGCAAAGCGGCGGTGGAAGCCGCGCAACAGGCCGCCACCAAGCGGAATCAGCCGAATGAAATCGCCGAGAAATCGCTGATGAAACGGCAAGGGAAGAATCTTCATCAGCACGATCGCGACTGACCGCCAGCCAGGGAGTTCGCCATGAAACCGTTCGCAGAATCAACGACATCGGTGTGGATGGCGACTTGTCAACTCCCGCACCACGCGCCGCTGGAGCGGGATCTCAACACCGAGATTTGCATTGTCGGCGCCGGCATCGCGGGGATGACGACCGCGTATCTGCTGGCGCGCGAGGGGCGGAAGGTCACCGTGCTCGACAGCCGGCGGCTCGCCGCCGGCCAGACGGAGCGGACGACGGCTCACCTCACGAATGCGCACGACAATCTCTACTCCGAAGTCGAGAAAGTCCACGGCGTGGAAGGGAGCCGCCTTGCCGCGCAGAGCCATACGTCGGCGATCGATTTCATCGAACGGACCGTGCAGACCCATCAGATCGACTGCGATTTTCAACGGTTGCCCGGTTACCTCTTTTGTGCGCCATCCACTTCGCAGGATCTATTGGATCAGGAATTCGCGGCGATTCAGCGGGCCGGGATGGGCGGCGTCGAATTCGCCGCCCGCGCTCCGTTGGATGATTTCGACACGGGCCGCTGCTTGCGCTATTCGTCGCAGGCGCAATTTCATCCGCTGAAATACTTGTCGGCGCTGACGCTGCATTTTCTGGCGGCCGGCGGACAGATCTTTGATGAAACCCCCGTCGTGGAAGTCAAAGGAGGCCGCTCGGCGAGCATTCGCACGGCGCATCAACGCTGGATCAACGCCCAAGCCGTCGTCGTGGCGACCAATACGCCGATCAATGACATGCTGGCCATTCATCTGAAGCAAGCCCCGTATCTGACCTACGCCCTCGGATTGGAAATTCCCCACGGCGCGGTGACGCCGGCGCTCTACTGGGATACCGAAGAAAATTACCACTACGTCCGTCTACAGCCCGAGTCGCAGGACGCCGACATCCTCATCGTCGGCGGCGAGGATCATAAAGCCGGGCAAGCCGCCGATCAGGACGAGCGGCATGCCCGGCTGGAAGCCTGGGCCCGCGAGCGATTTCCCGTGTGCCGCGGCGTGCGCTATCGCTGGTCGGGCATGGTGATGGAAACTATCGATGGCGGCGCGTTCATCGGACGGAACCCCGGCGATGAGCCGAACGTCTTCATCGCCACCGGAGATTCCGGCATGGGCATGACGCACGGGACGATCGCGGGGATGTTGCTGGCCGACCTCATTCAGGGGCGGGGCAACCCGTGGGCGAAGTTCTACGATCCGTCGCGCAAGCCCGTCGCCGGCATGTCGAAATGGAATTTCCTCAGCGAGAACGCCAACATCGCGAAAGAATACGTGCAAGATTGGCTCTCGCCCGGCGACCGTCCCGCCGCGGCTCAACTCGCCGCGGATGAAGGGACAGTCGAACGCCGCGGGTTGTCGCCGGTGGCCGTGTACCGCGACAGTGAAGGCCACGAGCATCGCTGCACAGCTGTCTGCCCGCATCTGGGATGCGTCGTCCACTGGAACAACCTGGAGAAAGTCTGGGACTGCCCGTGCCATGGCTCGCGGTTTGACGCATTCGGCCACGTCATCCACGGCCCGGCCATTTCGGATCTGGAGCCAGTGGAATCGCCGTCGAGCGCGGCAAGACAAGTGCCGGTGGTGCAGGAAGACTGAGGAAAGTCAGTAAACACAGATTTCGCAGATAAACGCAGATTCAAATCAGCAGATGCGTCACGTAGAGGTCATTCATTTTTTGCCTCTTCACGACTCATCTTCTCTTTAAATCTGTGTCCTATCTGCGAAATCTACGGTCACTATCTTTCTTCGACGCTACGAAGCAGGGGCAGTCGTCGAGATGAGTTCGAAGTGGTCGCAACTGATTTTCACGACCGCCAGGATGGGAACGGCGAGGGCCGCGCCGGAGATGCCCCACATCCAGCCCCACCAGATCAGAAACAACAACACTAGAATCGGGTTGAGGCTCATTCGCCGGCCGAGCAGCGCGGGCGTGATGATGTTGCCCTCCACCGCGGCGATGGCATAGAACACGACCGGCACCAGCAGGGCGTAGCCGAAGGAGTCGAAGCTCAGCAGCGCCACGAACCCGATGATGATGCCCGCCACGCCTTGACCGATGAACGGCACATAGTTGAAGACGGCGGTCATGAGCCCCCATACCGGCGCGTTCGGCACGCCCATCAGCCACAGGACTGTGCCGATTGCAATGCCGAGCCCAGCGTTGATCAGCGTGATCGTGACGAGGTAGGACGAGACGTTCCCTTCCACCGCCTTGACGAACTCGACGATGCGGCGCTTCTGGCGGAAGGTCGGCATCAATGTCAGCACAGAGTTCAGCAGCGAATCGCCTTCGATCAGCAGGAAGAACGTCAGCACGATCACCACCAGCCACATCCCGACCAAGTTGCCTGTCGTGCTGAGCATGACGGCGCTGCTCGTCAATTCCGGCTCCTTCACCGTGACGGGGAACGCAGGGCGCTCTTCCTCTCCGCCGGCGCCGGCGGCCAGTTCCGCGATTTGCGTACGAACCTTGCCGAGCTGTCCCAGATTATCTCGCAGGACTTCCAGTTTGGCGTTTGCCTTCTCCAAGTTTTCCGGCAGCTTGTCGAGCCATTCGCGGGCCGGGGACAACAGGGGCAGAATGCCGGCGGTGATCACGATGCCGACAGCGCACAGGCAGAGAATCGCAGCCAACGTCGGCGGAATGTGACGCCGCGACATCCAGCGCACGGCCGGGCGGAGCAGCAGGCTCAAAACCACTGATAACGCGACCGGGACGAACACCGCCTTTGCGAAGTAGAGCACTCCCAACACGGCGAGGATCGCCAGCAGCGACAGTTGCCAGCGCACGCTGCGCAACAAGGCTACGGTCGTCTCGGCCGGTGTTTCGCCGGCAGCCACCGCGCTGCCCCACGCCGCGGCGATTTCGTCGGGAATCGCATCCGGCGACGGAGATTCCGTTCCCGACTTTCGCGAATCTGCAACCACGTTCTTGGGTTTGTCCAATACGGCCGACATGGCGATCTCTTTCTACAAAACGACGGCGAGACGCCGCTGGCTTTCCAGCTGCGACATCCCGCCGTCTTGCGGAGTTTCTCCAGGCGGTGCGGATGTCACTCCGCCATGGCCGCCGCCGTCTGGTTGATGCCCGACATCGCGATCGACGTCAGCTTCTCGTCGGCCGCGGCTTCTTCATCCAACGTTTGTTGCAGCAATTCGGCGACGTCGTCCTCGCCCAGAATGCGGGCGAACGTCCGGGCGCAGCCGTAGCCGGCAATTTCGTAATGTTCCACGCGCTGCGCCGAGGCGATCAACGCGGCGTCGTGGACGGCCGGATCGGCGTCTTCGGCGATCACCTCTTTGCCTTCGGTGATGAGGCCTTCCATCGCCTTGCATTTCTTCCGCCCCGGCGCGGCGCCGAGCAGTTCGAACACCTGGTCCAACCGTTCGATCTGGCCTTTGGTCTCTTCGAGGTGGGCGGTGATCGCGTCGCTCAGCGCTTCGCTCGACGCCGCCTTGGCCATCCGCGGCAAAGCCTTCACGAGTTGGGATTCGGCGCTGTACAAGTCACGAACTTCTTCCACCAGCAAGTCGCGTAAAGTGCTCAGTTTCATGTCCAGTCCTTTCTGCGTGGCGCAAAGTTTGCAATCGATGAATGTTGCCCCCGACAACACCTTTCGCAGCCATGCAGTTTGCGTGCCGAAGCGGTAGTCGTTGCCGTTCCTCACCGGCGCGGCCACAACGACTGCAGCGAGACAAATTCGGACAGCATCGTGACGGGTCAGCAGCCAGCCTGCGCGGAATCCACGCAGGACGAAATAGGTGCGGCGTACGAGGACTGATATCATTGGCATCCTGTCCATGAATCATAAACTCCGGGCCGACCGTAGGAGCGGATGGATATGTGGCGAAGATTGTTCTATCTGTTTGATACCAGCGCCTTTCCGCCGCGCTGGCAATGCGGCGGGGGCTGGCAGCAAGAGCCGTTTTGGGGCTGGCTCCACATCGGTTCGGATGTGGCAATTTGGGGAGCTTACACGGCGATTCCGTTCGTTCTCATCTACTTTTTGCGCAAACGTCCCGATCTGCCGTTCCCAAAAATTCTCTGGTTGTTTGTGGCCTTCATCTTCGCGTGCGGAACCGTCCATCTGGTGGAAGCGACACTGTTCTGGTGGCCGGCCTATCGTTTTTCGGGGTTGGTAAAGCTAACCACCGCCGTCGTGTCGTGGGCGACGGTCTTCGCGTTGTTGCCGTTGTTGCCGCTGGTCTTTGCCTTCCGGACGCCGGCACAGTTGGAGGATCTCGTCCGCCAGCGCACCGAAGAACTGCAGGCGTTGGCGAAACAACTGCAACGCGAGGTCGAGCAGCGGACCGAGATCGCCCGCGAACTCGGCGAGAAGGAAGCCCGGTTGCGGTTAGCTTTGCGCGCCGGCCGCATGGGAACCTGGGATTGGGAGCTCTCCACGGGCGCCACCGTTCTCGATCCGGTCGAACGCGAACTCACGGGACTGACCGGCGACGTCATTCACATCGAATCGTTCTACGACCGCGTGCTGCCCGACGATGTTCCCGAACTCCGTTCGGCCGTGCGCCGCGCGGTGGAGAACGGCGAAGAATACAACCACGAGTTCCGCTGGAAAATGCCCGACGGCCGCGTGCGGTGGCTCGCGGGCCGCGGCGAAGTGGAATTCAACGCCGCCGATCAGGCCGTGCGGATGCGAGGCGTGAACTTCGACATCACGGAAGAGCGGACGGCCCGCGAGCAAATGCTCGAAAGCGAAGCGTTTCTCCGCTCGATTCTCGACAGCAGCGCCGACAACATCCAGGTGCTCGACGGCGACGGACGGTTGCTCTCGATGAATCCTCCCGGCCTGCGGGCCATGGAAATCGACGACCTGACGACCGTTCAAGGCAGCGACTGGCGGGCCTTCTGGCCCGATATCTGCCCGGATGAGCTGGCACAGGCGATCCAGGCGGCGGTTTCCGGCGGGCAAGGCCGGTTCCAGGGGAATTGCAAGACCGCCAAAGGACAGATGAAGACTTGCGACGTCATCTGCACCCGCATCGGCACGGGGGTCGGCGGGCAGCAACGCATTTTGTGCATCTCCCGCGATATCACCGAGCTGCGGACCGTGTCGAAGGCGCGGCAAGAAAGCGAGGAACGCTTCCGCGTGCTCGCCGACAACATCGCTCCGTTCGCCTGGATGACCGACGAGACCGGCGCCATAGTCTGGTTCAACAAACGCTGGTTCGACTACACCGGCACCACGGTCGACCAGGTGAAGGGCTGGGGCTGGCAAACGGTGGCGCATCCCGATCACGCGGAACGGGTCGTCAAGAAATTCCGCGAGTGCCTGCGGACCGGCGTCGAGTGGGACGACACGTTCCCCCTCCGCGCGGCCGACGGCAGCTATCGCTGGTTCCTCTCCCGCGCCCGCGCGATCCGCGACGAGAACGGCAAAATTCTGCAGTGGTTCGGCAGCAACACCGACATCACCGACCAGATGGCCGCCGAGCGGTCGCTGGCGCGGGCCCATGCGCAGCTGGAGTCGATCGTCAACGCCGCCGCCGACGGCATCGTGACGCTGGACGAGAAAGGACGCATCCTCTCCGCAAATTCCACCGTCGAGCAACTCTTCGGCTTCCCCACCGAAGAAGTTGTCGGCCGCCCCATCGTCGACTTCATCGCCTGGGCCAAGAAACACGTCACCGATGCGCAGGCCCCGCGGGGTTTCCTGGTCGGCAAAGGCCTGGAAGCCATCGGCAAGAAAAAAGACGGCACCGTCGTGCCGCTCGAAGTCTCGGTCTCCGATACCAACCTCGGCAAACGAAAGCTGTACGCGGCAATCATCCGCGACGTCACCGAGCGGAAGCGGACCGAGGAAACGCTGCGGATTCGACTGCGGGCCATCGAGTTCGCGACGAACGGCATTCTGATCACCGACGCCCACTCGCCGGACAATGCCATCGTATACGTCAACCCCGCGTTCGAGCAGTTGACCGGCTACAGCTCCGCCGAGACGCTGGGCCGCAATTGCCGCTTTCTGCAGGGCAAAGGGACCGACCCGGAAGCGGTCGCCGTCATGCGGGACGCGATCCGAGATCGGCTGGAATGCCGCGTCACGCTGCTGAATTATCGCAAGGACGGCAGCCGCTTCTGGAACGAAGTCCACGTCTCGCCGGTCCAGGACGACCAGGGAGACGTGACGCATTTCATCGGCATTCAATCCGACATCACCGGCCGCATCCGGTACGAGCACCGGCTGCGCGAGGCCCAGATCCAGGCCGATTCCGCCAACCGCGCCAAAAGCGAATTCCTGGCGAACGTCAGCCATGAAATCCGCACGCCGATGACCGCGATCCTCGGCTGCGCCGATTCGCTCTATCGCCAATTGGACGATCCCGATCCCAAAGACGTGGTCCGCATGATCCGCGACCAGGGGCAATTGCTGCTGGGCATTCTGAACGACGTGCTCGACCTCTCGAAGATCGAAGCCGGCAAGCTGGAAATTCACGTCGAACTCTGCGACCCGGTCCGCGTCATCGGCGACGTCCACTCGCTGATGCATTCGCAAGCCGTGGAGAAGGGGATCGAGCTCCGGACGACGTACCAGACCCAGATCCCGGACGTCATCGAGACCGACCCGCTGCGCTTCCGGCAGATCCTGCTCAATGTCGTCAGCAACGCCATCAAATTCACGGAAAAAGGCTACGTCGAAGTGCAGGTGTCGTCGCGGCGCCGCGCGCAGCAGATGGTGCTGCACATCGCCGTGAAAGACACCGGCATCGGCATTCCGCCCGACCGCATCGACACCATCTTCGAGGCTTTCGTGCAGCAGCCGAATCCTCTCACCGCGCGGTTCCACGGCACGGGTCTCGGGCTGACGATCTGCCAGAAGCTCGTGCAGATGCTCGGCGGTTCGATCACCGTCTCCAGCGCCGAAGGAGAAGGCAGCACGTTCGTGATCGAACTGCCGGTCGGCTCCATCGGACCCCTGCAGATGAAGAACCCCGACGAATTGATCCGCCGCACGGCGACGCGCGATTCGCAGATGTCGATGGATGTCTTCATTCCCTGCCGGGTCCTCGTCGCCGAGGACACACGGGCCATCCAATTCATGCTCACCCGCATGCTGACCGATTCGGTCACCAGCCTCGCCGTCGCCGAGAACGGCGAACAGGCGATCGCCGCCGTGGAAAAGGCCGCGGCCTCCGGCACGCCGTTCGATCTCTTGCTGATGGACATGCACATGCCGGTGCTGAACGGCTTCGACGCGACGCGGAAGCTGCGCGAGCTCGGCTTTACGCTGCCGATCATCGCCCTGACGGCCGGAGCCATGGCCGGCGACCGCGAAAAATGCCTCGCCGCCGGCTGCACCGACTACCTGCCGAAACCGATCGACCGCGTCGAACTCTTCGGCAAACTGGAACAATACTGCGGCGAATAGGCCGAGGCAGGAGAAAGACAGTTCTCTGCGAGAGAATCGCCTATCCTGACTTTCAAAAACTACCAGCCAGCGTAGCGCGCGGTTAGATGCCGCGCGATCTTCGCCAGCAGTTCGCTGCGGGCTGCGCGGCGGGAGAAGTTGTGATCGGCGTCGGCGATGAATTCGATGTGCGCCTGGCCCGCGCGCCGCATCCGTTGCACTGCTCGGCCGGCTTTGTGCGTCAGAATCGCAAGGCCGGGATCGGTGTCGGCAAAGAAGAACGACAGCTTCCGCTCGCGCCGCCGCACTTCGGCGAGATCGAACGGCAGATCGTCTCGCAACGGATGCGAATACGCCGGCCGCGGTTCGCGCATCTCAGATGGCTGGCGCGACAACCAGCGCTGGGCATGGAGTCGGCCTCGATCCCTCAGCACGCGCACCGCGCCGCGCAGGCCGGTCTTCGATTGCCCGGAGAGAAACTTCCACCATTTCTGCGGGTCGCATGCCGCCTCGCGGAAGTACTCCTGCACCACGACCTGGCGGTCGAGCGAATCTTCGATGCGCATCCCGTCGCGCCAGTAGTACGTCAACGGGTTGATCAACACGCTCTCGACCAGCGCTGCGTTCTCCAGCGTCACTGCCGACTGAAACGCGAAGTACGCGCCGGAGCACAATCCGACGACAACAAACTTTTCGCCGAGCCGTTCCCGTGGCAGAAAATCGAGTGTCGTATCAACATCGCGCAGGATCGTCGTCGCGTACGTGTTGTTCTCTTCGCTTCCGGCCGGCGTAACGCTGTCCCCCAGATTGTTCGCGTCGATCCGCACGCAGCGAAAACCCTCCGCGGCGAGTCGCCGGGCGAGATGAACGTTCAATCGCCCCGGCCCGATCCGATACACGGCTCCCGCGTTGAGCAGCACGATCGTCGGCCGCGACTCGTCCACCGGAGGCGTCGGTTCCGTCAGGATGCCGAAGACATCGGGCCGCGAGGAAATGCACAAGGGCCGCTCCCGCAGCGTTCGCTCGGGATGGGCGGGGCTCCGGCTTTCGTGCTGATAGCGAAGGATTAACTCCGACTTGGATGTCTCTGGAATCGTCGTCTCGTCCGGTTCGATACGGTTCGCCAACCAGGCGACGATGGACCGAATGGCCTCGTGCGGAACTTCGCTGCGATGCGGGCTGGTCATCATCTCCGCATAGCCGGCAAACGAAACCTGTTCGACGTCGACGCCCGCTTCGCGATAAGCGTTCACGAGCTTGGCATCGCTCATCGAATCGTCGCGGCTGACGAGGAGCGTCGCACAGGTCGGTGGCGGCGACGGCAACAAATCCACACGGGACAGCACGGCCGCCGTCTCTTCGGTCAGCACGCAGCCGGACGGCTCCAGATCGTAGGGTTCGCTGGGAACTTGTTTCCGCGGAATCTCCGACGTCCGGTCGATAGCCGTCAGCTCGCGGACGAACGTTCGCCCGCTGATCACCGGCGCCCACAACACGAGGTTTGCAAGTTCCGCATCGACCAGACCGGTCGCCGCCATCGTCGCTCCGAGCCGCAAACCAATGACGCTGACGCGGCGCGCGCCGAATTCTTGCCGCACGAATGCGACGGCGTCCCGCAGATTCTGCTGCCAGACCGGCCAGCGATCGGCCTCTTCGTCGACGCCCGCTGAATCGCCCGTGCCATGCCAGTCAAAACGCAACGCGGGAATTCCTTGCCGGGCGAGCGCCTCGGCGAGATGCCGCAAACTCCGATGGGCATGAATCTGCTCGTAACCAATTGGCGCAGCGATCACCACGGCGTGATCGGCGTTGTGTTCCTTTGCCGCATGCCACCACGCAAACAGCGGTTGCCCCTGGCTCGTCAACGAGCAGGGCGTCCGTAAGATCTCCTTACTTCCGGTCCCCTCGCCACCGCTGCGGGGGAGAGGGTTAGGGAGTGGGGGCGAACGGTCGTACGGCTCAATTTTTTGGATAGGCATTTCTAAGTCGCGCATTGATCATTCGCGGAAACAACCGAAATCGGCAGCGACGCTTCGAGATTCAACGCCTCGAACTCCGCCAGAAACAACTCGGGCGGTTGACCGTTAG
>CAZDGB010000085.1:0-23810 GCA_964504645.1 uncultured Planctomycetaceae bacterium | reverse complement strand
CTGGAGAAGGCGGAGGAGGGCGAGCGTTTGCAGGCCATCCGGGACGGGTTGATCGTGCCGCCGACGAAGGAAGAAGTCCTTTCCCACGCGGCGCGGATTCGAAATCCGGGTAGAATGATGTAGGAACGCCGGTGAATCGGCGAAGCGCAAGTTAGAAACGACGCGATCAACATGGCCAATGAACGTTACCGCGTGAAAGTCACCAAGGACCATCTGGTCTTCTCGGCGGCGCATTTCATCACGTTCAACGGCAACGTCTGCGAGCGGCTGCACGGGCACAACTGGCGGGTCGCGGTCGAAGTGGAGGGGGAACTCGACGAGAACGGTTATGTCTTCGACTTCATCGCGCTGCGGGACGCGGCTCAAAAAATCGTGGCGGAACTCGATCATCGCATGCTGTTGCCGACGGAACATCCGACAATCCGCGTCACGGCGGACGACCGCGAAGCGACGGCGACGTTCGAGGATCGTCGCTGGGTCTTTCCGAAAGCCGAGTGCGTCCTGCTGCCGGTCGCCAATACGACGGCGGAGCTCATCGCCCGCTGGATGGGCGAACGGCTGCGGACCGTGATCGCGAACGCCCGCGGGCATCACGTCGATACGCTGCGGGTCGACATTGAAGAAAATTTCGGTCAATGGGCCAGGTGGGAAACTCGTGGGTTGTAGCGTTGGAATCCCGGCTCAAGCCGGGACTCCAACCAATTTTCAGACGGAGTCAAACCATGTCCACATCCCTGCGGCTCGCACTGATCATCGTCGTGTTCGCGGCGTGTTCCACACTCGCTCTCGCGCAGAACAACGGCAACAACGGCGGTATCCATATCGATGCCGACGGTGTCGTCACGATGGCCATCCAGAACGACCGTGGCGGCAAGCTCGACAAGAAACTCCGTGCAGCGCTCGCGAAGCAAGCCGTTCCCGGTGATGTCAGCCAGCCAAGTTCCCAACGGATGGTGTCGCTGGTCCGGCTGGAAGACACTTGCGGGCGATTGTTGGCAGAGAAGAAATCGCTTCCGCCGGAGGTTGCGTGCCTCGCGGGTTTGACGCAGATCGATCACATCTTCGTCGATTCGGAAGGGAAGGATCTGATCCTCTCCGGCCCGGCGGAACCGTTTGCGAAAGCCGAATCGGGGCGTTGGATTGGCCTGGAAACCGGCCGGCCGGTGCTACGGCTCGACGATCTCGTCGTCGCGCTCCGCTCAGTCACGCAAAATCAATTGATCGGCTGCTCGATCGATCCGGTCCCGGAGCGGCACGCGAAATTGCAGCAGTTCATCCAGGCGAATTCGACGCCCGCCGTGCCGGCCGTCATCGAGCAGCGCTATCGCAAGATGGTCGAGGTTCTCGGCAATCACACCGTGCGGATCATGGGTGTGCCGCACGATTCGCATTTTGCCCGTGGCCTGGTGGAAGCCGATTACCGCATGAAACTTTTGACGCTGGGATTGGAAAAGCCCGGCGTGAAAGGCTTCAAAAGCCATCTGGCGATGGTGAACGCGGCCCAGGCGAGCCAGCGCTGGTGGTTCGTGCCGCTGTACGACCGCATTCTCCGCGCGCAGGATGGGCTGGCATTCGAGTTCTCCGGCCAGCGGGCGCAGCTCATGGGCGAAGATGAACTGTCGAACGACGCCGGCCAGCGCGCGCCGGCGGCGACGAACAAGGTGTCGACGCTGGAATACTCAAAGCAGTTCACGGAGAAATTTCCGCAACTGGCCGCGAACATGCCGGTCTTCGCCGAGTTGCAGCAACTCATCGACTGGACGGTGTTCGCCGCGCTCGTGCGGCAGGAAGGTTTGGCGACGCAGATTGGCTGGTCGATGGCATTATTCGCCGATGCGAACAAGCTACCGCATGAAGCCTGGCCGGTGCCGAAGGAAGTCGCCGGCCTGCTCAACACGAAAGTCGGCCGCGGCGGCCTGATCGTCGGCGAGTTCGCCGGCGGCGTCACGATTCAACCCGGTGGTGCCCTTCGGCAGTTCTCTGTTCGTGAGGACCAGAGCGGCGAGTTAACGTCCCGCCGCACCAAGGCGCTCGACCGGTCTACGAACGAAGATCATCCATGGTGGTGGGACTGAGTCGTTCGCTTGCGCTTCGCGGCGCATCGACTCGGCACATCACGCGACCAGATTGATCTGCCCGCCCGTGGCTCCTGCTGCGGCGCTGACGCCGCACGGCGCCGGCATCTGCAGTTGCTGTTGTCCGAGTTGCGACGCCATGGCCAGCCCGAGCAGCAGGCCCATCGCCGTGTCGTCGCCGCAATCGTGTTTGCGGCGATTGCCGCCGGCCATCATCAGGGCGATCAGAATCTCCGCTGACGAAAATCCATCGATCAGTTCCAAGAGCTGCTCCATCCGCGTCGCCGACAGCGCGGACATCGCGGCGGCGTTGACGTTCCCCAGCGGTCCGTTGAGACCGCCGGTGGAAATCGCTCCCACGCTGATGTTCGCTCCGAGCGCTCCCATCCCGCCGATGCCGCCCACTCCGCCGACGCTGCTCATGATGGATTCGCTTTCTGATCTGCGAAAATCTGCGAAATCTGTGGATATGCTCGTACGCAAATTGCGCACCGATCGAAATTCGCGGCGTTACGAGGAATTGCGTGGCGAATCGGCAGGCTGCGCGGCGTCGCGTGTTGCCATTTGGCCACGTTTGAATGCCGTCGGCATCTGCGCTACACTGCGCGGCAACGCTGCAATCGACACCGGACGGGACCGCTTTTCATGGCCGACAAATCGCCCTTCATCTTCGACGTGCGCCTGGCGAACTTCGAGCAGGACGTGATTCAGAAGTCGGCCGAGGTTCCCGTCGTCATCGATTTCTGGGCGCCGTGGTGCGGGCCATGCCGGCAGCTCGCCCCCGTGCTGGAAAAACTCGCCGCCGAGGCAAACGGCAAATGGCTGCTCGCCAAGGTCAATACCGACGAAGAGCAGCAATTGGCGATGGCGTTCGGCATCCAGTCGATTCCCCTAGTCGTCGCGATGTCGCAGGGCCAGCCGGTCGCCGACTTCATGGGTGTCCGCACCGAGGCCGAGATTCGCCAGTGGCTCGAACAGATCATGCCGTCGCCGGCCCAGGTGCTGGTGCAGGAAGGTTTGAAACTCGAAGCGACTGACCCGCACGCCGCCGAAGCCAAGTACCGCGAAGCGCTGGAACTTCTGCCGGACGAGCATGCGATCCGCATTCGACTGGCGAACGCGCTGTTGCTGCAGGGCCGCCTCGATGAAAGCCGCACGCAAATCGAGCAGTTGGAAACCCGCGGCTATCTCGAACCGGACGCCGAACGGATCAAATCGGAGCTCGACGTGCGTCAAGCCGCAGCGGAAACCGGCGGCGCCGAAGCAGCCCGCCAGGCCGCGGAAGCGAATCCGAACGACCTTTCATTGAAGATCCGCCTCGCCGACGCGCTGGCCGCGTCACAGAACCATCGCAAGGCGCTGGAGATCTGTCTGGAACTCGTCCGCGCGGAACGCACCAGCCCGATCGGCACGGAAGCCAAAGAGACGATGCTGAAAATCTTCCAGATGCTCGGCCCCGCCTCGGAACTCACGGGCGAATACCGCCGCAAACTCGCTACGGCGTTGTATTGACTCCGGCGGCGAGATGCCGCCGCTAAGGGTCTTCAAATCGGTCTCGCGGGCCGGTAAAATGGCAGCACGTTCGATTCCCGCCGCTAAGGACGCCCGCCCGATGTTCACTCGCCTGTCGATGTTCGTTGTCAGCTGCGCGATCCTCTTTGTGGTCGATTTGCCGGCCCAGGAAACGATTCGCTCCAAAGCGACGGTCAATCTCACGTTCGATGAAGACAGTGGCCCGGCCAAAGATTCCGCCGCGATCGGGCAAGCGGCGGACGACGGCAAGCTGGTCAACGATCCGATCCGTGTTTCCAGTCCGTTCTGGAACCAAACCGGCAAGAAGGCATTGCAGTTCGATGCCGCGAAGCAGCAGTACGTCGAGTTCGCCGACAGTCCCGATCTTGATCGCACCGACGCCGTCACGATCAGTCTACTGTTCGTGAATCTGCACGATCCCGCCGACGGGTCGTACCACGGACTCTTCGCGAAACGGGGTCAGGCCGACGGCAAGGTTCTGACGAACTACGGCATCAACTTCGCCACGCAAGGCGACACGCTGCAGGTTTACCTCAGCGATGGCAGCGGCTACAAGATCACGCATTACAGCACGCAGGCGGCGATTCCGGTCCGCAAGCTGACGCACCTGACGGTGTCGTATCTCGTCGCCGATGCTCCCGGAACTGACGCCGACACGGATGTCGACGACGTCCGCATCCAATTGTTCGCCAACGGGGAACAACTCAAACCGAAGGCGGCGCCGAGCGGATTGATCGACGGCAACGACGCGTGGATCACTGATGTGAATGCTGCGGGGCTGGCGAACAGCCTGCCGTTCACCATCGGCCGCAGCGAAGCGGCGGCGGGAGAATATCTCAGCGGCGTCGTGGATGAGTTCGCCCTGTTTCCGGCGGCGCTCACGCCCGAGCAGGTCAAGCAACTTTTCCTCGAAGTCGGCGGAGCGAATGTTCGCGAGTTGATCGCCCAGGATTTGCCCGCGCCGGCGAAAACGCCGGTCATCGCCAGTTTGTCACAACCCGGCATCCAGATCGGACAGCCGACCGCGCTGACGATTTCCGGAAACGATCTCGGCCCGAATCCGCAGGTGTTTCTGCCGATTCCTCAAGCGAAACTTGAGATCGCGACGGCGGATGCGAATCGCATTGTCGTCAATGTGCAGACGTCGGCGGACGTCATTCCCGGCACCTATCCGTTGTGGGTCGTCACGCCGGTCGGCATCAGCCGCGCCGTGCCGCTCGCGTTCGATCGTCTGCCGCAAGTCGCGGCTCCCGGCACCGGACCCGACACGCCGCAGACGCTGCCCGCCGCGTTTTTCGGGAACCTCTCTGGAAGCGCGCAGCCCATCGTCTATTTCGCCGGCAAGAAAGGACAACGCGTTGTCGCCGATGTCGAGTTGAAGCGCCTCGGCGGTCAGGCGAATCCGGTGTTGGAAATCAAATCGGTCCAGGGGACGCCGCTGAAGATTGAATGGGGCCATCATTCGCTGCGGGGCGACGCGCGGGTCGAAGCCGTGCTGCCGCGTGACGGCATCTACGGCGTCGAACTGCACGATCTGACGTACAACGCACCAGGCCAGAACCCGTATCGGTTGAAGATTGGCGATTTGAAGCTGATGGACGCCGCGTTTCCGCCCGTCGGCGTGCCCGGTCAATCCAATGTGAGTCCGATTGGCACTGGATTTACTTCTGCGGATCAATGGCCCGCGACGATCACACCGCTGCCAGAGACAAGGTTCGGGTTCCTCCAACTGCCGACGAACGCTCCCATCGACGGCGGCTTCCCTTTGGTCCGAGTAAATTCCGTGGCAGATGTGCTCGAAGCCGCGCCTACTGAAGGTCAGCCGCAGGTCGTCAACGCTGCATTTGCAGACAGTCAAGCCGCGCCGGTGGCGATCAGCGGCCGGTTGCAGAAGCGGGGTGAGCGGGACAAGTATTTGCTCAATGTCACGCCGGGGCAGAACCTGCGCTTCGCGTTGCAGACGCACACGCTCTCGTCGCCGGTCGACGGCGAGATCACTCTCTTTCAGCACCCGCAAGGGAACGTACTGGCGATGTCGACGGAGCAACCATCGCTGGCGGACGTGATCCTGGATTACACCGTGCCGGACGATCAGAAGCAGCTTCTCGTCGGCGTGCGTGACTTGCAGAACCGCGGCGGCGAACGGTTTTTCTATCGCCTGGAGATTTCGCCGGGCGCGAAGCCGGCATTTGACCTGACGCTGAATTCTCCGGTGATCGACTTGCCGGAAAACGGCGCCGCGTTCGCCGAACTCCAGGTGACGCGCACCGGCTACGACGGCCCGATTGCACTGCGCGTCTCTGGCGATCCCGGCGTGGCGATTGTGCCCGCCCAGATTGCTGCCGGCGTGACGGGACGGGTATTTGTGCGGCTATCGCGAACCGGGAAATCCGCCGCGGCAGTTCCGCTGGTGCGCATCCTCGGCGAATCGGTTGGCGTGACGCCGCCGCTGGTTCACGCGGCGCGGCTGACAAACGGCGTCGCGTCGCCGGCGTACGGCGATCTCGTAGCCTTGGGGACGCCTTCCGATCGCGGTGTGACGCTCGAAACCCCGACGCTGCCGGCGACCATTTATCGCGGCGTGCCGACAGAGATTCCCGTCACGATCCGCCGCACAGCGGGCGTCGATACGGCGAACCGGCCGCTCCGATGGGCGCTGACGACCTCGGAGCCAACGCGGTTGAAAGTCCCCAACAATCCGGCCGGCGGGACATTCCCCGTCGCGAGTCTGTTGTCCTCCGAACTGGTTCCGACGGGCGTCGAGCAGGCGACCGTCAAACTGCTCGTGCCGGTGGAGTCGGTCGAACCGGCACTGGAGATGATCCTGCGCGGCGAGGCGATCAATCACGCGTATTCCGAACGAGTGCTCGGGTCGGCGTACTCGGCGCCGTTCCGCGTGCAGGTGCAGAACGCCGTCGCGCCGAAGGCAGACGATCCGACACTGACCATTGTCACCGAAGCGGACCATCGCCTCACCGGACAACTGCAGCGCACGGCCGGTTTCGCCGGCCCTGTGGAAGTCGCCGTCGTCGGCCTGCCGAGCGATTATCAGGTGACGCCCGCCACGGTCGCCGGTGATCAGGGAGCCTTTTCGGTCATCATCAAAGGCCCGAAAGTCACGCAAGAAACGCCGCTCGCGAACGTGCGGCTGCGCGTGACATCACAAGGTTCGCTCCTCCTACCGGAGCAGGCAATCACGGTAAAAGCCGTCCCGCCGCAGTAGCGTCTGCGAACCCGCAAGCGATAATCTAAAGCGGGCCATCCGTTCGACTCTTGTGGGTTTGCAGGTCTTAGTCACTGCCCCGCGGATTTACTTCCATTAGGAGAGCCCGAGATCGCGATGCCTTCGGGCAGCGGACGGCCGGCGACGAGGAAGCCCTGCTGGTGGGCGAACTTCTGCAGCTTGCGATAGATCGGGTAACTGTCGGGATAGACCCAGAAAGTCAACGATGTTTTTTCGTCGGCGTTGACCAGCGATTCGTAGAACCGCGCGCCGGGCTTGAGTGCCTCTGTCGCGGACTCCGTGATCAGCTCGGCTTCCGGCTCGATTCGCCAGTTGGCGACGGTGATCTTCACCATGCCGCTGCCGTAGCGCACCTCGTCGATGACACCCATGCTTTCGCGGCGGACGAGGTAGTTCATGGTGTAGCCCTGGATCGGGCCGACCGTTCCCTGCTGCGACTGCTGTTTGACGAGCCAATCCTTGCGGCGTTCGATCTGGTCGCGCAACCGGGCGGACAGCAGCGTGATCGGCACTTCCGAGACGCGGTTGGCGCTCAGGCGGTAATGCTGCTCGTGGCTGTGAATGACGCGACTGAGCGGCGTGACGCGGTGTTCAAGCGCTTCGACCGGCGGGTTCTTGCGCTCTTCCTCGTCGATCTGCCGCAGCAGCGTCTCTGCCGTGGACTTCAGTTGCCGGATCGACGTTCGCTGGATTTCAAGGTCGTCGGCCAATTCGCCGGCCTGTTGTTCGCGTGTCTGGACCTGGCTGCGAACTCGGGCCAGCCGTTCGTTCCATTCCGTTTCCGTTTGCCGCGCAGCAGCCGTCTCGTCAGCGGCGGCGCGATAGTCCCGCGTTAGTTGATCGATTTCCGCTTTCAAGTCGTCGGCACGCCGCACCAGTGTGGGCGGCGGTTCGAGCGGTACCGGTTCGAGCGACGGAACAGTTTTCACTTGATGGAGCGGGGCGGGCTCAGTGGAGATTTCTTCGACGATTTCCAACGAAGGGGGCTCGTTCTCAGGCTCGGGGAAGGGCGTCAACGGTGGCTCGACAGCCGCGCTCGGCACAGACTCGGGGCGTGCCACCCGCACGGGCGCCTGGCTGACGCGTAAGCCGGCGATCACGATCAGAATGATCAGAATGCCGACGATGTTCGCGACGACGTCGAGAAACGAGTCGGAACCGAACTGCAGTTCGCTGCGGGGCCGTCGACTCATGGCTTGGTCTCCCCTCGGACCGGCGAGACCCCTTCCAGCGTGAACTCCCGCTTCGTCGACAGGCCCGACCGCGTCACCAGCGGGTCGATCCGTTCGAACAACTGGTTTCCGCCAGGACTGACAACGAACTTCAGCCGCGGCGTCCAATAGAAGCCTGACCGCGGGCGGCCCCAGGTGCGCGCCTCGGCATCGACGGCTTCCATCACGCGAAAGAAGATGTCCAGCGATTCATCGCCGGGATGACAGCGGACGACGTGCTCATCGGCGATCACCATCTGCTGCGCATCGACGCGAACCGTGACGTCGTGTTCGAGCCCGATCGTCGATGCGGTGTCCGATAGTCCCCAATGCCGCCGCGCCAATTGGTGCAAATCTCCGACGCTAGCTCCGGGACGTCCGCCCCGAGAGTTTTGCCGTCCGCCGTGCTGGTTCGCTGGCGGGTTTGAAGACCCCGCATTGCGAGCCAAGCGCGGCGGTCGCCGATCCGAAGGCGGTTCCCCGGAGTCCATGTCTTCATCCTCGGCCGAGGACAACTCGCGCGGCACACCGCGCGGAGGTTCTCGCGGCGGTGGCGCGGAGCGCGGCGTCGGTGGTTGTGAGCGCGCCACGTTGGGCGAACCGCCCGCGGCGGGTTTGCCCGGCGCACGGCGATTGCGGCCTTCGAACCGTTCCATGTTTTCCCAACTTCGGTCGCCGACTTCTCCCGGTGGCGCACCGCCGTCCTGCTCGGGTGCGACGTCCGATACTTGGAATGTGTCGGGCGAACCCCGGCCGCCGGTCGGCGCATTCTTGCCTTGCCGGAAGCCGTTGCGGACATGCTGCACGACATCAGCCCGTTCGGCCAGTTGCTGTTCGACCGCTTCGCGGCAGAGGCGCTGCGCTTCGGGATCGAGCGGCGGCGGTTCCAGTGTGACCGAGTCTTCGATTAACTCGTAGCCGTGCGGAACCTTGAGCGCACTCAGCATCTGCATGGCGACGTAATAGCCGACGGTGCCGCTCGGCCGGACGATGAGCAGCACGTACGGTTCCGGCTGCTCGTCGGGGTCAGGCTGCCGCATGCTCCACGCCGTCCAGTACGACATCAGCGCGTTCGCCCCCGCAAGCAAGGGATTGTACCGATCGGTGAAGCCTTCGAGATCGGACGGCCGAATGACGATGTCTTCGGGCAGAAACCGCAGGCCGCCATCGGTGCATTCGATGAGGATCGGGCGTCGAGTCGTGCCGGAGCGAACGTCGAACGGAATGACGGCAAACTTGGTCACTCCCTCCGCGGGGCGATTCTGCAACTGCCGCAGCTTGCGGCGCAGCTCGGTGATTCGCTCTTCGAGCGCTGCGAGTTCCGGCGCGGCGGCTTTCTCCGCGGCGGCGTCTTCGATCTGAACCGCCAGTCCCCGTAACCGCGTTTCCGACGCGCCGACCGATTGTTCGACGGCGAGGGCCTTGCGTTGCGCGGCCTGTTGCAGGACCCGTTGCTTCTGCACCGAGTCGCTCAGTTCCTGCCGGCGGCGTTCCAAGGCCGCGAGCTGATCGTTCAATGCCCGTTCGAGTTTTGCCCGTTCGGCGGAGTTGTCGGCAACGGGTGGCGCCGCATCGAGCACGACAGGTACCGCGGGCGTTCCCAGTTCCGTCGCGGGAAGTTCGACCGGCGGCTCCGGGGCAATCATTGGCATCGTTGATTCCGCCGATTCAACCGCGGCAATCGCTGCCGCTTCGGCTTCTGCGGCCACGACGTCGTGCATCCGCTTCGTCGTCGTCAGCAACAGGAAAATCAGCGATCCCATCACGCAGACGAGCACTGCGAGAAACGGGAACAGTGAAACGGCCGGCCCGGAAGATTTGGCGCCCATCGTCGAACCCCTTCCCGGACATCAGGCCGCTTTGGGAAGGCTGCGCGCGGTCAGCAGGTGGACCGCCGCATTCAGATTGAGCACGGCTTCTTCCAGCGATTCCCCCACGCGCGACGTTTCCAGGGTCCGTGCCAGGCGTTCCTCCAGGCGGATCAGCTCGGCTTCCTGGCCGATCAAACGCTCCAGGATGTCGCCTTGCCGGCGAAGTTCCTGCAAGTGTTCCGCCGCGCCGGCGGTGGTCTCCCGCAGATCGGTTTGCCAACCGTTGATCGCAGTCGACATCGTCTCGGCCAAGTGGCTCGTCTGTTGGGCCTGCATCGCCGTGGCGGTTTGCAGTTCTTCGCGGAAACCGCTCCAGATCGCGACCAGGTCTTCCCGCACGGCGGCCTGCTCGGCGTGCCATTCGCGTTGAACATCCTGCCAGCGGCTCGCCAAAGTTGTGGCGGCTTCCAGCATCGTTCCGCCGAATTCCTTACGCATCTCCGCCAGTTGCCGCGAATGGTCGGCCAATGTTTGCGTCGCCGCGGTCTGCAGGCTGTCGGCAAGTTGTCGCTGCTGCACTTCGAGTGTCTCGTGCCAGCGGGTTCGCAGCGCATCGAGCGTGTTCCGCCATTCGGTCTGCTGCCCGTCAATCATCCGCTCGGTTTCCCGCATCCATTGCCGGGCGACTTGCGATTCGGCGTCGATCAGCGAGGTCCGACCGGACGCCGCCGCGGGGAACAACGCCGTGACGCGCTGCACGAGGAAATCTTCCACGCCGTCCAACAGCCGCTGTTCGGAGCGCTCGACGACGAACGTGGTGAAGACCAGGATCATCGACAACGCCAGCGACAGGGCCGTCGTGTCGAACGCCACGGCGAGGCCCGCCGTGACTTCGTTGAGCGACGACGAGAGTTGATCGGGTGTGACGTTGGCGATCGCCATCGTGATGCCGATGACGGTGCCAAGGAAGCCGAGAATCGGTACGGCCCAGGTGATCGTGCGGATCAGCGCGTAGCTTTCGTTCGCGCGGCCGGAGCCCAATTCGGCGAGATAGTTCAAATGGCTTTCGAGCCCGTCCGCCGAGCAGCGGGCGCGGATGTAGTCGCAGACTTCGCGGATGCGCCGCACGAGAACCGTGTTCGCCGATTGCCGCGCGACGAGCCGCAGATGATTTTCGATCTGGTCGGCGGTATCGGTGGCGTCCTGATTCAACTGCGGCACGAGCCCTTCGAGGACATCGGCCCGCAGTGCGGCCCGCTCGGCCGGAATGCGGAGCGATTTGAAGAACAGCGTCGCCATGCCGACAAAGAACAGCCACGTGGTGGCGTATTCGATCCAGTGGGCGCAGAAATACCGCTGGGCGTCGTCGCGGTAGATGGGCAGGTACGGCAGGCCGGCGTAAAACGCGACCGTCAGCGCCAGGCCCAAAATCCAGCCCCACGCGAGTCCGCCGTCCGATGCCTGTCCGCGCGGCCGGTCCTTGGTTGTGGCAGTGGTCATGAAGGATCTCGAAAGTGCCCAAAAGCGAACGGTGCGGACGCAATTTTCCCCCAGAGCGGGCGATACTTTCGTTAAAATCGACAAACTCGGCAACAGGAGTCCAGCTTTTCCCCTGGCGATCAGAGGCTTCGCCGCAAAAGGTTTTCGAGTAAAGTCTTGCGAAGTTGGCAGAGCGGCGATACGGCCTATTTAACGCACGATGACTCGATCCGCTGGCTAAAGCCGGGTCTCCAACGTCAGCGGGTTTGCGAACCTCCCCCTGGTTGCTTTATTCTGAAACCAGTGCGGGGCATCCCCGCCCAACCCCACCGATGAACCCCGCTTGGATACAGGGATGTTGAAACTTCGACCCGAAGACCAGCAGACCGCACGGGAGATTCTCGGCTATCTGAATTTCTCCGAGGGCCGGACTGACCCCGCGTTCCTCAAAGGCCTGAATGCGTTTCAGAAGCGCGTCGGCTGGTCGAAATTGCAGCCGACGCTTGCCGAGTTATTGACCGAGCTGTCAACAACATCGTCGACGTTCCACGATTGCCAGCAGGCCCAGGCCGCGCTGCGGCTGGCGTTCGATCATGTCCTGCCGGCGTACCGCCAGCATCACCGCGATCTGCTGGCGCATTTGGTGGACGCCGATTTCGAAAACCCGTTCTTCCTGGGACGGATCTTCGAAGCCGTGCTGGAGCAGGGGAGTCCGTGGGACGAAGCGGACCGCATCGTTGGCGGCAGCCTGAAGAAACTGAACGACTTCCTCGGCTATCGGCCGGTCGCCGTGCTGGAGAACGGCCGCCAGATGGAGCCGTATCCGCACGAACGGCTGCGCCCGATTCCGCTATTCATCCGCGACGCCGGCGTGGCCATTGGCCCCTATGAAGCGGTTGTCGCCAAGGCTCTGGAACTGATGGAGTCTGTGCCGGCCGATCTTCGGGAGGACGCCCACTTCTCGCTCGACCTGATGGACGAGATGGCCCTCGATCCGCGGCCCCACGATCATCTCCATCCGGTCAACAAGCGGACGAATTATCTCTTCGGCGAATGGGACCCGCACACGCTCGACGTCAGCGGCCGCTACCGCCGGTTCATCATCCGCAAGATCATTCTCGATGCGCTCCTGGCCTGGCTCTCCACGCAGAAACGCGTGCCGAAGGAAGAATCGCTGTTCGACGCCGGAGCCGTGCTATGCGGCACGATCCTGATGGCGTCGTCGATCAGCGGTTCGTCGCCCGAGACGCATGACTCCACCGTGACTTTGACGACGCTGCTGCCCCGCGTCGCCCGACAGCGCGATGCGTTCTACCAACGTTTGATGTCGGACGTCTCCGGCAAGCGGGCCAAGCGGCTGGCCCGGCATGCCAAGACGACGCGGCAGCCGTTCGGTCACGTGCGGCAGTTTCTGAATATGTTCCTCGCCCAGTACGGGGCGCAGCAGGTGCAGCGGCGGCATCTGTCGTACCTGTTCGCGCGGCTGGGATTCGCCGAAGCCGCCCGCAACCAGGCGGAAGTCATTCCCTGCACGGCGGCCCGTTTTGAATGCGAAATCCAGTGGCGGACGACGGCGGTGAAAAAAATCGCCGAAGCCGCCGGACTCGCGCAGGGCGTGGAATGGCTCGCTGAGGCCGACGACCTACTGCATCGCGGCATCGAGTGCGGCGCGTTCGTCGATCCGTGGAATATCCTCGGCTTCCAGGGGCAATTCCCGCTGTTCTCCTCGCGGGAAGACAGCGTGCCGGATCAGCGGGTTGAGACGCTACTGCAACTGATGGAAGCCCTGTTCAGCGCGAACACGCATTTGCTGGTCGAAGCCTCCGCCCGCGGCGAAGCGGAACTGGCCCAGACGATCGCGGGGCGATTCGAGAAGCTCGCCGATTTTTGGGACCGTTTCGCCACCACCACCGTCAGCGATCTGGAACCGGTCTTCGGCCGGCAGAGTTTCGAATCGGCCCGGCACGTCGCGCGGGCTTTGGCCGAGTGGCGCGCCGCCGGCGAAGCCTCGGGGGACATTTCGTTCTGGAAGCAGCAGGTCGATCACTTCCAGTCGGCAAAGGCGTACGCCCAGGTTGTCTCGGCGCTCCTCGATCGGCACGATCCGGTCGCCTCGCTGGGCCTGTTGATGCAATGGCTCAGCCAGGCGGAGGAAGTCGGACTGGAAGCCGGTCCGATCATGTCGTTCGACCGGCTCGTGTTGCGGTGGATGCAGCAGTTGATCGCGTCGGATATCGGACGGGATCAGCAGGCGCTGCTCACGCGGCGGCTGTTCGATTCGCTGGAAGCCAACGCCGGCGATTACTGGCAGGCCCCGCACTTGAAAGGAATCACATCCGGCGGACCGGGGATCAAGCTCAACGACGGCTTCGACGAGGGACCGGACGACCTCGACGAGTCCGAAGACGACGAAGACAATCTGTTCGAGGCCGCTTACGAGAACTTGACGTTCCGCGACAGCACCGACGACGGCCAGGAAGGCCAGACGATGGACTGGTCGCCGCCGCGCTCCGGGGAAACGGAGTTCGAACTGCTGGAGAAGCATCTCGAACCGCGGATCAAGTTCCTCAAGCTGCTCACGCAACTCTGGCAGATGGCGGCCGTTCTCTTCGCCGAGGACGAGCCGTTGGCCAGTCAAGGGGGCGGCTCCGCTCCGTCGCTGGTGGAGAGTCTCAACAGTTGGCATCAGCACGCACGGAAGTTGCAGGCCGACTTGCAACAGTTGCTGTCCGATCTGTGGTCCGCGCCGATCCACGAAAGCAGCGGCGACTACGACGCCAACGTCGAATACGACGTCCAGTTGCAGACGAAGCTCTATCTGCTGCAGGCCGTGATTTCGACCTACGTCAGTTGCCGCGTGGCACAGTGGCAGCTCGCCGCGGCGCTGTTTCCGGCGGAGCAGCAAACCGTTGCGCCGATCGAGGAACGCCGCATTATCGAGACGTTCCGCGCCGTGGCCCGGCGGGACATCGCCGAGGTGCGGCGGCTGCTGCCCGGATTGCTCAAGCAGTTGCAAAAGCGGCCGCTGCTCTACGTGCCGCTGGATCACGGCGGCGAGCCGCAGCAGATGCTGACGGCCCGCATCGCGCAGGCGGTCGTGAAATTCCTGCTCGCCGCGCTGCCACGGCTCGGCCTGTTGCGAGAGACGTGGCATTTGCTGCGGACGGCCCATCTCATGGAGCGGGTCTCGCGGCCCCAGGGAGTCGCCGTCACGGAGTTCGACCGGCTGTTTCGCATCGGCTTGAAGAACTCGCTGACGTGCGTCGTCGAATCGTCCCGCCGGTGGAAATCGGGCCGATTCTCCGACGAGGAACTGATCGAAGTCGTCGGCTCGGTCGTCGAGTTCTATCTCGAACAGTGGCTCGATCACAGCCAGACGATGCGGCTCTCGACCGTGGAGTCGCTCAAGTCGGCCGGTGAATGGCACGCCACCCGCGAGTTCGTCCGCAAGTACGGCGGCGACCTGCTCAACGCCCGCACCCTCACGCTCGGCAATCTGCGGACCATCCTGCATCACGGCGTCGACAAGTTCCTTGAATACCTCGACGAGACCGAGGATCCGCTCCATCCCTCGCCGCTCTTGGAAGACATCCGCAACGGCGAGATCACGCAGGAAAAGGTCTCGCACCAGTTGAGCCTGATCTACCAGATCACCGTCGAACGGTTCGACCGCTTCCTGGAATACAACACAACGACGACGCAATCCGATTACGGCGAGTTGTTCAATAGCCTGCTCGATTTCCTGCGGCTGGAAACCGCCTACGACCGCGATTCGTGGAACCTCTTGCCGGTCTCGCTGGCCCACGAGGTCCTTGTCCGCAGCAGCAAGGACGAGGCCGCCGTCGTCTGGGAGGAAGTCTTCGAAACGAAGACCGAACTGATGGCCGAGCAGCATCTGGAAGAACTGCACCGGCTGGAGCGAAAGTACGGCATGCGATTGCCGTCGGTCGCCAATCACTTGCAGGAACGGTTCGTCAAGCCGCTGATGGTCAACACGATGGTCGCCACGCTGGCCCGGGCCGTGGAGGAATCGAATGAGCGCGGCGCGACGTCGGAAGCATTCCAGTCGCTGGTCGACCTCGCGGAAGATTATCTGAAGACGTCGATGGGCTCCGGCCTGGAAATCCCCGCGTGGCTGCGGACGCTGGAAGAGGAAGTCAACCGCATCCAACAGACCGGCGACATGACCGGCGGCGACCAGGAACTCCTCATCCGCCTCGGCGACGCGCCGCTCAACTTGCGCGAACTCCGCCTGCAACTCCGCACCTGGCAGCAACCGCTCTCGCCGCGGAATTCGAAGTCGTAACGCCTCAAAGCCCGGCGTCGCCGACGCCGGGACCAGGATTTTGTCCTACTCTGTTACCGAATCCATCGCTTCGGCCTTCGTGCAGGGCATGACGAATTCGTTGCTATTCCACGACAACTTGCCGTCTTTCAAGGTCGCGATCACCGGCGTTGCGTCGTAGTCACCGATTCGCAATTCCATTGTGTAATCGCCGTCACCCGATCGGTAATTTGCCAGTATTGGGTTGCTGTGCAGGTGATTGCGAGTCAGTCCTTCGCAAGAGGTGTAAACGAATGGCGGCTTGCCCGGTTCTGTCCAGATTGTGCGATATCGGTATCCGCGAGGAACTCCCGAAGAGCGAGTTCCGTCGCTCTCCAGCGAATCACACCGAAAACCATGTCTATGTTCGCACTGATCAAGAGCGATTCGCGACGTGCTCTCCAAAATTCCCATGCGGATTCCGTGACCTCAGTCCCTTCGACATACAAATTCTCCAGCCGTGGCAAGTGTTCGATGATCCCCAGTGCGTCGTCCGTGATTAGCGTTTCGGACAGACGCAACGTGTTCAGGTTTTTCAGAGTGGCCATCTTCAAGACGGCCTCGTCTTCGATATCGGTGTTACTGAGGTTAAGTCCCTCCAACTGGCGAAATTGAACCAGTTCGGCCAGGATCTCCGGCGTGACGTCGTCCAGCGACAGCCAAGGAAGCGAAGGGCAGTTGAGACGAATCGTGCGCAGATCGTCGGCCCGCAGTTGATACCCACTGATGAATTGCACGTTGCTCCAGGATTTTCCGTAGAGTCCCGCGATCAACGTGAGATAGTGGGGAAACCATTCACGTTGATTACGCCAGAAATACTCGATTTGGACGGATCGTTCTCGCAGTTCCCTCATCTCACGCGGTTCGATCAATCCGACGTAAATCCGCACAGCGAGCGCGATGTGCAGGACCGCGAACCCGGCGAAAGCATAGGCGCCAATACGAAACCACTTCGGCCACGCCAGCCACCAGCCGCGCCAGGTGCGCGGCGGGAGTTCGTTGAAACGAGAATCAAGCTCGGAAGCCTGCGGCATGGCACATTATTCAGTCGAAGGTTGCACCGAGTCCAATGCTTCGGCTTTCGTGCAAGGCATGCAAACCTCGAACGTCGGCGTCGAAGGTTTGCCGTTTTTCATCGTGACGATCGCGGGCGCCGACTTGAAATCGCCGATCTTCAGGATCAGCGAATGTTCGCCGTCGCCTTCGCTCCGCAGGCGCCAGTAGAGGTCGCGGCGCGTCATGCCGCTGGCGGATGTCCGTAGGCGGGTGCCCGATCGCGGGCGGGAATGCGTGGTGCGAAAATTGACGTTCGCCGGGATGCCGGCTGAACGCGCGCCGTCGCGCCAGCGGATTGAGCCGAGCGTATCGGTTTCACCGTCGCGCGCATTCAGAATCGATAGCGGCCGGTGATGAGTCGTTTTCCACTCCTGCGCGGCCGCGGCCGTCACGTCGGTAAAGACGACGTCGACTTTGCGTAGACGCGGCATTTTCTCCAAATAGGAAAGGATGATGTCGCTGACCAACGTCTCGGAGAGGTTCAAGTTGGCCAGGGATTTCATTTGAGACAACGCCGGCCCCGCGGTGTCGTCGATGTCCGTCTGACTCAGGTCGAGCAGGCCCAACCGCCGGCATCGAGCCAGTTCCTGCAATCCCTGCACGGTGATTTTGGCGCCGGGGAGCGACAGCCGGATCAGCGACGAACACTCCTGGCCGAAGAAACGCAAATCCTCATCCGTCAGATGGCTCGAGTCGATTTCGACCACGTTCCTCCACGATTTGCCGTAGAGGCCGGCCATCAGGGTATCCCAAAGCTGCAGCCGTTTCTGTTGGTTGGAGTTTCGCATGAACTCCCAAGCGTAGTGGATCCGCACCCCTCGTTGACGCAAGGCTTTAATCTCGGCTGGCTCTTGCAGCCCGACACAAATCCGCACGGCGAGCGCGACGTGCAGGACTGCGAGCCCGGCGAAAGCATAGCCACCGATGCGAAACCATTTCGGCCACGCCAGCCACCAGCCGCGCCAGGTTCGCGGCGGATCGAGTTCGAGCGGCGGTGAAACTTCAGCGACGGACATGAGCGTAGTTTACACGACCGGCAACTGGATCATCTCACCCCGCTGCCAGTACCGTCCGCAGAATCTCCGCCAGCGACGCGGAAAACTTGCTGCGCGGCATCACCTGTTGGAAGCCCGCGGATTGGGCGGCGGCGAGTCTTTCCGTCTGCACGTGCGGGCCGAAAGCGAGCGTGGCGATTGCCGCATCGGCCGGAATCGCGGCGAGAACGTCGGCGGGGGCCGCGGTGCGGTGTTCGAGGTCGAGAATCACGAGGCCGACGTCGCCGGCGGCGAGTTCCTCCCGCAGCGCATCGAGCGTGCCAAGGCTACGCACGGTCAGCCCGAGCGCCGCGCCGGTGCCCGTCACCTTGCTGGCGAAGAACAGGTCCTGGGTGAGGATCAGGCCGGTAGGCATAGGAGAAGAATTCAGAAAGACGGTTTGGCCACAAGAGGCACAAAAGACACAAAAAAGAAGAACGGCGGGATTTTACTGAGGAGTGAACTATAGACGATCAACATCCCCCTTTACTTTTGTGTCTTTTGTGCTTTTTGTGGCAGGCCTATTTCCCCGCCTGTGCCCGGGCAATCGCGGCGGCGAGGTCTTCGATGGTACGCAGTTCCGCCCCTTCCGGGTGGCGGTCGAGCAGCCATTGCACATCGCGCTGAGCGAGCGGCAAGCGGTCGGTTTGGTACGCCAGTACGGCCCGCAGGAACCGGTCGCTCGGCGATTCCGGATCGAGGATCAGCACGCATTCGACATAGCGGTACATGTCCTCCGCCTTGCGGCTCTCGCGAGCCACGCCGAACAGGTTGCGGAGCATGCGATTCAGAATCGCCTTCGGCGGCTGCGCGGCGAGGAATTCGTCGTCCCATTCGCCGCCGCGGAGCGTCAGGACTTTCTCCTTCGCCTGCTCGACCGACATCTTTTCGCCTTGCTCGAAGACGTCGACGATCTGCGATTCCCCTGCTTTCGGCACGAAGCGCGCCACGAAATGTCCCGGCAGGCCGACCCCTTCGATCTTTAGCCCCAACCGGCGGCCAAGCTCCATGTAGAGAACCGCCAGCGTGATCGGCAGCCCTTCGCGGTCGTCGAGGACTTCGTTCAGATAGCTGTTCGAGGCGTTGTAGTAATCGGTCCGGCTGCCGTGATAGCCGAGTTCCTCGAACAGCACGCGGTGCAGGGTGGCGAGTTTCTCCATTTCGTCCGCGTCCGCGGCGAACTTGGCTTCAATCCGTTTCGCAAGTTTGTCGACGTCCCGAAGGTACGCGTCGACGTCGACTTCAGCGTTGTCGAGCTTCGCGATCAGCAGTGCGGCCCGCATCAGGTCGATTTGGTCGTCGTCGTCCTCGACCGCCTGGCGGAATTCAGCGAGCGTGCGGGCCCGGTGGATGTCGCCGGCCAGATCGCGCAGCCGCTTGGCCTGCAATTCGAGCCGCTTGGCCTCGGCGTCGAGCCCGGACCGCTGGACCGATTCATCGCCGCTGAGCCGGTCGAGCAGATCGTCCGGGGCCGCTTTGTCGAGGGGGAGCGTCATCAAAAGTTGGCGGATGTCGTCGGACAACACATCCTGCGAACTCGCCAGCGTCAGTTCCTTGCCGACTTGAAAACTCTGGAATTCGGCTTCGGTGTGGCGGAATTTGCAGAGGCCGGCTTTGCCCGACTTGTAGGTGCCGTCTTTCGATTCAAAGACCTGCTCGCCGTTAACGTAGCAGACGAAGCGTTCGGGTTCGATGCGGACCTTCAGCGTGTTCCAGCCGTCGGACTTGAGATGCGGTGAGCGAATTTGATGCAGCACTTGCCAGGCGTAGACGTCGGCTCCATCGAACCGGCTCAGGCGAAGTTCGCCGTTGCTCGGATAAAAGCCGTAATGCTTGTCGCCGCCGTCGGCGTGGAAGACGAGACCCGCGGCGCCGTCTTCCGGGCCGTACTTCACCTTCACGGCGATTTCGTAGGGAGCTTCGGGCACGTCGATGGTCGACAGGCAAATCGCGCGGCCGCCGATTCCGGCGCCGCGGCCATCGACCAGAATTTTCCCGGCCCGTTGCCGCCAGCGCGAGCCGGGCAGCACCGTCCAATCGTCGGCATCGAGCACGCCGATCGTCAGCCAGCGGCTGATGGAAATCGGGTTCGGCTTCTCGATCAGCGGCTTAAGGGCATTCACCGGCACAGCGAAACCGAGGTTCTCGGTCTTCAGCGATTTCATCGTCAGCAAGCCGTGGACGCGGCCTTGCCGGTCGAGCAGGGGGCCGCCGCTGTTTCCTTTCTCGATGGGAATCGCGACTTGCAGCATCGCGCGGCCGTCGATGTCGCGGCGGCCGGAAAGCACGCCGGCGACGACGCTGTGTTCCAACCCCAGCGGATTGCCGATCGCCACGACCGATTGGCCTTCTTGCAACTGATCCGAATTGCCGAGCCGCAACGCTGGAAGATTTTGCGCGTCGATCTTGAGAATGGCGAGGTCTTGCGATTTCTCTGTGGCGTGAATCGCGGTGACGTCGTACTCCTTGCCGTCCGCCAACCGAACGCTGATCGGCCGCGCCTCGCCGATGACGTGCAGATTCGTAGCAATGAGGCCGTCGGGATCGAAGACGAACCCGGTGCCGAGGCCTTGCTTCTCACCGTCGCGTCCGCGGAACGTGACGACGACGACCGACTTCTTCGCCTCGGCGGCGAGTTGTTCCACCGTTTGCTCCGTCGCCGGGACGGCATCGGCCGGGGGATCGTCGGCGGTGACGAAGGAAGAGAATGTCAGCCAAACAATTGTCAGCCAAATCTGCACCGAGGGCTTCATTAAATTCCTACTCCCACTGCAATGCCGCAAAGCCCGCCAGTGGCGACGGCGGGATGCTTTAGCGACAAGTTGCGAAAAAACATCGTTCCCTCAGCGTATCAACGCGGAGTCTCTTTCGCACGCCGAATTTACACGGCCGGAGGTAAGTGACTTAATTTAACTTCCGTCTCAAAGCCTGCAAAAAAAGGGGATTGCGTCAAATAGGAATTGGATTATGCTAGATTTTCTCATGGTCACTTCTGTCTTAAACGCGTTCTCGGTCGGAAAAGATTGGTCTCCATCCTCTTAGCGCGCTCTTCTGCGCCGAAATGGTTTCGGCCAGGTTTTTTGTTTTCCGGTTCCCTTGGTTGGAGAAGCCTTATGACATTGACCAGTCGGTCAGGCACGCGCGCCCGACGCCCTCGGGCCTTCACGTTGATTGAGCTCTTGGTGGTGATCGCGATCATCGCGATCCTCATCGCCTTACTGCTGCCGGCCGTGCAGCAGGCCCGCGAAGCGGCGCGGCGGACGCAGTGCAAGAACCATTTGAAGCAATTGGGGCTGGCATTGCACAACTATCACGACGTGTTCAACACGTTCCCGATGGGGAACACGAACGCATCGTGCGGCGGCTGGGGACATTCCTGGTGGGCCGCAATTCTGCCGTACATCGATCAGGCGCCGCTGTACAATCAGTGGAATTTTAATCTCGGCTACGTCGGCTCGCCCCCTGCGTGCAACGGCGACGGGTACGTCGACCAGTGGCAGATGCTGGATGGCAAGAAGATTCCCGTCGGTTGGTGCCCCTCCAGTCCGATGGCGGAATTCGAGACGACGCCGCATAACAATGGGAATCTGGCTGTGGCCACTTATGCCGGCATCGCCGGCGCCAGCAACGATCCGGCCGGTCGTCTGGTGTCGTCGACGAATGGAATTTACAGCCGGAGCGGCATTCTGTTTAATCGCAGCCGTGTCCGCATCGGCGAAATCACCGACGGCACGAGCAACGTGATGATCGTCGGAGAACAATCGGATTATCTGGTGGAAACCGCCACCGGACAACGCCGGATTGCCATTCATTCCTGGCCGCACTCGATGTGGATGGGAACGGCCGATCCCAACGATCGTTCATTCAACACGGCGACCGTTCGTTACACGCCCGGCTACAAGCAGGCAGAAGGCGGCCACAACTTTTATGGTTGCACCACCACCGGCGTCTGCGGAAACATGGGCAACAACAACCCGATCCAATCGGCGCACACCGGCGGCGCTCAGATTCTGCTGAGCGACGGAACAGTCCGGTTCATTAGCGCCAATATCAACTTGCTGACCTTCCTGAACATGGCCACCCGCGACGATGGGCAGACGCTCGGCGAGTTCTAAGCAAGCGGTGAGCGAACATCGTTGACACTCGATGCTTGATGACTGATGATCCGCGGGTTGCAGACGAAAACTGTTTCGGCTGCAACCCGCTCCTCTTTGGATCGTTTCCTAAAGTTCACATTTCAATAGATGGGCCCGCGATATGGTGAATCTCTCGTTCCGACGGTTGGCCGGCGTCGCCACGCTTTGTCTGTCTCTCGCCGTGTGCGGCTGCGGTCCCAAGGCGAAGGACTCGATTCGAGGAACCGGCACCGCGACCGGTGTGGTCACGTTGAATGACAAGCCCCTGACGAACGGCCGCGTCGTGCTGTTTGATGAAGCCGACAGCGACACCGCCTCCGCCGACATCGGGACGGACGGCACGTTCCAGTTGAAGTACGGCAAGGGATTCAGCATTCCATGCGGCGACTATCGGGCCGTCGTGGTCCAAGGCGCGCAGGCGGGGCAAGGCGCCCCAACCCCGGAAGAACTCATGAAGAATCCGGATAAGTACAAACCCAAGCCGAGCGAAATTCCCGAGAAATACGGCAATCCCAAAACCAGCGGCCTGATCGCCGTCATTCAAAAAGGGTCGAATACGGTCGATCTCAAATTGAAGAAGTAGCAGGCGCGGGATTCGTGAAACAACGCGGGTGGCCCGCGAAGCGCGAGCGATTTTTTAACTTCAACCTTTTGACTATCTCTCCATGCGCCTCGCCACTGTCCTCACGCCGCCGAGCGACGAAAACTTTGCTCTTGCCGCGCAGTGCGGCGTCACCGATTTCGTGGCTCGTTATCCGCGCGGCGAGAACGACAAGCTTCCTCTGTTGCAGCGCCGCGCTGCCGAATACGGCATGAACTTGTCGGTCGTGGAAGGCTATCTTCCGATCGAGCAGCTCAAGCTCGGACGCGACGACGGGACGGAGCTCGCCGCGATGAAATTGCTCCTCGCCGAGATGGGCGATCTCGGCATTCCGCTGTTGTGCTACAACTTCATGGCCGGCACCGACTGGGTCCGCACGCAGCTCGCCGCGCCGGAACGGGCCGGGGCGAAAGTGACCGCGTTCCGCCTCGCCGATGTCGAGCGGGCCATGTCGCTCAGCGTCACGGCCCAGGGACGCATGCAGGAAACGATTTCCGCAAAAGACTTGTGGCAGAACCTTGAACGGTTCTTGCAGGAACTGTTGCCGGTCGCCGAGCGGTTCGGCGTGACGTTCGCCGCGCATCCTGATGACCCGCCGTTGCCGAATCTCCTCGGCAAGGACCGCATTCTGAATTGCGTCGAGGGTTTCGAGCGGTTGGTGAAACTTGTGCCGAGCCCGCGTAATGGCGTCTGCTTCTGCCAGGGAACGTTCGCGACGATGGGCGTCGACATTCCCGCGACGATTCGCCGCCTGGGGCCGCACATCAAGTACGTCCACTTCCGCGATGCGCAAGGGACCGCGGCCGACTTTGCCGAGACGTTCCACGATAACGGCCCGACCGACATGGCCGCCGCGATGCGAGCCTACCGCGACGCCGGCTTTTCCGGCCCGCTGCGGCCCGACCACGTCCCGCAGATGCACGGCGAAGACGACGGCGAACCCGGCTACACGATGAAAGGCCGCCTGTTCGCCTACGGCTACATGCGCGGGTTGATTCACAGCCTATAGCGGATATCGGATCGCGGAGAGCGGATGGGAGGAAAACCTCCCCCGCTTTCCCATCTCTTTTGATATGATCTCCGCGTGGGTTCATTTCTTAAGTGACGCAGACTTTTCTGTCTGTAAGTTTCCTCATCCGCTCTTCGCGATCGATCTCCGCCATGGCTGCTTCCGAACGCCTTCAGTCGCTCGATCAGTTTCGCGGCTACACCGTCGCGGGCATGTTCCTGGTGAACTTCGTCGGCAGCTTCGCCGCGATGCCGCAGGTACTCAAGCACACGCACGACTATTGCAGCTACGCCGACA
>CAZDGB010000084.1:0-23847 GCA_964504645.1 uncultured Planctomycetaceae bacterium | reverse complement strand
CCGCGGCGGCATCTGGCGGGGTCACTGCTTCAGCGCGATCGGCAGTTCGTCGATCTTCGCCGCGAGAATGAAATCGTTCTCGCTCAGCCCGTCGATCGCGTGCGTCGTCAGTTCGAGGACGACGTTGCGGTAGCTGGTCAGATGCAAATCCGGATGATGACCTTCTTCCTCGGCGAGCGCGCCGACTTTCTCGAAGAACTCCAACCCGGCCGCGAAGTTCTGGACGCGCCACTCGCGGCGAATCCGTTTGCCGTCCGCGCTCAGCGTCCAGCCCCGCAACGATTCGAGCGCCTGCCGTGCCTCCGCCGCGGAAACCGGCGGCACACCCCCTTCGCAGGGCAGGCACCGTTTTTTCTTCAATTCATCGGTGGGGGCGAGCATCGGTGGTTCTCCTCGGACACAAAGGTATCGGGCCAAAGAACTGCCCAAATTTTAACCATTGCGGACGCAGATCAAACAACCAACGAAACAAAAGAAGCCCAGGGATAGCGATCCCTGGGCTTCGGTGACGTATCGATGTGACGAGGTCGATTTATTTCTTCGCCGTCTTCGCTCCCGTCAGGTAGCCGATGTAGTCGAGCGTGATCTGCAACGCTTCCTTGTTGTACTCGTTTTCCGGGAAGATCGGGCCTTCCTTGGTGCCGGACTCGCGTTCCTGATCTTCCTTCTCGACTTCCTGGGCGGCTTTCTCGGCTTCGCGTTCGCTGCGGAGAGTTGACTCGTTCAACGAAACCGACTTCCGCGCCTTGCGGACGAGATACCGGTCGATGTCCTGCTGCGTTTCCTGGAACTTCGTGTCGGACTTCACCCGCGCCTGGCTGTCGGCCTTGAGCGACGCGACGATGGCTGGCGGCACCATTTCGTAGCCGCGATGCAGCGCCGGCTGGATGCGGTCGAACGCCAGCGCGTTGTCGAGGAACGATTCGCCCAGGTCCATGTGGTCGATGACCGACGGCAGGACGACGTCGGATTCGACGCCGCGGTTCTGCGTGCTGTCGCCGTTGACGCGGTAGAACTGGTTGATCGTCAGCTTCAGCGCGCCGCGGTTCGGGCCGCCGAGCCGCAGGAGTTGTTTGACGACGGGCATGACGTTCTGCACGGTTCCCTTGCCGTGCGTGGTCGTGTCGCCGACGATGAGGCCGCGCTGATAGTCCTTGATGACGCCGGCGAAAATCTCCGATGCCGAGGCCGACAGCCGGTTGCACAACACGACGAGCGGTCCGTTGTAGACGAGACCGTCCTCTTCATCGTCGCGGGATTTGACGGCACCGTCCTGCTCCTTGATCTGCACGACCGGGCCGCGATCGATGAACAGGCCGGAGACTTCCACGGCTTCATCCAGCGAGCCGCCGCCGTTCATGCGCAGGTCGATGATGATGCCGTCGACGCCGCCATACTTGCGGAAGTCGGCGAGGACCTTCTTCACGTCGCGGACGGTGCTCTTGAAATCGTCGGTGCGCTGCTGCGCTCCGGCGAAGTCGCGGTAGAAGCTAGGAATGCTGATGACGCCGACTTTCCCCGTCGCGCCGGAGATCCGTTCGCCGGAGTCGAGGATTTCGCCTTTCACTTCCTGCGACTTCAGTTCGATCTTCTGGCGGATGAGGTCGTAGACCAGCGTTTCGTTGGCGGCGTTCAACACCTTCAGGCGGACTTTCGTGCCCCCTTTGCCGCGAATCAGCCGGACGACCTTGCTCAATTTCATTTCGATGATGTCGACGAAGTCCTCGTCGTCCTGGGAGACGCCGATGATTTTGTCGTTCACTTTCAAGCGGCCGTCTTTTTCCGCCGCGCCGCCGGGAACGATCTGGGCGACGGTGGTGTAGCCGTCTTCGGACTTGAGCGCCGCGCCGATGCCTTCGAGGCTGAGCCGCATCTGGATGTTGAAGTCTTCCAACGTATCCGGCGACATGTAGCTCGAGTGAGGATCGAAGCAATGGGCCAACGCCGAGAGATACATCTCCAGAATTTCGGTGTCGGTCGTCGTCTGGGAGTTGCGGCGGATCGTGTCGTAGCGGCGATGCAGTTGTTTGCGGGCTTCGTCGAGCGGCTTGTCGTCGAGTTTCATGGAGAGGAGCTCGAATTTCACTCGCTTCCGCCACCGTTCGTTGACTTCGGCTTCGTTCTTCGCCCACGGCAGGGCTTCGTTGTCGGTGGACATCGTTTCGTCGAGCGTGAAGTCGTGCGGGGCGTCGATCAGCTTGTGGGCCAGCGCCATCCGCTCGTCGAGTCGCTGGCGGTACAAATCGAAGGCCTCGTGAGCGAAGTTGGTGTTGCCGGTCTTCACCAGGTCGTCGAGCTGGTCGCGGTACCGTTCGAAGCGGTCGATGTCTTCCTGGAGGAAGTAGAGCTTCATCGGGTCGATGTCTTTGAGGAACCGCTTGAGGAGCATCCCCGAGATGCGGTCGTCGATCGTCTTCTGCCCGATGTGAAACTTCGAGATCATCTGGGCGACGAGCTTGGTCGTTTCCTGATCGGCCGACGATTTCGTGGCCGCCTGTTGGGCGAAGATGGTGGTGGCAATCAGCGTCGCCAGGCCGAGGACGAACGTGGACGTGGTGCGAGATGGCAAACGAAAGGCCATGGGCGAAGTCCCCCGAAAAAGAACGCGGCAGGAAAGCGAGCGGCAAGTCAATAGGCGCACGCCGGTTACGGAATCGTAGTCGAACACCTGGATTGAGACAAGACCCGTTTCGACCCAGTGAACAGGGAATGAAGCGACTCAGTGAAATGCTGCGAACCCGCCGCGTTGATCGCCGCCGATCCTCGCTTGCGGGTTCGCAAGATTTCCGTCCTCACCTTAATCTTGCGGCGGCGGATTCAAACGCAACACCGGGCGGCTTTCGAGCGTCGCCTGCTGATACTCGGTCAGCAGTTCATACGTCCGCTGGAACTCCGGTTGACGGGCCAAATCCTGATATTCGGGCGAACGGGCCACCAAGTCGTAATGTTTGAGCACGCGCGACAACCCTTCCGGCGACGGAACGTTCCCCGGTTCCTGCAGCTCCGCGGGAACCGCCAGATACCGACGCCACTCGGGACTGAGCTGCGCGTGCAACTGCGTCGCCTGCTGATTGACGGCCTTCCGCAGCCCTTCGATCGCGCGGGGAGTTCGGACCGGCGGGAGCGTGTCGTTCTCGATCGGCGTCACGATCTGTGCCGGCGTCAATTCGGCCAGATAGTTCCGCAAATCGTCGGCGGCTTTGGGAATCCGCGTTGGCAACTCGTTCGTCGGTGTGCCGTAGTAGACCGCGTGCGATTCATGATCGATCTCCAGCGCCGATCCATCGAGCGCCACGCCCAGGAACAATCCGCGGCTGCGGGAATACGAATAAATCTCCGAACGGAGCGTGGCGTCGGTCCCGATCGCGGCGTCGCGCCCGACCGGACCGGCCGAGGCGGAAGCGTCGACCCCCAGCGTGAACTTGCCGTGCATCAGCCCTTCGACTCCCTTGCGGGTCGTGAAGACGAGGACGACGTCGGACCCCTGGATGCCGGCTTGAAATCCGACGCTGCCGCCGGTGAGCGTCACGAACTGCGGCAGGCTCCATTCACCCTCGTCGTCGCGGACCAGGACGACCCCGTGGCCGCGCCGCGCGCCGCCGATGAAGCCGACTTTAATCACGTTGGGCACAATCACAATGCCCTGCGCCTCGGCGAGCAGCGCGCGGGGGATTTGCCGCGCGGGAATGGCCATCAACTCGTTGAGCACCTGTTCGGAGTGAACAATCGACTCCGCCGGTCCGTTCGCAAACGCCGCAGACGCCGCGCCGACCACTAGTAATGACAGCATCCATCGGCAAGGCATGGGAAGCTCCTTCTGACATCGGAAAAACTCGATCGTCGCCCGTGGCGGAATGTAGTCGATTTCGGGGTTGGGCGATAAGACCAAATCGGTCAGTCAATCTCACTGTCGTCCTCCGGCGCAGGCCGATGGTGTGATACGAAATAAAATAAGGGCATTCTTCGCGTTTCCGGAGTTCGCGGCTGTTCAATTGAAGCGGATCTTGGTAGACTGACCCTGTTGCGCAAGCGAATTCTTGGCTTTGCGATTTCTGCCGGATTGCTCTCGGGATTGCTGACTTCCAGCCAACCATCCCCCGAGACTCCAGCGGCCTCTCTGACAGGGTGCGCCGTAGCTCTTCTGAGTTCCAGCTGCCTTCGCCTCGATGAACTTCCCTGGGATCCCGAGCGCATTCCCTGCGAATGACTCCGGGCCGCCTCATTGGGAACGTCGGTGTCGGCGGTGAGTTGCGGCCCGCAGTGTTCGCACTGCGCAGATCGCTCGGGGGATGCCCCCCATCAGTCATCGCCGGAGGAATTGCCGTACCACCGTTGTGGGCGGCCAGACACGTTCGGTTGATCCCCCGTGCGCGCTCTCCCGTCATTTAGGGATGAATAAGGTACGCCCATGACCCTGAAATTGTATGTCGGAAATCTGAACGACTCGGCCACCGAAGCGTCTTTGCAAACGATGTTCGCGCCCTTCGGCGAAGTCAAATCGGCGCGGATCGCCATCGATCGCGAGACGGGAATTTCCCGCGGGTTTGGCTATGTCCGCATGGCCAGCGAACAAGCCAGCCAGGACGCCATCGCGGGGTTGAATGGAAAAGATGTCAATGGTCAGTCCCTGACCGTGAAAACGGCCCGCACCCGCGAAGAAAGGCAGCGCCGCAACGGCGCCCAGGAAACGTGATGCGGCGGCGTGTGATGCGGACGCGTGACTGGTGGCTTCCCTTCCTCAACTCAAGAGCATTCGCGTGACTACCTCATCGTTCCCGGAACCGAACCCGCTCGCTCACGAACTCTACGGAAAATATGGTGCGCAGCTCTTGGAAGTTCTGCAGTACGTGGATTGCACGACGGTCGGCCTGTCTGGCCTAGCGGGTACCGGAAACAACGAGGTCGCCACCGATGAGCAATGCAAGTGGCTGCGGATCAATTTCAGCGCGGAGTTTCCCGTCAAGATCACGAAAAACCTGGCGCAACAAGTCTTGGACGGCCTGGAAAAGCAGCAGGAATATCTGGCCAAAGACATCGAGCGTTTGAGGATGGCGGTGGAATCCGGCAGGTTTCCGTCCGATTGAATCGCCGGTTGTGATTCGCACAACTGGATCGAAAGCCAGCCGTCTCGTCGATTTCTTGAGGAAACTGGAAGGCCGACATGAGTCTCTTGAGTCACCTGATCGCGACGATCTGTGCCGTGCTGCTTTGTGCTTGGGAATATCCAGGCCGTGCCTGGAGCCGTTGGAGCGCAAACAGAAAAGTGGTGCCGCCGAAATAACCGCGTTGGCACAGGGAATGGCGCGGAGAAACCGCGGCAGTGCTCGTTGATGAGGGAATCGAATCAGACCAAAATCGCCGCGAACATTGGCCGTGAAGATGTTCCCATGGAAGCGCAATGGCAACCCAGTCATTCTCCCGATGGTTATAGGGGGTCCAATTTTCCAACGGGGCAATTTTGTCGCTTCGGCGCGCAGGGCCGAACCGTCGATTCGCTGGCATCTGTTCCGGGTGTTCCCCGACGAAACGCTGGAACGCCTCGCCGGCGCGGAACTCCTGCTGACCTGGAACGGCGGGGAGAGCGTCAAATTCCCGCTGGCCTGGGCCGACGAGAACATTGGCAAGTTTGAGTGAAAACCAACCGGCCCGTCGAGCGCGGAGGCTTTTCCGCCACTGCGATCGTGCCGCAAGACTTCAGGCGATCCGATGATAGAAATACCGCTCGCCCAGCCGGGACAAATTGTCGACGCGTGGTCCGCATGGAAGGATGCCGAATCGAAGGCCGTCATTCTGCGCACCGCACACATGGAAATTCTGCGTTTGCATTTGAATTCCGACGTACGGATCCCGACTCACGAGGCGCAGGGAGAAATCACCATTTTGTGCCTGGAAGGCCGCGTCGAAGTGGAGGCCTTGGGCGAACGGCGGGAATTGAATGGGGGGCAACTGCTGTACCTGTTGGTGCGCGAGCCGTTCCAGCTGCATGCTCAGCAAGAATCGTCGCTTCTCATCACGATTTTGCGGCCGGATGTCGAGAAGCCCTTGATCGGCGATGACTCGCGAATCCGCTGAGCGATCGTCGCCCGTCAGCTCGCGGAATGAATGACTGTTTATGGATACGACGACCAGCCATGTTGTGCATGACCAAGCGCCAATCAATCCCTTGGCGGACCAACTGCGCGAGCAATACGGCGATCAACTGGCCAGAATCTTCTTTCGTTGCAGTTGCCGGTCCATCGGACCGATCGGCACGATCGACGGCCGAACGGCCACGGATCATGAATGCCGTTGCATTCAAGTCGATGTGGATGCCAGTTTCTGTGTGGACATCACGCGCGACATCGCTCAGCAGACGGTCGACGGCTTGCGCTTTCTGATGGAGAAGATCAACGCGGAGGTCGACCGGTTGGAGGATGACATGACCTCCGGGAAGTATCCCTACCCGAATAACTGACCCATGGTCGGGGGTCAGACGTGTGGCATTGCCTGGCAACTATAGTTCTTAACCGAGAGCAACAACGATGCAACCTTACGACTGCCGCGACCTGGTGTGGAGCAAGGAAAGCGCCTCCGAAACATTTCCCATCGCCGAATTGATTCTCGGGAACATTACCGGCGACCGCGACTTTCGCTACCGTAGGGTCCGCCTGACCGTCTCCCCCATCAGGTATCTCCTGCCGGGAACTCGATTGGCCATCCGTGATTTGCACGAACTACAAAATCTGTTCACGGTCCAGGTGATCTCAACGGAAATCCATGCCGTTCACGGCACGATGGACATTTTGGGCGAAGAACGGATCCTGCCCGGAGAGTCGCCGGAACTTGCCGACGCGACCAGGCCTGCGGCACGAACGCCAGGCGCGTATAAGGTCTCTGTTCAGGCCACCGAAAATTGACAGGCATTGCGAGCCTGCGCAGCTCCGTCACTCCAGCCCGTGCTTTAACCAGTATTCCAGAAACGCGATCTCCAGCGCCAGCGCGGCCGGCGTGGGAATGTGCGTGGCGCGGCTCGTCAGGGCCACGCGGCGTTCGTGGCCCAACAACTCGTTGATGGCAACCAAGTGGTTGAGGGCCTGCCAGTTCGCTGGCGGGTCTTCGGTGCCGCCGGAGACCAACACGGGACGCGGGGACATCAGCGCATGAAAGCGGACGAGGTCGATGTGCTCGTCCACCATCCGCTTGTAGAGCCCGGTCCGCGGGTTCGCGTCCGACGGCACGCCCGGTTTCCGCTGCACGTCGGGGTCATAGCCGAGGTACCACGGCTCCCAGTAATTCACGTTGGCGTTCTGCTCATTGAAGACGATGCCGGGATCGGACCAGACGGCACACGCGAATTTTTCGTGGAGGCACGAAGCGAACATCGACCATTTGCCGCCGTACGACAGCCCGATGACGCCGATGCGGTCCGGGCGGATTTCGGGCTGCTGCGACAATGCCGTGTGACAATTCGCAGCGACGTACGCCAGGATCGAAAGCGGTTGCCGCTTTCGCCGGATGCCGGCTTCGATCAGCACGGCCCGCGTGTCTTTACCGGCTTGCAAATCCTGCGAACCCAGCGTGCCGATCGACAGCGACGCGATGCCGCGCCGCGCGAGTTGCACGCCGTAATCGTGCGTCCCCTGCCCTTTCTCGCCGCGGCCCAAGCTGGTCTGCGGTTCGTAGAACGTAACGAGCGCCGCCGGGAAGGGGCCGTCGCCCTCGGGAATCAGCAGATACGCTTCGAGGGGCGGAGCGTCTTCTTCGGGAAAGACCTGCACCGCGACGCGATGTTCGGCGTAGCCGTCGCGCTTCACCGTTTCCAGCCGCGCGACATTCGGTCGGGCGATCAACTCCGGCCACGGCCCGCCAAAACGTACGTGCCACTCGGCCAGCAACTCCGCGCGGCGGGTCTTCCATTCCTCCGGCGTGCGGATTTTCCGTCCGTTCGCGTCGATGAGCGGACTGTGAAATGATCCAAATTTCCCGGCATACTCCGCGGACGGCTCGTAGAACGAAGCGAGTTGTTGCTCTAACTCCGAACGATCGCCGGCGGACACGAGGGCAGCACCAGCGAGAAGTAACGGAACGGCGATTCCGACCAAATGGCGCCGCAACATGGGATGTCCTTCCAAGGAGAATCGAATGGTATCACGCCGTTCGCCAGCGGTGCCAACACAATCCGAGCCGGACGCGTCAGCGACGGCGTTCCCTTCTCTCCAAAGCGGGAACGTTGGGGATCGAGTTCTGCCTTGCCTCGCGGTTCGCTCCGTGGTGTACTCTGTCGCATGGCGAATTTTCCGACATCGACGGCGGAACTTGTGCGCGGATTGGAGGCGCGGGCCTTCTCCAGCCGTGAGCTGACGCAGGCGCATCTCGACCGCATCCAACAGCGCGACGGGACGATTCGAGCGTTTTTGCAGGTGGACGCGGAGACCGCGTTGCGGCAAGCCGATGCCGTGGATGCCAAGCGCCACGCGGGGCAAACGGTGAGTGCGCTCGCTGGGTTGCCGGTGGCGATCAAGGATGTGATCTGCGAAACCGGCCGGCGGTGCACGTGCGCCAGCCGCATGTTGGCGAATTTTGAGCCGCCGTATGATGCGCACGTCATTGAACGCTTGCGCGCGGCGGACGCGGTCCTCATCGGCCGGACGAACATGGATGAGTTCGCGATGGGTTCCTCCAGCGAGAACTCGGCGTTCCAAGTGACGCGCAATCCGTGGGACGAAACCCGCTCGCCGGGCGGATCGAGCAGCGGCTCGGCCGCCGCCGTCAGCGCCGGCATGGCGCCGTTGTCGCTCGGCAGCGACACCGGCGGCTCGATCCGGCAGCCGGCGTCGTTTTGCGGCATCGTCGGGATGAAGCCGACCTACGGCCGCGTCTCCCGTTATGGACTTGTCGCGTTCGCCAGCTCGCTTGATCAGATCGGCCCGTTCGCGCACGACGTCCACGGCGCGGCGCTCTTGCTGAATGCCATTGCCGGGCATGATCCGCGGGATTCGACGAGCGTCAATCGTCCGGTTCCCGATTATCTCGCCGCGCTGAACGAACCGTTGAAGGGACTGCGGATCGGTCTCGCCGACGAGCATTTCGCCGAGGGACTCGATCCCGAAGTGGAACGCACGGTGAAGGCGGCGATTGATGTCTACCAATCTCTCGGTGCGACGGTGCATCCGGTCCGTTTGCCGCACACGAAGTACGCCGTGGCGACGTATTACCTGATCGCTCCGTCGGAGGCGTCGAGCAATCTGTCGCGCTACGACGGCATTCACTACGGGCATCACACCGCGGAGCCGGAGAATCTGTTCGACCTGTACGCCGCCAGCCGCGGCGAGGGGTTCGGAGCCGAAGTGAAGCGACGGATCATGATCGGCACGTTCGCCCTCTCCGCCGGGTATGCGGACAAGTATTACCTCAAAGCGCTCAAGGTTCGTCGCCTCATCCGGCAGGATTTCGACGCGGCCTTTTCACAGGTCGACGTGATTGCCGGGCCGGTCGCGCCGACTCCGGCATTCAAAATCGGCGAACTGGCGAACGATCCGCTGGCGATGTATCTGGCGGACATTTACACGCTGAGCGCGAATCTCGCCGGGATTCCAGGTATGTCGATCCCGTGCGGCTTCAGCGCGAGCGGTTTGCCGATCGGCCTGCAACTCCTCGCGCCACCGTTCGAGGAAAAGCGTCTGCTGCAGGCCGCGCGGATGTATGAGAGTCAAACGGAGTGGCACACTAAGCGAGCGCCGTGATCGGCTCAGCGCAAGCGAAAGATCATGTACGACGTCATCATCGGTCTCGAAGTCCATGTGCAGCTCCAGACGGAGACGAAGATCTTCTGCGGGTGCAGTTCGGCGTTCAATCCGGACCAGCCGAACGTGCAGACGTGTCCGGTCTGTCTCGGCTTGCCGGGTTCGCTGCCGGTGCTCAACGAGCGGGCCCTGCATCTGGCGATCAAGACGGCGCTCGCGCTGAACTGCGAAATCGCCCGCTTTACGAAGTGGGACCGCAAGCAGTATTTCTACCCCGACTTGCCCAAGGGCTATCAGATCAGCCAGTACGATCTGCCGTTCAGCCACGACGGGTGGGTCGAAGTGGAATCACGCAAGGTCCGCATTCTGCGGGCGCATCTCGAAGAGGACGCCGGCAAGAACCTGCACGACGAATCGGGCCGCGGCCGCGACAGCCAGGTCGACTTGAACCGGGCCGGCACACCGCTCGTGGAGATCGTCACGCATCCCGATTTGCGGTCGGCCCAGGAAGCGCGGTTGTTTCTTGAAGAATTGCGGCAGACGTTGACCTATCTCGGCGTCTCGGACTGCAACATGCAGGAAGGAAGCCTGCGCTGCGACGCCAACGTGAACCTGCACGTTCACAAGTCCGACAGCTGCGCGAAAGTCGCGACGCCGATCGTTGAGGTCAAGAACCTCAACAGTTTCCGCTTCACTGAGCAAGCGATCGAATTCGAAATCGAGCGGCAATGGGACGAGTTTCGGAAAACGGGCCGCACGATTCACGACGCCCCGAAAGCGACGCGCGGCTACGACCCGGACCGCGGCGTCACGTACCCGCTCCGCGAGAAAGAGGAAGCCGCCGACTATCGTTATTTCCCCGATCCCGACCTGGTCCCCGTCGTCGTCGATGACGCGTGGCTGGAGCGGATTCGCGGCGAGATGACGGAATCCCCCGCGGCGAAACACAAACGGTTCATCGGCGACTTTGGTCTCTCGGACTATGACGCCGGCGTCCTCATCGATCAGGGCGCCGAAGTCGCAAACTACTTCGAAGAGGTCGCAAAAGCCTGCGGCGACGCCAAGCAGGCCGCGAACTGGGTCACCCAAGATGTGCTGCGGGAATTGAAAGAGCGCAGCCAGACGATCGCGGAGTTTGTGATCAAGGCGGACGTGCTGGCGTCGCTGATCGGCAAGATCAACGCCAAACAGATCACGATCAAATCGGCCCGCGAGGTGTTTCTCGATCTGCTCAACGTCGCAGACCGGACAAGTCCCGCGACGGTCGCAGAGATCGACCAATTGATTGTGTCCAAAGGCCTGGCGATCGTGCAGGACACCGGGGCTTTGGACGCGGCAATTGTCGATGTCATCGCGAAGAATCCGAAAGCCGTCGCCGATTTTCAGGCGGGGAAGCAGGCAGCCGTCGGAGCGCTGATCGGGCAGGTGATGAAGGCCTGTAAAGGCGCCGATCCGCAGTCCGTGCGCGAGATGATCTTGCAGAAGTTGTCGTCGTAAGAGTTTGAAGCATCTCTCGCAAAGACGCGAAGGCGCAAAGTTCGCAAAGAAGAACATGTTGTTTTCTTTGCGCTCCTTTGCGGCATTGCGCCTTTGCGAGAGAGGTATCTTGTTTCGCGGAGCCGCCCCATGACCGCATCGTCAGTCGCCTTGGTCGTTGGGGCGTCGAGCGGCATCGGGCGCGCGACCTCGCTGCGGCTACTCGCGGACGACTATCGCGTCATGGCCGTCGCGCGGCGCGTTGATCGGCTCGAACAATTCGCGAGTGAATGCGCCGACTCCGCCGGTCGCTTTTCGATTCGCGGGTGCGACGTCACGCAGAAGCCCGACGTCGAAGCCGCCGTCGCCGCGGCGGTCGAGAAATGGGGCCGCATCGATGCGTTGATCTACGCCACCGGCACGAACGTCCCGCGGCGAGCGCTCGATGTTCTCTCGACGGACGACTGGCATCGGCTGATCGACACGAATCTGTCCGGCGCTTTTCACTGCACGCAGGCCGTGCTCCCCGTCATGCGACGGCAGCAATCCGGCTTGATCGTCTACATCTCCTCCGGCGCGGTGCAGTATCCCGACGTATCCGGCGTCGCGTATCAGGCCAGCAAGCACGGGCTCACGGGACTCGCTTACGGCACGCGAAAGGAAGGAAAATCGCACGGCGTCCGCACGACACTGATCTTCCCCGGCCTCTGCGATACAGAGATTCTTCAGCAGCGGCCCGTTCCTACCCCCGCGGAAGTTCTCGCCCAGGCGCTCGAGCCGGCCGACGTGGCCGCCGCCGTGGCGTTCGTCTGCGGTCTCGATGCCCGCTGTCATGTGCCGGAACTGCAGATATTTCCGGCGCGGGTGTGAAGCAAGCCCGGAGATGGCATCGCCGGGACCCGCCGTTGACGACGGACTTCCCATCCCCACGCTTGCGGATTAGTGTGACGTTCGCTCCTCGTCACTACACTCGAAGGAAACATCATGTCGCGCTGCGGATGGGCGTTCTCGTTGCTGTCGTTGGGACTACTGTCCGGCTGTGCGAAGGAGCCGCCAGCCGCGCCCGCGGGACAAACCGTCGTGACGCCCCCGCTCGCCGGCGAAAGGAAAGCTACGCCGGCGGAAGCAGAAACTCCCACGACAGCCGCGACCACCGCCGACACCGCCGCACCGCAGGCAACCGACACGAAGAAATCGGCCAACGGGAAGGCGGCTGCGGACAATGCGAAGGCAGACAAGACGAGTACGGCCAAGTCGACGCCGGCCGCTCCGAAAGGCCCGACGACCGTCCAGTTGAAGCTCGACTACATCACGGACGACATCGTGGCCGCGTCGGTCGTTCATCCCAAGCGGTTGCTCGAATCGCCGTTTGTCGCCGCGTTGAAGGCCGAAGACGCGCTGCGGGACGAAGACCTCAAGCAGGCGTTGGAAGAATTTCGGGCGAATACGGGTCTCGAACTAGGCGACGTCGAAGAGCTGGCGTTGCTGGTGCCGAAGCGGCAGATCGATGCGATGGCCCGCGACGCCGGTTTGCCCGTGCCGGGGGGTGATGAGGAGGAACCCGCGCCGCCGACCGTCGATGCGCGGACGAACATGAAGATGCTCGGGCTGGCGTTTCATATGTATCACGACGCGAACAAGACGTTTCCCAAAGCGGGCGGGCCGGCGAGGGAAAGCGACGAAGTCACGGACGGCTTGAGCTGGCGCGTCCACCTGCTGCCGTATCTTGACCAGGTGCCGCTTTACAATCAGTTCCATCTCGACGAGCCGTGGGACAGCGAGCACAACAAGGCGCTCATCGAAGAGATGCCCGACATCTTCCGGGTCGACGGCGTCGACGAACCGGGTAAGACGTCGATCCACGTCTTCACCAGCGAAGGGGCTCCGTTTGCCAACGACGCCGCGCCGGGAGTGCACGACTTTACGGATGGCACGTCGAACACGTTGTTAGCCGTCGTCGCTGCGCCGGATACCGCGGAGATCTGGACGAAGCCGGGCGGGCTGGAACTCAACACCGACAACCCCCTGTCGGCGTTGGGCGAACTTCCGGAGCCGACGTTTCTGGCGTTGCTGGCGGATGGAGCGGTGCGAAATCTGCCGAACGACATCGAACCCGTGCAGTTCGCGAATCTGGTGACACTCGCCGACGGCCAAGTCCTTCAACTACCGCAGGAAGGCCGTCGGAAGCCGCGCTCGCCGTTCCTGTTCCCGGACGCGCCGCCCGCGCAGATGCCGCTCGTGGCCGTGAAGCTGTCGAAAGACGTCGATCGCGAGACGATCTTGTTGCGGCTGCCCGGCGCGGCGGAAGCGACGACGACCGGCGGAAAAGCGTACTTCGCCGCCGACAACTGGGCGTTTGCGTTTCCCGCCAAAGATCTCGTGCTGTTCGGTGCGGAGAAAGCTCTGGCGGAGTGGCTCGACAAGTCGGCGGCTGAGTCCGACGGCGCGGTGGCCGCGCAATTGCGGGCCGTCGATCGGCCCTTCGACACGGTAATGGCGGTGGACCTGTCGCCGTATGCCGACTTGCTGCAGTTGCTGATGCAGCAGAATCCGTTCGCCGGGCCGTTTGCCAATCTCCGTTCGCTCACGCTCAGCGGCGACTTGAGCGGCAAGCCGGGCGAGCCGCTGGTCGCACTCGCGGCGACGTCGTCGTCTCCGGAGACGGCACAAACGCTGGGCAATTTGCTCAACGGGATGCTGAAGGGCCAGTTGCAGTTCCTGGTGGCGCAGATCGCGCAGAACCCGAACGGCGGCGCGCAGGAGCTGCTCCGCATCCTCGGTCCGAGTCTGGAGAAGCTCGAGGTCGTCACCGAGGGATCGGCGCTGTCGCTGCAATTGCCGATTCCCGAGGAGTTCGACCGCGTGCCGGCTTTGTTGGCCCCGGTGATGAAACAGCAGCGTCAGGTCGCGGGGGACATGCAGAAACGCAACAACCTCAAGCAGATGGCTTTGGCATTCCACAATTACCACGACGTTTACCAGGCCTTTCCGAAGGCCGGCGGCGCGGGGAACGATAATCCCAAGACCCAGGGAGCACTCAGCTGGCGCGTGCATCTCTTGCCGTTCCTCGACCAGGCGCCGCTCTACGCACAGTTCCACCTCGACGAGGCGTGGGACAGCGAGCACAACCAGACGCTCATCGAGCAGATGCCGGAGATCTTCAAAGTCGACGGCGTGGACGAGCCGGGCAAAACGTCGATTCACGTCTTCACCGGTCCAGGCGCGCCGTTCGCCGAAGACAAGGCGCCGGGCATCCGTGAGTTCACCGACGGCACGTCGAACACGTTCCTCGCGGTTTCCGCCGGGCCGGACACGGCGGAGATCTGGACGAAACCGGGCGGTCTGGACTTCGACCCGGAGAATCCGCTTAAGGCGCTGGGCGAGATCGGCGAGACATTCCTGGCCATGTTTGCCGATGGATCGGTGCGGGTGCTGCCCGAGACGATTGAACCGGAGACGCTGCTCAAGCTGCTGCAAATGGCGGATGGACAACCAGTCCAACTGCCGTGAGAGCGAGGCAGTTTACGGCAGGCTGATCTCGAGCGTCGGCTTCTTGTCGTTGGCGTTTTCGCGATACCAGGCGGCGGCGGGCGTCACGGCAAGCGATTTCAAGACCTTGCGCGGAGTTGCTTCGCCTTGGTCCGGGCCGACGATCTGGAATTGATACGTCGGCGCGGGCTGCAAGTTGCGGTCCGCGTCGTATTGCCAGCTGCGCACCAGGATCGGCTCCAGCGATTTCGGCAGCGGCGTCAGGCCCGTCTTCAGGACGGCCGCCGGGCAGTTGCGGACGTTGGGGTCTTGCGCTCCCGGGGGCAGCGTCAGGCCGGCTGTTTTCACATCGACGGCGATCCCCACTGGGAGCTGCCCGGTGACTTGCACCACGAGAAAACTCAACGACGTGATCATCGGCAGACGCGGTTTCCCGGCGATCGCCGGGACAGGTGCGACGTCCGCGGCGAAACGGATGTCCTCGGGTTTGATCGTCGAATTGATCAATGTCAGCGGCCCGTTCTGGTAATAAATCTTGTAGTTGTCGCCGGGCGGGGAATCTTTAATCACGAAGTTCGTCGTCTGGATCGCCGAATTGCCGTGATGATAGGCATTCGGCGTGCCGGTGATGGTCACGTCCTCCAGCGTGCCGGAGGAGACGTTGAGCAGCATGCCGCCGCCGCAATCCTTGATGGTGAGCCGCTTGATCATAAAACCGTGGCCGAGCCAATACAGGCCGTAGGGACATTTTTCCAGCAGGTTGTCGGCGACGGTGCACTCGCCTTGCGAGTAGCAATGCATCCCCTGTGCGTAACTGCCGCGCACGACGTTGCCGCGGGCCTCCAACAGCGGGTTGCCGGAGAAGTACATCGCCGCGGGTTGGACGAGCACGGGATCGTCGCGTTCGAACAAGTTCTCGTTCACCACCGGGGAGTCGCAAGCTTGCACCGAGAGCCGGCTGGTGCCGATGAAATGATTCTTGATGATGTTGATCCGCTCGCCGGGCTTGGCCCCCGTGTTGTCGATCCCTTCGGGCAGCACGGAAATGTTGTCGAGCTCCGCACGCTGCAGATCGAGTGTTGAACCGGGCAAGGCCATCAATTTCGCCGTCGGATCGGGCGGCGGTGTTCCCGCGGGGACTTCCGTTTTCGGCGGCCGCGACGCGAAGAGGACATTCTTCTTCCCTTTGGCCAAACCGAGTTTCCCCAGCGCCACCAGCCCGCCTCCTTTTTCGAGCTTCAAGAGACGCTGCTCTGGATCCTCGGCGGCGAAGCGAAGCTCGTAGAGATCCTTGGCCGACTTCGAAGCGTCCAAGCGAACGTAGCCGTAGCTTTCCAGCGGCCCGTTCAGAGACAACGTCACCGGGCCGATGCCCGCCTTGAATTGCAGCACCGCGCGGGGATCGAGCAGCAACTGCCGGCATGTCGTCCGGCCGTCGTCGTTCCGATCGAACATCACGACGTCGTCCCGCGCGATCACGACCTCGTCGTCCGCCGCGGGAACTTTGCCGCCGCGCCACGTCGCCGGCTCGGACCAGTCACCGCCGCCGCTGGCGTTGGAATAAATCTCGTCGGCCCGAAGTGGAGTGACGGCAAGGTAGAGCGCAAACCACAAAAAGATTGCTGAGTTTCGCCGAGCCATCTTGTGGTCGTTCCTTGCCAGACTCAAAGCCCGGCTTTGGCGGCTCTACTTGCTCCACGCGCGGCGGAAGAACTCGACGAAGTTGCGATACAGAATCCCTTCAATGTCGTCGGCCGAGTAGCCGCGCTTCTCCAGGAGTTCGCCCATCTTTTGCAGGTCGGCGATGGTATCGAGGTCGGACGGAGATTGTTCCTTGCCGAAGCCGCCGTCGAGGTCGGAGCCGATACCGCAATGCTTCGCGTTGCCGGCGAGTTGGCAGATGTGGTCGATGTGATCGACGATCTGGCCCATCGTCACGGTAGACGGATCCGACACGCCGATCTTCCAACCGGGGCGGATCATCCAATTGTCGAACGCCGCGCCGATCACGGATCCCCGTTTGATCAGTTCCTTGATCTGATCATCGGGCAGTTGCCGGTCGGCCGGAACGAGCGCCCGGCAGTTGTGATGGCTGGCCAGCACCGGTCCTTGGAAGACCTTCATCGCGTCCCAGAACGATTCGTCGGCGAGATGCGTGACGTCGAGCAGCATGCCGACCTTGTCCATTTCCTTCAGCAAACGGATGCCGTCGGCGTTGAAGCCCCCTTCGCTGCCGGTGCCGAAACAGTACGGGCTGGGTCCGTAATGGGCCGGGCCAAGAATCCGCAGGCCGTCTTCGTACCATTCCCCGATCTGCTCCGGCGCAAGGATCGGCGGGCTCCCTTCCATGCTGAGGATGTAGCCGATCGGCAAATCATCGGGCGGCTTCGTCAGCCAGTCGTTCACGTGCTGATTGAGCGTCTCCAAGTTGTGAACCTCGCGGAGCACGCCACGCTTCACCATCGCCTGGTAATACTTGAGCTGCCCCTGCGACATGGCGTAGGCGGCTTCGCGCGACTGCGGAAACGACAGCGGCTTGTCCTTGCGGTGATGCCGCGGCAAGAGCGTAGAGATCGTCAGTCCGACGCGGCCGCGCTTCAGTTCGTACCACGACGTGGTGCATTCGCCGGGGATGATGCCGGTAAACTGCCGCTCGAACTCGCGGATTTTCGGGACGGGGAGCATCAGGTCGCGGACCCATTCGGTCGCGTTCCAGGCATTGTCGAGATGGGCGTCGAAGATGAGTTTGTGCATGGTCGTACGTCGTAGGTTGAAGGTTCAGAAAAACGCTTGCGCTTCGCAGCGCATCACGCCGCCGCCGTATCGCCTCGTTTCAAACTCGCGACAGCCAGCGCGACCCAGCCGACGAGGAACGCGACGCCGCCGATCGGGGTCACCATGCCCCATTTCGTCACGCCGGTGATAGTCAGCACATACAGGCTGCCGGAAAACAGCAGAATACCGAGCAGAAATGCCCCCCCGGCGATATTGAGGCAGATCGTGCAGCGGCGTTCCGCCAGCAGGCCGACGGCGAGCAGCGCCAGGCTGTGATACATCTGGTATTCAGCGGCGGTCTGGAAATCGTGCAGATACTTTTCCGACCGCAGCATCTCGCGGCCGGCGACGGTCCGCGTTTCGGAGCCGTACTTCTCGACGAAGACCTTTTCCAGCCCATGTGCCGCGAGCGCGCCCGCGGCCACCGCTGTGCCGCCGAGCACCGCACCAAGCAACAACCAGACTCTCATCGCACGCAGGGCCTCGCCGGTCGCCGAATCAATGGCGTCATCGTACCGGCCGGCGGAAGCGGTCACAAGCAGGCGAGCGTCGCGGCGTCAGCCCGACGTGTTTCCGACGCAAGCACTTGCGTTGCGATATCAGCTCTTCGGCTTCAACGGGACGAGCTTGTCGATGCGGTAGAGCGGCTTGCCGTGCTGATCGAGCGAGGCGTCGTCGACGCCCCCTTCGACCAGGACGACGTCGCCCGGCTTCATGCGGCCCATCTGCGGATGATCGCCGAGCGTGATGCTGCCGCCAAAGCGATCGGCGGCATCGGGATTGGAGCTGTAGACCATCACCCAGCGCTGGTCCTGGGGATCGAAGTCGACGATGCCGCGCAACCACGCAAAGTTGCGGGCGTCGTGGGCGAATGGGTTGGGCCGCGAGGAATCATTCGCAGTACGGGCCGCGACGTTCGACCCGCTGGAAACCGGCCGCATGGAGGAGTCGAACGGATCGGTGCCGCTGCTGGCGACGGTGTTCGTCGGCGGCGCGGCGCCGGTCGGCAACGTGGGTTCGATCGTCTGGAATTGGATGCCGGCGGGATTTGCGGGAGTCAATTTCGCCGCGGGAGGTGCGCCGCCCCCGAACGGTTTTTCCTCATCCGGCGTCGGTTGGGGAACAAGGCCTTTGCCGTTCTGCTCATACGGTGTCGGGCTGGTGTTGGGATTGCCCGGCAACGGCTGCCACGTCGGCGGGGCTCCGCCACCTGGGACGATGGGGGTCGGCGTCGCGCCGGGTGCGCCGGGATTGTAGGGAACGTAGGGTTCCGACGGGGTCATATAACCGCCGCCGCCCGGAGTCATGGGGTAGCTGGGGCCGTACGGGGCGCTGCCATAGGGCGAGTACCCGTAGTGATAGCAGCCGCACAGGCCGATCAGCAGGCCATAGTATGCGGCGGGGAAACGATGTGCGGAAGGCATGCGGTCGTCCTTCGGAGATCGTGTTTGTGCCTGAATGGGGATGTCGAGGACCGCTTGCGTGTTGCCGTCGGTCACGGAAGCCGGCATGGACTGGAATGGCCCGCTACCCGGTGGACGCGGAAAACCCGCTTCCACGGACGGCGTGCGGATTTTAGGGATCGGCTCAAGCGTGTCTAGTGCGGTTTCTTGAGCCAAATCCGACCAGGCGGAGCCGAAACGCCGGAGAAACCAATTGCGGCGGACGGACTTCGGCAGTTTTTGCCGGATGAGAAGCATCTCTCGCCAAGACGCGAAGGGGCAAAGGAACGCAAAGAGAAGAGTTTTGCGCACAGAGACACAGAGTTCACAGAGAAAATCCAGAGATGCTTTACGCTCCTTTGCGAATTCGTGTCTTTGCGAGAGACAAAGGAGTTGCGTGTGCGCAACTCCGGGACTGCTTCCGGCCAATTCCGCCGGTGGGCGACGTACATCGCAATCGTTTTCGACGAATCGCGGCCGGACGGCGGCTTTTGCTGAGGGAGCCGATTGACGCTCGACGCGGCTGGCTGGTACAGGCCGCGTCTCCCTTCTCTTTGCGAATCCGAGCGCTGCGGCCAGGTCTTTCGGGATCTGGAGGGCTCGGACTCCGTGAAGCGCAAGCGACTGCGTCGATTCTTCCCCTCACAATTTTAGTTCGTCAGACGACACGATGGACCTCGTGCGCGCGCTGCCGTTTCCACCGCCGGCCCGGCGACCGGGACTCGACGCGCTGCGTGCCGTCGCGACGGTGCTCGTCGTGCTGCTGCACGCCGGCGTGCCGTACGCCCTCGTGCCGATGCCCGGCCTGACGTGGCCCGTGCGCAACACCGCCGTCAGTTCCGTCGTCGACGCGATCTTCTGGAGCATCGAAGGGGCCATCATGCCCCTGTTCTTTCTCCTCAGCGGCTACGGCGCGGCGCAGAGTCTCGCCGGCAAGTCGGAAGAGTTCCTCGCGTCCCGCTGGCGGCGGCTCGGCTGGCCCCTCGTCGCCGCGGCGGCCGTGCTGCTGCCGATCGAACTCTACATCTGGCTGACCGGCTGGGCGCTCGACGGCGAAATCCCGTGGCGCAAGCTCCGCAGCCTGAGCCTCGGCCGCCACCACGACGACCTCTGGGGGCTGAGCCATTTGTGGTATCTGGAGTATCTATTGATTTTTTCGGGAATACTCTGGGTGGCGCGGCGACAGGCGGGAACGCTTCTGCGAAGCGTCGCGAATGGCCGCGTTTTATTCGCTCTGACCGCGCTCACGCTCTGGTTCGCGCCGGAGACCGTCGTCGGCTTCCAGCACAGTTTCCTGCCGGTGCCGGCGAAGTTTATTTACTCAGGATTGTTCTTCGCGGCGGGCGTCGCGGAGTTCCATCGGCCCGCAGAGGCCCGCGGGAACGTCGGCGTGAAACTGATCCTCTGCGGCATGCTGCAACTGGCGCTCTTGCCGCTCATTCACCGTCAAGCCATCGAGCCGCTCGCCGGGACCGCGAAACTGGCGCTGGTGCTCGGCATGACGATGTACGCCGTGACGGTTTCTTACACGGCGTGGCGCTGGGCCTGGAACGCCCGCGGCACGCTGCCCCCCGCCGTGAGCTATCTGGCCCGCGCGTCGTTTTGGGTTTATCTCGTCCATCATCCGCTCGTCGCGGTGGGACACATCGCATTGCGTCCGACCGGCTGGCCGGCGCTCGTGCAGTTCACGCTCTGCACGCTCGGCACACTGGCGCTGTCGCTGGCCAGCTACGAGTGGCTCGTGCGCCCGACGATGATCGGCGCCTTCCTCGCAGGCCGCGTCATGCCGCAGCCGATCCCGACGCCGCAACCCGCCCGCCGCGCGGCGTGAAAGAAGCCCAGGGAAAGCATTCCCTGGGCTTCTTAAAAAACTTCGAAACGTCGCGGGACTACTTCTTATCCGTCAACGTCTTCAGCGGGATCTTGATCTCCGGCACTTCGAACGTTTCGCCGGACTTGATCGTGACGAGGAGGCCCTTCTTCGGGTCCTTGGCGTTCTTCACGAGATAGCCGGGTTTCTCGTGCCAGACTTTGAATTCGTGCTCGCCGGCGGGCAGGTCCTTGATCTCGAAGTTGCCGTCCTTGTCGGTGACGGTCGCATACGGATGATCGACGACGACCCAGTAGGCCCGCATCCAGGGTGGATGTCGCAGACGACCGTTACCGGCAAGCGTTCGGCGCGTTTCGTCTGCCATTCGATCGGATCGGCGCCCGGAGGCGGGATGAAACTCCATCCCGGATTTTTTACAAAGTTCCCGCGCGGGTTGTGTGCCGAGGGATCCCGATTGACGACGCGAACCTTCTGATCCGTTCGCACGATCAGTAGATGGGGGTCAAAGCGGCACTCCATTTGCCGAAATTCCAATACTTCATCGGTTGGTTTTGCCAGTTCTGGATGGATTATCGCCGGCTTCTCGGACAGCCAAACGGCGACATTGGCAATGCCTTTTGTTTCGGCGTCGATCGCCAGGGAGTCATCGGGTATGTCTTGCGCCGCACATACATCCTTGTCCTTGACGTGCGCTCCCTTGGCGACGAGCGCCTTGACCTCCGGCACGTCGCCGTCGAGAACGACTCTCCCTTTCAACGAGCCCCATTGGGCGTGAGTCGCATCGGCCACGCCAAGAACAAGGAGACAGAAAAACCACGTTCGCAACATGGTCGTCTCCTGGAAAGAAACCCAGGGAATGCATTCCCTGGGCTTCATAAAATTTCGAAACGTCGCGGGACTACTTCTTGTCCGTCAACGTCTTCAGCGGAATCTTGATCTCCGGCACTTCAAACGTTTCGCCGTCCTTGATCGTGACGAGGAGGCCCTTCTTCGGGTCCTTGGCGTTCTTCACAAGGTAGCCGGGGTTCTCGTGCCAGACTTTGAACTCGTGCTCGCCGGCCGGCAGGTCCTTGATTTCGAAGTTGCCTTCCGTGTCGGTGACGGTGGCGTACGGATGATCCACCACGACCCAGTAGGCTCGCATCCAGTTGTGAATGTCGCAGCCGATTTGCACCGGCAGGCGTTCGGCGAGTTTCATGGTCAGGTCGGTCCCTTTGCGATCATTCGGCGGGACGATGAAATTGAACGGCTGATTCTTCAGCGGGTTGCCGCGCGTGTTGTGGGCCACGCCGTCCCCGGAGACCACTTGCACCGTCTGCGAGTTGTGCACGACGAGGATGTGCGGAATGAAGCGGCAGCCAACCTGGTCGAAGACCATCTTCGGCTGCGACGGCTTTTCCAGATCGGGGTGAATCTTCGACGGCTTCTTCACCAGCCAGATCGCCACGTTCGCAATCCCCTTGGTTTTCGCGTCGATGGCCAGCGAATCGTCGGGGACGTCCTGGGCGGCGCACACGGCGGCGTCCTTGGCGTTGGGATCGCCTTTCTTGATCAGCAGCTTCTGCGCGGGAACTTCGCCGTCGAGAACGATCTTCCCTTTGAGCGAGCCCCATTGAGCGTGAGCCGAGGTGGCGGCGAAACAGGCGAGAAGTCCGGCGAAGAGCGACAGCTTGTGCATGAGGCGGGCCTTTGCGTAGCAGTAAACGGGCGGTTGAACCAACTACAAATTACCACTCGCTCCCCACAACCGACAACCCAGCGAAGCCGGTCATGCCGCCTGTAACGATTCTGCCGACGCCCCAAGTCGCCGGCGTGAGCTAGAGTTTTGTAGGGTGGGCTGTGCCCACCAATGGGATCACACATATCAAGAATCGGTGGGCACAGCCCACCCTACAAGAATGCCGCTCGCAGCCGCCACGTTCGATCCGACCGCCGCGCTCCTCTGGTGCGGAGCCGCGGTGGTCGTATTGTTCGCGCTGGGAGGCGGATTCCTCGCCGGCGTCCTGTGCGCGCCTTGGCTGCAGGAATGGGCCGTCCGCCGCGCAACGGCTCAGATTCAAAAAATGTACGAGTTGGTGATGGCCGACGCAGAACGGACGCAGCGCTGGTGCGGCGAACTGGCTTCAGCGTCCGGCAGTCTTCTTTCCGTCGAACAATGCGAGCGCGTCGAACGGATACAGCGCGGCTTCCAGGAGACGCTGACGAAGATCGTGCAATCGTGCCGGATCGAACAGACGCAGGAACTGGAATCGCTGCCGTCGCCGAAAGAGTTCAACGTCGATTGGGCGAAGACGCCCGTCGAAGCCGTTTCCAATCTGCCGGACAAGCGGGCCTTTGACGTGAATCTCGCGCTGATGCTCTCCGCCGGCGCACAGGCGCAGATGGAATCGGGCCTGCTCCTCATCCGCATGGACAAGGCCGAGGCGCTCAAGCGGCGCCTCGGCGGCGACGCCGTCGAGAAGTTATTGGTTCGACTCACGTCGCTCGTCGTCCGTTCGGCCCGCGATCAAGACCTCCTTTGCCGTTTGAGCGGCGACACGCTCGGGCTGTTGTGCCCCGCCTTGCCTCCGCTGGCGGGGACGAAGGTCGCCGACAAAATCCGCGAGACGGTGCGCAACTATCACTTCCGCGTGGAAGACGGCGGACCGGAAGTGTTGGTGACGGCAAGCTTCGGCTATGCCAACTGCGGCCCCGCCGACGTCCCGGAGGTCGTCCGCAACCGCGCTGACGACGGCCTGTCCCGCTCGCAATCGCTGGGCCGCAATCAACTGCACGTCCACGACGGCCAAGTCCGCGCGCTGTGCCGGGCGTAAATACGGTGCTCACTTCCGCCGTTTTGCCGTACCGTTCATGAACGTGATCCATTCGCCGTCTTCGCCGCGCATCGACGACTTCGTGGCGATCTGGTCCTTCGATTTGAACTCGTAGACGTCGCGGTAGCGGGCCGTTTTGCCGGGTTCCGTCATGCTCGGGCCTTCGGCCTCCAGCGTGAGGATCTTGCCGGTCTTATCGACGCTCCCTTCATACTTCCACATGTGGTTCATCATCGAATCGACCCACGAACCGACGTACATTTCCTTTTCCGGGTCGTAGCCGATCGTCTGGATCGCGT
>CAZDGB010000083.1:0-24282 GCA_964504645.1 uncultured Planctomycetaceae bacterium | reverse complement strand
GGATAAAATTCCCGAGTTCGAGGTGGAATCGAACCATCGGGTCGCCGAGCAGCATGTCGATGTTCGACGCCTTGCAACCGTGCGTGTGCAGTTTGACGAACCGCCAGTTCGGCTGCCCGGCGACGGTGACGTTCGCCCGCAGCCAGAGTTTGAAGCGGTCAAGCGTCGGCGGATGATTGCCGAGTAGGTCGCCGTTCTCGACACGGGGAATCAGCCCGCCGATTTTGCGCTGCGTATCAAACAACAGCGGGCCTTGCACCATCAACAGGCTGTCGGCGTGCGGTTCAACTCCCACCGCCGCGCGCGGGCCGAACGCATGCGCCCCACGGCCGCGCGGCGTGTCAGACGCATAATAAATGCTGTTGATGCGGGAAATCTGCGTGTCGCTCGGCGCCGACGGCATCGTGAAATCGGCGTAGCAGCCGGTTTCCATCAAAATCGGTAACTCATGATCGACTCCGCACCACCGTCCGTCGGGCCGCGAGTTGCACAGACACCAGTTGCCGTGGATGAACCCGTAGACGATTTCGCCCGTGACCGGGTCGCGCCGCAGCAGGCCGTGGCGGTGATAAAGCGTTTCGCGAAACGATTCGAGTTTTTCGCGAAGACCATCGGGCGTGTCGTGGTCGTGATGCAAGTGGACATCGACGTCGCCATGTCCTTCAGCGCACAAATCTGCCAGCCGGTCGAGATACTCGGGACGATACTGGTCTTGCGGAAAGAAAAACGTGTGCTGTGGCGATCGGCCGTCGGCGTCACGGAACTCGGAAAAGCGTTCCGGGTATTCCTCGCACCACCGTTCGACGCGGCGCAGAGCGTCGGCCGGACTCGGCGATCCCCATTCCGGCTCGTGGTGATCGCACACGGCGAGGAACACGTCGATCTCCTCACGGTCCCAGTCGATCTCCGGCCGTGCGGACCTCGTGAAGAAATAAGTCGGCGCCCAACGATTTAACCCGCGCGTCCGGATTTTCTTCCACACGCGCCGGCCGAGAAGCCAGGACGCGAGCAGTCCGAGAGACAAGCCGATCCACAACCAAGTCGAGAACATCGTGAGGAATTCCATCTGTTGATTCAGCCCGCTGCCACAGCCGGTTCCGGTACGGCTTTGTGCGCAGGGACGTCCTCCCACTCATGCGAGCGCTGCCAAGTCACGCGGTACTTCGACCGGAGGGCGTCCCACAACGCGAGGGCCGTCGTCACGTTCAAGGCCAGGAACATCAGCGACGGGCCATATAGCACCGACCGGCGGCCTCGCTTCTGATAAAGCCATCCGACCAGCGCCGAGAGATACATCACCGCTTGCAGCGAGAGGAGGACGCGATACACCGGAATTTCCAGCAGGCAGAGATTCGCAACGAATACGCCGAAGAGAAACGCAGGCGACGCGAGCCGCAGCAGCTTATGCGACACGTATTCGAACCAGATCGGATTGCGGCTCGGAAACAGCCATTCGGGATAGGCCCGCATCAGTTGGGCCGCGCCGGCGATCGTGCGGCGTTTGCGGATCGCTTCTTGCCCCGGATACTTCGACGGCTCATCGTAGGCGATGGCCATCGGCTCCAAAAGACAGCGATAGCCGAGCGACGTCGCCTGCATCGGAATCGCGACGTCATCCAGGATGATGTGGTCCTTGATCGGCCGGAAGAGTGCTCGACGAATGGCGTAGCAGGCCCCCGTTGCGCCCGGGACGCCGCGATAGAAGCTTTCGCACTTGCGGATGAATTTCTCATACTTCCAATAGAGACCGATGCCGTTCGCGGCGGTCGTTTCGCCCGGGCTGGTCCGCAGAACGAGTTCTCCCGACACGACGCCGACCCGCGAATCGGCGAAGTTTTCCAGCAATTGCGTCAACAGCATCGGGTCGAAGACTTGCCGAGTGTCGGACAAGAGCACAATGTCGCCCAGGCATTGGGGAATGAGATCGTTCAGCACCGCCGGTTTGCCGCGGCGCGCTTCAAACGAAATCACGCGCACGCGCGGATCGGGATGGCGCATCACCACTCCGCACGTGTCGTCGGTCGAACCGTCCGACCCGACGAGGATTTCCAGAATGTTCTCGGCGCCATCAAGACTGAGGATATTATCCAGCTTGCGGTGCAGCCGCGCGGCTTCGTTGCACGCGACAATCACAACCGACACATCGAGCGCCGTCTGCTCCTTGCGGACCGTGTGGCGGCAGCGACGGGACAAATGCCAGATGAGGGCCGGGTAGCCGACGTAAATGTACGTCAGACCGGCGGCGCACAGCCAGAACAGGAATTGCCACAGAATGTGCATGACACTCATACGCCGACGAGGCAGCGTTCTCCGAGTGGTGATGACAACGCATCCTGCTCCCAGGAACCCTCCGTTGCCGCGGGACGCCCCGCGACCGAACCCAGCACATCCGCCAGCCGCGCGGTCAATTGCGGCCGGCTGTATTGCTCGAGCAATTCGTCCGACCCACACGGCCCGGCGGCGTACTTCTGGCCGCACAACCGGTCTATCAGCCAATTTGCGATACCGGCGACGTCGCGCGGAGCGAAATGTCCATCGCGGCGGAATTGCCGCATGAGACGGGACGATTCCCCGAACGGCACGACACCCAGAATCGGCTTCCGCGTGGCGAGATACTCGAACAGTTTCGCCGGAACAACCCGTTCCGCGCCTGGTACATCGGCGAGCGTCAGACACAAAGCGTCCGCGCTCTGCAGCCACCCGGCGACTTCTTCATGCCGGCAATAACCACGAAACTCGACGCGGCAATTTGTCCGCCGAACGCGATCCAGAATCCGCTGCTGCTCCGCCGTCTTCCGCCCGATGCATACCAACTCCAGCCGCCCCAACGCATGCGGTTTCGTGGCTTCGAGTTGCTCAATCGCTGCGACCAACGGTTCGATATCCGTGAGATTCCACAGCGTTCCCATGTAAACGAGCCGGAAGACATCTGATGATTTCTTCGACGTCTCGACGTTCGTGAAATCATCCGGATCAAACCCGTTGTAAATGCAGTGCGATGATGCCGGATTGCCGACCGCGGCAAGTTTGGCCCGATACGTCGCGGCGCTCGCCTGCGTCGTGGCGATGACGGCGTCGGCATGCCGCAGCAGCGAGCGCTGCATCCGCGATTGCACAAATTGCGACCACCAGCCGCGCGGGGCCTGTTCCAGATACCGGTTGCTCAAATCCCATTCATCGCGGAAATCGAACACCAGCGGCAGTCCGAACCGCCGCTTGAGGGCCGTGCCGATCGACAGCGCGGAGAACGGCGGCACCGTGACGAGAATCGCGTCGTGCCGGACGCGTCGCAGTTCATCCGCTGCCGCGCGGATCGCGTTGCGAACCCAGAGAACTTGCGGATCGGGCTGCAACACCGTCGATGCCAGACTCTTTGCCCAACCGCGAATGGTTTGAGATAAACCTGGACGATTCGCCCGCGGCGAGTTCGCGAGTTGCTGTTTGACGCGGTAATCCGGCTCCCAGGTCTTGGCGCGAACGATGCGAGTTTCTGCGGGAATCTCGACCAAGAGACTTACATCACGCAACGGCACCGAAGGATTTTCCGGCGTCAGCACGGTGACATCCCAACCAAACTGCGGCAGGTACTTCACCCATTTCGCCGGCCGCTGCACACCGGCGCCGCCAACGGGAGGAAAGCTGTACGCGACGAGCAGAACGCGGCGGCGGCCTGCGGTCTGACATGCCGGCATCTGTGATGACAAGCTCACGGACATGTCGTCCCCTCTGATTCCGCCACGGGACGCCGCGGTCGCCCCGATTTTTGACTATGTGTTTTGAGCCATGCCGACGCTGGCACCGTCTCGGCGCCGATGAGCCGGCCGTGTTCTTGCAGTGTGTCGAGAATCGTCAGCACCTGCGGATGAGCGTCGTGCAGCAGCACGATGTCGCCGTGCTGCGGGGCATACGTTGCCGCCCATTTCCGCAGTTCGGTCTCGCAGTCGTGGCGATAGTCCTTCGGGTCGACGTTCCACAGCACGACCGTCTGCCGTTCGCGCCACAAGCCGCGCAGCTTGGCCCAGGTGAGTTGCCCTTTCGGCGGCCGCATCAGCGAGACAAATCGGCCCGTCAGTTGACCAAGCAATTGCCGATTGGAACGCACTTCATCGATCAACGTCTCGCAGGACGTCTCGGCCGGTTCGCCATGTGTGAACGAGTGATTGCCGAGTTCGTGTCCCTCGCGAACAATGCGGCGGATCAATTCCGGATGCGCCAGGGCTCGTTCGCCGATGATGAAGAACGTCCCTTTCCAGCCGAACATCTGCAACCGGTCGAGAACCTGCGGCGTGATCTCGGGATGCGGGCCGTCGTCGAACGTCAGCGAGATCGCCCGGCCATTCGTGCCGTGCGCACGTCGACCGTGCACCAGCCAGCGCTCCGCCGGGAGGCACGCCGTTAACAATCGCCGGACGATCTGCCGTAGGATGTTCATCCCAGGACGGCCTCCGGCATGGAAGGGGAATTCACTCCCATATCGTGAAACACGTCGCACAAAGCGTTCGCCGAATCAGCCCAACTTTGAGGCTGGAACCGACGAACGACATCAGGTGAGACGGGCGTTGCCGTCATGCGGCGGCGAATGGTGTCGGCAAGCGTGGCGGCATTGGCCTTGGGAACAAGTGCATCGAATCGCTCATCGGCGATTTCCGGGATGCCGCCGACGCGCGACGCGATAAACGGTGTGCCGGCGGCCATCGATTCGAGCAGTACATTCGGGATGCCTTCGGACAGGCTCGGCATCACGGTGATATCCGCAGCGCGATACCACTTCGCCAATTCGTTCTGCGATTGAGAACCGCGCAGCTCGACGATGTGCTCCAATCCGGCGGCTTGAATCTCGACTTGCAATCTGCCACGCAGCGGGCCGTCGCCTAGAAAATAACAGCCGAACGTGCGGCCTTCGCGATGCAGCCGGTCGCAGGCCGCGATGAGATGCGTGTGGCCTTTGACATCGACCAGACGGCCAACGCTCACCATTGTGAATCGTCGGACCGGCAATCCGAGTTCGCGGCGCGCTTCGTCGCGGTCGCCCGGCTGGAACAGATTCTTGTCGATGCCACGCCGCACGACGTGCAGTTTGGAGGGATTGAGTCCGTCCTGCCGAAGAGTCTCCGCAATGTCCTGGCTGACGGCGACCACCGCGTCGGCCTGTCGCAAGGCATCGAGAATCTTCGCGCGGCGTTTGCCGGAACGAGCCAGCAACAAGACATCGCTGCCGCCGACCATCGTCACGACGGGAATGTTGTGTGCTTTGCCGGCCCGCACGGCGACCGCGCCGTCCGGGTGCGCCCAATACGAGAGGATCACATCCGGACGAAAATCACGCACGACACTGTTCAGTCGGTGCCGCACCGACCACCAGAGAAAGTCGTCGAACCGCTCGCGGCAAAGTTTCGGCGGGTAGTAGAATGGAACGTAGTCCGCCACAACATTTGGAATCGCCGCATAAGACTGTAGCGCCGAGACGCCTTTCCAGCGGCCTTTCCAGGCTTCGAGGAACGACACCGGCGAGACCACACGGACCTCATGCCGCCGCGACAGCGCTTCCAGAAGCGAGCGGTTGAACGTTCCCAGCGTCGGCTGGGCCGCATTCGGGTACGCGTACGAGAAGAATAAAATCTTCATGATTCACTCTCCTCGCTTGCGCTGGGCGACACATCGACACTCGCTTCGTTCTTTGCCCCGCCATACCGAATCCATTGCCGCACCGCGGTCGCAAATCCGAGCGCTGCGGCCGTTCGCCGCGCGGCCTGTTTCACCGCGCGGCCACCTTGAATCCACGCCAGCGAGAGCCGCGGCTTCCAGGCCGGCGGCGTGATCCACACGGTGCCGCTGGTCGACGTGTGATTGGCGAACATCCGCTTGTAGTCCGCGTCGCCGCCGCCGAAGTCGAACCACTCGGGCCGGTCATGAACGAGCAGGTCTTCGATCATCTGCACGACGAGCATTTGCCCCGGCGAGAAGCGGGCGAACTTTGTGGCGTAGCCGACTTCTTCATAGTTGAAGACACCATGCGCCTGGTTGCCGATGCAGAACGCCGCCGGCTCGCCGTTCGAGTACCACAGGTAGCTACGCAACAGCCCGGCGTCAGCGAGCGCCGTCAGCGAGGCGCGTTCGGCGTCGCTGTTGCGAATCCGCAAGCCGAGCGTGCGGCTCTGCCACGTCTGCCGCGAAATCTCATGCGCGTGTGCGAGAAACTCCGGGACCTGGTCTGCCGACGTGATCCGCTCTAACCGCGTTTCGCCGAACTTCTTCAGTTTCCGGCGGAACGTGCCCAATGTTTTCTTGGAGAATTGATCCCAGTAGCCATGTCTTGTTTCCGAGAACCGAATCCGCAACCGTGCTTGTTCGCCGTTGGGAACAAAACGATTCCAACCGGACGGCAGAGCGTTTGCCCGTCGAGTCAACGACGCTTGCTGGTCGAGATCTTCAATCAGCAAGAAGTCAGCTCGGCGAGAGCGAACCGCATCCAACGTCGCTGACCATAAAGACTGTTCGAGCCGCGCTGCTGGTTCCGCCGTGAGAAAACGGCTGCCGACGAGGCGGTAACCGTGCAATTTCCATCCCGGCCCGATCCCACCGGCTTGATTCGTGCGGATCGTTTTCGGCAGCAGGATCGCCGCGCCGCACAGTTCGTCCTCAGTCGCACAGCCGATCAGCAGCGGCTGCAGCGGCGAATCCGGCAAATGACGGCATTCCGTCAGCACCGAATCCGGATGCTGGCACGACGAGGCATCGGCAGCGACGTCGAACAACGCCATCCACTCGGATTGCAGCGACGCGTCGATCTCCGTACGGAGCGCGCGGACCGCTATGACTGGCGCCGCATTCGTCGACTGCCCGACGACATTCGGAAGTTCGAGGAGTTCCGTACTCATGAGGCCGCTCCCGCGGCGAGGAGCACGGCCGACTCATCCGGTTCGCTAGGTTCCTGCGCTGCCGGTTTCAATCGCTGGACGACCACGTTGTGCTTCCCGGCTTTGGTCAGCGGGATATCGGCGACGTAATGCAGATCGATTTCCACCGCGTCGCCGGTCGATTTGCGGATTTCATCGAGCAGCAGTTGCCGGTCCGCCAGCGTGAAGCCGCCGTCCGCGACCAGCTTGACCGCAATGCGTTCCCGTTCCTCTTGCAGCACCTGGAAGCGCCGAACTGCCGGGAATTCCTTAAAGAGATGCGGGAAAAACTCGCCCGGAATTTTGCGGCCGTCGGGCGTTTCGAGGACGTCCAACCGCCGGCCGGTGATTTTCTTCAGCAGCGACAGGCCGCGTCCGCACGGGCAGTGTTCCGCCGTCGCGACGGCGCGGTCGCCGTTCACATAACGAATGAAGGGCATGCCGTAGTTGAAGAGATCGGTGATGACCACGTTGCCTTCCTCGCCGGCGGGCGTCGGCAAGCCTTCGTCGTCGAGAACTTCGACCAGCAGGTTTTCCATGCTGACGTGCAGGCCGCAGTGCCGTTCGCATTCGGCACCGATCAGCATCACTTCCCGCGAGCCGTAGGTTTCGAACACGGGGACCTGGAACACGTCTTCCATCAACTCGCGCTGGAAGCTGTGCAGTTTCTCCGCTCCGACGATCACCGACCGGCGGACGACAGGCCGATAGTTGTTGGCCTGGAGAAATCGCGCGAACTCATAGAGCGGGTTGGTGTAAGCGACGATCACATCCGGTTGAAACCGCCGCAGCGAATGCCAGTGGCGTTCCATATTCTCGGGGGTGAACTCGAAGCAGCTCAAGAACCTGCGATTTTCGAGCCGGTGGTGGAGTTCCGTTTTCCACTGCTTCCAGGCGGAGACCTTGCCGACGTGGCTGCCCCAGACGTGCAGTTGTCGCGAGCCCGGTTCGCCGCCGGCCCAACCGTAGCCGCGGTGCATCATCGCCGTGCGGCGGTCGTTGCTGTCGTGGCAGAGGTCGAAATGCAGCGGTTCGCCGCTGGAGCCCCCCGTCGATTTGTGCATCAGCTTCATCGGCAGGCGGGACCGCATTCGCAGGCGATGCTCGCGGATCGTCTCGCGGGTGATGAGGGGCCAAGCCTGAAAATTTTCCAGCGAGCAGACCTGCGCCGGGTCGAGTCCGAGCGATCGCCATTGCCGCTGGTAATACGGACAATTCCCCGCGGCGTAACGCAGCAGGTTCTGCAGGGCCGCCAACTGGAAATCTTCGAGTTTCTGCCGGCTCCACCACTGGCTTTGCTGCGCGGCGCGCCAGTAGGGCAACGTTCGACGGCCTTTGACAACGCCGTCGTAGAAGGGGAGCAACACCTGGCGGAGCAGGGTACCGTATGCCCTCATGACCGCGACTTCCTTTCCGAATTCGTCACCAGTTGCCGGTAGAGGTGCTGATAGTCGGCCACCATCCGGCGGACGTCGAACTGTGTCTCGACTCGCTTCCGGCCCGCTTGTCCCCATTCGCGAACGCGTTCGGGCTGGCGCCTGAGCTGCACCAAGGCGTGAGCCAGTTGTTCGGGGTTTCTCGGCGAGACGAGTTGCCCCGTCGCGCCGTGATCAACGACCTCCGTATTTCCGCCGACTGCCGTCGCGATGACGGGCAAGCCGACCGCCATCGCCTCCAGCAGCGTGAGCGAGATGCCTTCCGTCAGCGACGACGAGACGAACATCGCGGCTTGAGCCAAATGAGCCGGCACGTCGCGGCAATCGCCGAGGAATTGCACGCAGTCTGTCAGCCCGAGCTCGTGGGTGAGCGCTTCGAGACGGCTGCGTTCCGAGCCATCACCGACGAGGCGGAGCTTCAACTCCGGCGCTGCGGCGTGAGCGATTTTCATCGCGTGCAAGAGCGTCGGGAAATCTTTCTCGGCAGAGAGCCGTGCCACCGAGATGGCGATCGGTTCTGTACTCGGGCCGCGGTATTCGAAATCGTCGACGTCGATGCCGTTCCAGATCGTCTGCACTTTCTCGGCCGGAACGCCGTCGGTTTTGATTGTGAGCTGCGCCGCGTCGCGCGACACCGCCACGATGCGATCGACGAGCTTCGCCGCCCAGCGGTATTGCACCCGCGACTTCCAGCCGTGGCCGGCCCGCTGGCCGTGCCGCGTCTGCACGACCACTGGTACGTTCGCCCACCGCGCGGCGAGCGTGGCGTACAGGTGCGGATAGGTGTTGTGCGTGTGGACGACGTCGAACACACCGCAACGGAAGATTTCTGCCAGTTGCCGCATCTGCCCGAAACGGTTCGCCGTCGTCAGGTGATGCACGCGGCAGCCGGCGTCGCGGATCGCGTCGGCAAATCGGCCAACATCGCGCATCGCCACGAATTCCATATGGCATGCCGACGGATCGTGATGCCGGGCGAAATCGGCCAGCAATCGTTCGAGTCCGCCGGTCTTCAACGTCAGGCTGACGTGGCAGACGCGCAGCGGACGGCCGCTCGCGCGACTAGCACGCGGCACGGCGGGAACATCCATCAGCAGAGACGAGGCCATATCGAAAAATCTCAGGTGAAGATCACGGTACAGGCGTAAAAACCGACGAACGCGCACGCGCTCGCCGCGAACAACTGCAGCGCGGCTCGGCGATTCCACAGAATCAACGGTTGCCGGCTGGGCGTATGGATCCAGACGAGGTTCGCGTACGTCGCCATCAGACCGAGGATGAGAGACGTCGGCACGACATAGCAGCGCGACAGCGAGAACATCGACCCGCACCATCCGGCGAGCAGCGCGGCGAAGTAAGGCCGCAAGCGAACCAGTTCCGGCGAGCCGACCGGCTCCGACATTTGTCCCATGCGGTACAACTGCAGCGCCGCGAAGAAGAAGCAGCCGAAGTACATCGTGCCGCCGATCACGCCCAGTTCGACGTAAGCGTGCACGAACGAATTGTGGGCCACGAGATCGGCGAAGTCGGTGTACATCCCCTGGCCGACGCCGAACAGAATGCTGGGCGACTTGAGGGCATCGAAGCCGTCGCGCCACATCAGCATGCGTTCGTGAGCCGTGCTGCCGTCTTCGGCGTCCAAATCGCTGGATCGACCCGCGACGAACAGCATCAGCACGACACCGCAGACGGCGAACGTCGCCGCGACTTTGCGTCCAAACCAAAAGTGGCTGAGGACGAGCCCCGCACAGCCGGCAGCGAGCAAGCCGCCGCGCGACTTCGTTTCGAACAGCCCGACCGCCAGCAGGCCGATCGGCACGAGCCAGCCGAAGCGCCAGATGTCGCCGGCCGGGTTTGTCAGGCGAGAGAAGCAAAGGACACCCGCGGCGACGATGATCATCGCCAGATCATTCGGATCCTGGAAGATGCCGACGCCGCGCATTCGCGATAGGTAAACGGCCTGCAATTCGGCATCATGGCCGCGCAAATCGAGCAGCGGCGTAATCGCAGTGAAATCCCAGTAGCCCCAGTAGTCCAACAGGCACAGCACGCACATTGCCGTGCTGCACACTGCGAGATTCAACAGGAACGCATGCAATCTCGCGGGCGTATTGACGAGCGTGATCACCAAAGCGAAGTAGACCATCGCCTTGAATACAGCGATCGACGACTCGGCCATGCCGCCGAGATACGCATGCGTCGCGTGCGACAGGATGACGCACAGAAACATTCCGACGATGCACAGCGAGATCGGCTGGCGGAGCAACGCCTGCCAGCGGAAGTGCGGTGCGATGGCGGACAGCGAAGCCAGCAGGCACGTCGCCAGCAGACCTTCATACAGCGGTAGTTCGTTCAAACCCTCGATCAAGTCGGCCGGGCGCAGCAGCAGCGTGGCTGTGACCAGCTGCAACAGAAAAAAGGCCAGCTTGGCGAGCGAGGCGTTGCCCATGTCCTCATCCGACTCCGCGCACGGCGAGCACAGTCCCGGGCGAAAAAACTTTCCCCCGTCTTCGCTAACATAGGTCAACAGGCGAATGTTGCCGGATGGAGACGTGAACGCCGACGCAGGAACACCTACCGGTTGTGCCGGTCGTAGCGAAGCAACCGATTGACGCGGACGGGTTCGCAGCCGGCGAGAATCCGCCTATAATGCCGGACCAAATAGTCTTGGTCCTCAAATCGTCGAAAGTCCTTTCATGCGCAACGTGCTGGCGGTCATCCTGGGCGGGGGCAAAGGAACGCGGCTGTATCCGTTGATTCAATACCGCTCCAAGCCCGCCGTGCCGCTGGGCGGAAAGTACCGGCTGATCGACATCCCGATCTCGAATTGCATCAACAGCGACATCAACCGCATCTATCTGCTCACGCAGTTCAATTCGGTGAGCCTGCATCGCCACATCCGGCAGACGTACCGCTTCGACCGGTTCGATGGCGGCTTCGTCGAGATCCTCGCCGCGCAGCAGACGATCGAAGGCGAGGCGTGGTATCAGGGAACCGCCGATGCCGTCCGCAAAAATCTCCGGTACTTCGAACAGCACGGCGTCGAGCAGGTGCTGATCCTCTCCGGCGATCAGCTCTATCGCATGAACTTCGAGGAGATGCTGGCCACGCATCTGACGTCGCACGCCGATGTGACCATCGCCGCGCTGCCGTGCACGCGGGAAGCCGCACGGGGCTTCGGCATCATGCGGCTGGATGACACAGGCCGCGTCCGCGGATTCCTCGAGAAGCCGCAGACCGACGAAGAGATCGACCTCGTGCGGACCGATCCGAAATGGATCGACGAACACGGCCTGAAAAGCCAGGGCCGCGACTGCCTGGCGAACATGGGCATCTATCTTTTCCAGAAAAACGTGCTGCTCGAACTCCTGGAGAAATCGGACTACCACGACTTCGGCAAGGAAGTCTTTCCGATGTCGATCCGCACCCACCGCGTGCAAGTCCATCTCTACGACGGCTATTGGGAAGACCTGGGCACGATCGGCTCGTTTTTCCAGGCGAACCTCGATCTGACGAAGGCCGATCCCCCGTTCCGATTGGAGGACCCGAAGGCGCCGATCTTCACGCATGCCCGGTCGCTGCCGCCGACGCGCTGCGACGGGGCGACGATCAAGCAAAGCCTGCTCGCCGACGGCTGCACGATCGGGGCCGGCTCGGTGATCGAGAACTGTGTGATCGGCCTCCGCTGCCACATCGGCCGCAATGTCGTCCTGCGGGATGTGGTGCTGATGGGCGCCGATTACTCGCACACGCCGGAACATCGGGCCGAAGAAATCGCCGCGGGGAAGGTGCCGATCGGCATCGGCGACGGCACGCGCATCGAGCACGCCATCCTCGATAAGAATTGCCGCATCGGCTGCAACATCACGATTCGTCACTCGGGCCGCGAATCCGGAGAGCAACCGCCGGTCATCATTCGCGATGGCATCAACGTCGTGCCGAAGGACGCCGTGCTGCCGGATGGGTGGACGATGTAGCGCCGCCGCCGAAACCGCGGGGGCGCAGCCCCGCGGCTTCTGAATTCAATTTCGGGTGGGTTGTCAAAGAGCAGGGGGACGAACGACTTCGCCCCACAACCCACCGGGCGGCGTTGCGCGACAAAGTGTTTGCAAACAGACGTCTCGACGATGGCCACCGTCTGCCGCTGATTGACGCCTAGATGACGCTTATCGTCGCCTTAGCGTCGCTTAGCTGACGCTTATCGGTCGCTTCGCGTGGCGCGGCTGGCATCAGATTAGCGATGGCTGATGCGTGTTTGGTTGCGCTGGCGGCTTGGGCAACCAACTCGAACAATGGGCATGCGGGGAGCTCCGCGCAAGTTTCGATTCGAAACACATGGTAGAAACTGGAGCTTTGAGCGAGGAATGTGTCCCCCTAACTCTATGGGATGTTGCGCAACAAGTTGATTGGGAATTCCACCATGCGGCGGCGTGATTTTCTGGCAGCGGGCGTCGCGACAACTCTGACGGCCTTCCCCTTAAGTGCGCTCCGCGCGGAGTTCGATCCCGAAGCCTGGCTGAAGAAACGCAAGCTCGGCCGATTGATGGCGCGGACGCCGCAATCCGGTCGGCCATTGCAATCCATCGCCGCGCGGTCACTCGATGAATGGAAAGCGGAACGGAAACTCTACGAGCAGGCGATCTGCGAACTGATCGGACCGTGGCCGAAAGATCGGCCGCCGCTCGAACCGAAGATCGTGGACTCCGAAAAGTTCGAGCGCTGGACACGGTTCAAGGTCACGTTTCAATCGTTGCCCTCGGAGAGCGCAGTGGCTTCCACGATTCCCGCGTGGCTGTTCGTGCCGCATGAGGGGCCGGCGCAGAAGCCCGCGCTCATCACGGCTCATCAGACGGTGCCGCAGGGGAAGGACGAACCGGCCGGGTTGAAGACGCCGCACGCGTGGATGAAATTCGCCGAGGAGTACGCCGGCCGCGGTTACATCACGCTCGCGCCCGACATGATCGGCTTCGGCGAACGGACGACGGGCGGCTACGTGGAGACCGGTTTCGAGTGGCAAGACGCCGCACCGATTCTGGAATCTTCCGACCTGACGCTGCTCGGCCTGATGCTGTTCGACTTGAGCCGCGCCGTGGACTATCTCCTCACGCGGGACGACGTCGCCGCGGACCGCATCGGCATCATGGGGCATTCGCTAGGCGGCATCCTCGCGAACCTGATGTTAGCCTTGGAACCGCGTCTGGCCGCCGGCGTGGCGTCGTGCGGTTATGGGCTATTCCGCAAAGATGAATTGTTTCCGGAGCGCTGGGCGGCGAAGAACTCGGCGTATCTACCACGTTTGGCGCTCTATCGCGGCGAGGCCGACGCGTTGCCGCTCGATTTCCATCACCTCCTCGCACTCGCCGCGCCGAAGCCGCACCTCATTCAGACGGCGCTGGGCGACACGATCTGGACGCTGCCCGGCGTCGCCGAGGACGATTTCGTGATCCGCGAAAACCGCCGCGTACGGGAATTCTACGGAGCCGCGGCGGTGGAGAACCTCGTGGCGATCCAACCGGTCGGCGGCGCGAAGGACCGCAATCACGGCTGGTATCCGGAATCGCAAAAGGCGGCGGCGGCACTTCTTGATCGCGTATTGAAATCTGCCGACGGCTAGCCCGCGGCGCAAGCGACTTGACTCACCGAGCACTTGCGCAGCGTCTAATTAACGGTTGCTTTTTAGAATTTAACCTTTGCTAAACGGGAGTGGTCTGCCTTCGGCGACTTCGTAATGCTTTGAAAGAAGCATGCCTGTCATTTCAAAGGCTAACTCAGAGCTTATCACTTTAGGCGATGTGTGCTGAACAAAGATCGCTGTCTCACCGATGACAATGCAATATCCATGCGCCATTGTGACAGAAGAATCGACGACACTTTCGTAGATATAGGTGTATTCAAGGGCATCAGTCTCGCGGTTCAAGTCGGCACTTCCAACGTTGATCGATATGATGTGGTGTCGGACCGTATCGCTGATCGGTTGTCTGCGTTTCGAGGTGGACTTGCTGGCACTTCCATCGCTCAAGAATGTCTCGATCGACGCCTGACCAATTGGCGAGCTCGCGACCGTCATTTTCGGCGAGACTTTCCAGGACACGAACGACAAGACTTCACCGCTGACTTTCCTGTTGTCGAACTTCACCCAAGAGTGGTCGCCACGCGATCCGTCGTTTCGTCTCACCCAATCATCGCTGATCGCTGGCAAGTGCTTTTCAATAGGAAGTTCTTGCGCTGTGGCGAACACCTCGACTAAGAAGATCCCGATAGACATCGTCAATGCAGATAGTTTTCCCATCTTGCCGCTTCCTCTTTCCTCCAATTCGCATTCCACAGATCAGCGGAAACAGGCTTCTCGTTCATGCCGCCAGTATAGCGGATTTCCGGCGGAGCGCGGTTGACGATTCAGGACTTTCCGCTCAACCTACGCAGACAACCCTGCTCTTTGGATTGGCGTCCACTGTCACTGCGATCTCTGGTTTTTTAGTGTTGTAGAGGAAATTGGCCATGTCAACCAGGCATCCGTACTTCGCGGCTTGGCAGTGGTCGTCTAGTGTTGCAGGGCGTCGGCGGATCGCCCTTTTTGCTGCCTTATCGCTGCTGTCCAGTGTGACGCTTTACGAAGCGGCCTATTTCAAATCTGTACGCCCCCGGTACAAACGGATTTACAACTCCGCGGGGATATGCGGCTGCGAAGTTGTTCCATTGTATTCCAACCCGTTCCCCATCCCGTATGTTTTGTGGCAATATGCACCGCCATTTTTTGAGCCAGCACATAAATTTGACAGGCGCATCCGCCATGAGGTATGGCATCCAAAGACGCCACCCCAATGGATGCAGCCAACGCACGTAAGCGGCAGTACCACTTTGATCAGAAAGTCCGATGAAAACGGAACTTTCTAGGCAGCCTCCGTGGGGACCGGAAAAAGGCATCTCGTGGCTGCGGCTTCGTCACAGCATCCGCCGCAGCGCATCGACGAAGGCACTCCAGCGGCGGGGATCGATGGCGTGCAGAGCCGCCGTCGCGAGGCCGCGGGGGGATTTTAGCATCCGCTTTACGCGCTGCTTTTGCGGGACGAAGGTCGTCGGTTCGCCCCACGAGGCCGGCGTCGGGCCGCGCTGCGGACAGACGCGATCGTCCGCGCGCAATGCGGCGTCCCACAAGCCCTGAATCGCGGCGAGCGTGAAGGGCCGGATGAACGTTCGCGTCTCGAACCGGCGCAGGTCGTGCCAGGCGCGCTCGGCGAATTCGAGTCCCTTCGCCCGCAGTTGACTCCGCAGCGGTTCGTCGGCGTAGACGGCGGCCCACCGGAAGACGTTTGCTTTGCGCAACTCTTGCGCGCCCCAGGTTTCCGTGGGGAACTCCATTTGCTCGCTGCGGTCGAAATACGGCCGTTCGTGCTTCAGCATCCAGCGGGCATAGTGCAGCAACGATTGCCGGGCGTATTCGTACTCGGCGTCGAATTCCTGCAACTCGGCTTTGCAAGCGAGATACTTGAACACGGCCATCAGAAAGACCGTGTACGACCAGCGCAGCTCGAAATTCAAGAGGTCGCGCGCGGTGATGTTCTCCTCGGGATGAATGCAACGCCGCAAAAACGCTTCGGCGGAGGAAAGGTATTTTCGATTCCCCGTCAGCAGCCAGGCGTCGAGCAGAGCATTGATTGAATTGCCGGCCCCGCGGCCGGGACCGTGATAGTCGGTCTGAGACGTCGCCGTCGCGAATCCCGTCGGACGGTCGTCAATCAGGCCGAAGATCGTTCGCCGGCCATCGTCCATCGCGAGCACCCAGTCTGCCAGTTGCACAACGGCGTCTTTGGCCGCGGCGTCGCCGGTGAGCCAGTAGTAAGCCAGGAGACCCGTGGTGTAGTTGTGCTCGCTCCCCGGTCCGCCGCCGTAGGGTTGACCCGGTTTCGCGTTGTGCTGCGAGAAGCAGCGATGCGTCGCCGTGCCGCACGATTTGTAATGATCGGTGAGCCAGAACAGGCCGCCGTTGTACGCGGCCCGGTCTTCGGTCGTGTGATACAGATCGATGTCGAGGACGTGCCGCGCCAGGTTCTCAGCGAGTTCCCACCAGCGCCGCTCCTCGGTCCGCAGGCCTTGCAGCAGCAGTCCGCCGAGCAAATCGTACTGATTGTTGAAATGCGAAATCAGCGGCGGCTCGCCTTTGTAGTAAATCGTTTCATGATCGGCGAAGAAGTCGCCGAAGTTCCGCCAGCCGTATTCGTCGATCTCTTCCCGCCGCGCGAAGACGCTCTTCGGCCCGTTCAGGACTTCGTCGCTCAGCGCGTCCAATCGCGACACGGGCGTCGGATCGAGCGGTGACAATCGCGGCCAGCCGGGCATCCAGGATTGATCGTTGAGAACCGGCACGAGTCGCGGCGGATCGTGAACCCATGAGAGATCGGCCTCGGCGAGATCGGTTCCTGCCGAAACGAACTTCAGCCAGACGGTGTGCGTTTTCTGTTCGCCGCCTTGAAGCTCGTAACATTGGCCGTCGCGCGATGGGAAGAATCCAAAGGAAATCTCGTGGCCAGCGGTTGTTGCCTCCAGCGACGTAGGAAACTGCTGCCAGAAGTGCGGCATGGTCGCCGTCAAGCAGCCGTTCGAATTGGAAATACGAATCGACGGCGTCGCCCGCAGGCCGCTGATTTCTTCCGATGAGGTTTCGCCGCGATACCCCTGGTAATGCCAGGGAACGGAACCGGAGCGATCGGCGTGGTTGATCGAGTTCCATCGTTCGCCACCACTCGATTCCTGGTGAATCTCGAACGATGGGGTGGAGTCGATCCACGCGCCGCCCGGTTCGAGTTGGTATTCCAATCGTTCCGGATCGTAATCGGTCAACGGGAGTCGCCAGATCATCTGCTGAAAGAACAGAGATGCAGCGTCGCCGAGATCCCAGAGTCCGCCGGGATGCCTGGCGCGGCGCTCGTTCACCAGCGTGATGTCGAAACGAAAGAGTCTGGGCGAGAAATAAATCGAATCGTGATGTTGGATCGTGAGCCCGCGCTGTGAAAAGACGTGGGATCGTGACCAGGTGAATCCGAGCGGTTTCCAGATGACTTTTCCAGAGACACTGCGGGACCAAAACGGAGTTCCCGAGGCATCCGTCAGGTGCGGTGGACTGAGCGCGTTGATGCCGAAGCCGTTGCCGCTGCCGTCGAGACCAAGATGGGTTTCGTCGATCTCGGCCGCCGGAGAAGGAGCCGGACTATTTTCGTTCCGATTGAATACCACTTTCCAATCGGCAACCGCGTCGCGCACCGGGAGCACGACTTCGATCAGCACCCACCGCACGGAACCGTCCGCCCACTTGCCGAGGACTTCCGTCTGCGCGGGCAGCACTTCGTCGGTCGGGCCGATCAGCCACGCCGATTCGCCGCCAGTCAACCGGCCGCGCGGAACCGGCACACCGCACCGCAGCGGCACGAGATAGCGGGGCAGCCAGCGGCCCGGCAGGCAGCGGACGGTCGCCGTGCAGAGTGCCGCGGCGAGAAGTTGCGCTGCTGGCGGCGGGGATGTCTCGGATGTCATGGCGGAAAGGGAACCTCATATCGGGCATGATTAGCCCGGAGGGCGAGAGAGCATAGCCCAGGGCGTCAGCCCTGGGACGAGACGATCCACAGTGGATCAGCCCGTAGGGCGACAGAAGTGTTTGGCGCCCTACGGGCTAAATCCTTTCCGAGACCCGCTGTCCCAGGGCTGACGCCCTGGGCTATGCTCTCCCGCCCTCCGGGCTCCGACCAGCGAACCGTTACTTGCGGGGTCACCCACGATAACCGGCAACCGGCGGCGGATGAAGTTCCCAGTTGATCACTGGAGATCTCGACCGCCGGAGTTGGAATCGCCGCCGGGAAATTGGTATGCTCAAATCGGCTCATGATTAGCGCAGGCAATGATCCAATCCCGATGGTTTCCGGAGGGGTCAATTGTCGCTGTCCCCGGAAATGAAAATTGTTATGAAAAAGAAGTTTGGCGGCGTCTGGCCGGCTCTGTTGACCCCGATGACCGCCGAAGGCAAGCCCGCGTTGCCGGTCCTCGAACAACTGGTCGATCTCTATGTTCAGCAGGGTCTGGACGGACTCTACATCACCGGTTCGACCGGGCAATGGTTGCTGATGTCGGTCGAAGAACGCACGGCGGTGATGGAACGCGTCATCAAGGCCGCCAACGGCCGCATCCCCGTGATGGCGCACGTCGGCGCGGCAACGACAGCGGATTCCGTGCTACTGGCGAAAGCCGCGGCGAAGTTCGGGGCGGATGCCGTTTCCGCCGTTGCGCCGATTTACTATGGGCATTCCGAAGCCGTCGTCTTCGAGCATTACCGCCAGATCGGCCAAGCCACCGACTTGCCGTTTTACGTCTATCACTTGTCGAGCGTGAATCCGAGTTCCGTCGGCGCAAAGTCGTACCTCGACAAGTTGCTGTCGGTTCCGAATCTCGCCGGCATGAAGATCACCGACGTGAATCTATTCCTGTTCGGGGTGATTCAGTCCGGCACCGGCGGCAAGCTGCAACTCTTCAGCGGCGCCGACGAAGTGATGTGCCAGGCCGTCGTCTCGGGAGCGATCGGGGCGATCGGGACGTTCTACAACGTGTGGGGACCGGTCTGCCGGCAGGCGCGGCAGGCGATGGTCGACGGCCAGATCGACGTCGCCAGCAAGTTCATGCTGCGGTTCCAATCGGCCATTGCCCGCGTCCTCGACAGCGGCGGCATCTGGACCTTTTTGCGGGCCGCGATGAAAGCCAAGTATCAGATCGACATCGGCATGCCCAAGCCGCCGCTCGGTTCCGCCGACAAGCCGTGGGATGAAGGCCAGGTTCGGGAAGTGCTGGCGCTGGTGGATGAAGGATTGCGCGCGTGATCGTTCTCAAGCAGCACCAGATCGGCGGCACAGCGCCCGGGCCGCACGTGCTCATCACGGGGGGCGTGCACGGCGACGAATTCGAGCCGATGGCCGCGATTCGCCGTTTGCGGGCCGAGTTGGACGGCACACCGCTCAATGGCCGGGTGACGCTGGTCCCGGTCGTCAACGAGGCCTCGTTCCGGCGCGGTAGCCGCGTGGCGGAGGACGGCCTCGATCTGGCGCGGACGTGTCCCGGCAAAGCCGACGGTTCCGTCACCGAACAAACGGCATTCGCGTTGTCGCAGTTGATTCAGTCCGCGAATTATTACATCGACCTGCACACCGGCGGCACTCGGTTGCAGGTGTTGCCGCTCGCTGGTTACACGCTGCATCCCGATCCGGCGGTGCTCGACTGGCAGCGCAAGATGGCGCTCGCCTTCGGGTTGCCGATCGTCTGGGGCACCGACTACCGATTGAACGGCCGGTCGCTGTCGGTGGCTCGCGATGCGAAGGTTCCGGGTATCTATACCGAATATCTCGGCGGCGGAGGCTGCGACGCGAATGGCGTCGCAGCGTACGTGCAGGGCTGCCTCAACGTCCTTAGCCTGGTCGGCGTGCTCAATCGCTCGATCGCGGCGCCGAAAATTCCTCCCGCGGTCTACGAGGATCAACGTCCCAACGCAGGCTACATGCAGATCAACCATCCGGCGCCAATCGAAGGCTTCTTCGATCCCGCCGTGACCTTGGGGCAAGCGGTCGAAAAAGGCCAGCCTGTGGGAACCGTCAGCGATCCGCTCGGCAACGACGTCCGGACGGTCGCGGCGGAACGCACGGGGATCATTTTGACGCTGCATACGTTCGCACGCGTCGATGCCGGCGAATGTCTCGCCGTCATTCTAGAAACCGATACAAAGGTGAATTGATGAGGTCCAGTCGGGTTAAAGCCAAGTTGCGGAAGAACGAACCGGTCCTGATGACGGCGTTGCACGTCCTCGATCCGCAGATTTACGAGATGGTATCGCTGCTCGGATTCGACGGCATCTGGCTCGACATGGAGCATCATCCCACGTCGGTGGAGACGGCGGCGACGCTCACGCGCGCGGCCCGCGTCGGAGCGTCCGACGTGATGATCCGCCCCGCGAAAGAGGAGTACATGCGGATCGGCCGGATGCTGGAGATCGGCGCGCAGGGGATCATGTATCCCCGCTGCTCCGGACCCGACGAGGCCCGCGAAGTCGTCCGCTGGACGAAGTTCGCGCCGCTCGGCCAGCGCGGCTTCGACGGCGGCAACGCCGACATGCCGTATTGCAGCATGACGGTGCCCGAATACACCAAGCAGGCGAACGACGAGACGTTCGTCGTCATTCAACTCGAGGACCAGGCGGCCGTCGATCAAGCCGAGGCGATTGCCGCCGTGCCGGGCGTCGACGTGCTGTTCTTCGGCCCGGCCGACTTCACGATTCTCTCGGGCGTGGCGGGGCAGTTCGATCATCCGAAAGTGCAGGCGGCGATGGAAAAAGTCTCCGCCGCCGCGAAGAACACCGGCAAGGCGTGGGGCATGCCGAGCTGGTCGGTTGAGATGACCCAGAAACTGATGGGCATGGGCGCCCGCTTCCTGGCCCACGGCTGCGACCTGGTGATGGTGAAAGTCGGCATGGAAACCACCCAGAAAAACTTCGGCCCGCTGGGCTTCACATTCGACAACCGGCTGAAGCCGCAGTGAGATTCATTGTTGTCCGCAGAGTTCGCAGATGCCGCAGATTGGAAGAGTAGAAATCCAACCTTAAGAAGCACAGAAGTCGCAAAGCAGACTTGATGCTTCAAAATCTGCGTGAATCTGTGAAATCTGCGGACTAATTCTTTTGTCTTCGCAACGAGATACCGTCGATGACGAACAAGCAGCGTGTGCTGGTGATTGGAGTCGGGTCGATCGGCGAGCGGCATTTGCGCTGCTTTCTGCACACGGGCCGCGTCGACGCCGAGTTCGTGGAAGTTAACCCGACGCTGCGGGAGACGATCGCCGGGCGGTATCCGGCGGCGAAGCCGCATGCGACGCTGGAAGCGGCGCTGGCCTCGAAGCCCGACATTGCCGTGATCTGCACGCCGGCGCAACTGCACATTCCGATCGCGCGCCAGTTGGCGGAACTCGGCGTGCATCTCTTGATCGAAAAGCCGCTGAGCACGACGCTCGACGGGATCGCCGAGCTCGAGGAGACGATCCGCCGCAAGAACGTGAAGGCGAGCATCGCCTACGTCTACCGGTCGCATCCGATCCTCACGGCGATGCGGGACGCAATCCGGTCGGGGCGATTCGGTAAGCCGGTGGAGCTGATCTCGGTCAGCGGGCAGCACTTTCCGACGTACCGGCCGGCGTACCGCACGATCTATTACACGAAACGCGAAACGGGCGGCGGCGCGATCCAGGATTCGCTGACGCACATGATCAACGCCGGGGAATGGCTCGTCGGTCCGGTCAACCGGCTCGTCGTCGACGCCGCGCATCAGGTGCTCGAAGGGGTCGAAGTGGAAGACACGGTGCATCTGTTGGCGCGGCATGGCAACGTGCTCGCCAACTATTGCATGAACCAGCACCAGGCGCCGAACGAGACGTTTCTCACCGTCGTCTGCGAGCGGGGGACGGCCCAGTTTCCGGCGCACGAAAGCTGCTGGCGCTGGATGACCGAACCGGGCCAGAAGTGGAACGTCGAAACGTTCCCGCCCCTGGAACGCGACACGCTGTTCGTCGGCCAGGCGAACCAGTTTCTCGACGTGGTGGAAGGCAAAGCCGAGCCGCTCTGTCCGCTGGCGGAGGCGCTACAGACGCTGAAGGTCAATCTCGCCGCGCTCGCCAGTTGGGACCAGGGTTGCTGGCAGACGGTCTCCTGAATCCTGGTTCGTCTTCTAACCGGGATTCGCTTTCAACGGCGAATCGAAGAGAAAAGCGAAACCCGGTTATCAAAGCAGAACCGGGTTTCTGGCTCAGGATTTCGTCCGCCGCGCCGCGACGTCGTGAATCTGTTTTACGATGTCCACGCCGACGCGTTCGCTCCAGGCTGACAGCAGCTTGCCGAGGATGGGGCCGGGCTGTCCCGTGCCGATCGCGACGCCGTTGATCTTCGTCACCGGCTGAATGCAGAACGGCGTCGACGCGAGGAACGCCTCGTCGGCGTTGATCACGTTGAAGACCTGGAAATCGCGCTCGACGAACGGGATGCCGAGCTTGGCGGCGAGTTCGATCACCGTCTGACGGCTAACGCCCGGCAGCGTGTTCCGCAGCGTCGGTGAGACGATCGTCCCGCGTTCGACAATCAGGAAATTCGCTCCGCTCGTTTCGGTGATGTTGCCGTCGAGGTCGAGCAACAGCGCGATCGCCGCCGGGTCGGCGAGCTGGGCCTCTTTATCGGCGAGATAGTAGTGCATCCGGCTGCGGTATTTCATCTTCGGGTCGTAGCACTGCGGCGGCACGTGCCGGATGGACGGCGTGACAACGTGCGCCCCGACCTGCATCTTCACGGTCCAGAACTCGAACGGCAGCGGGAACGAATGGATGCAGACCGTCGGCGTCGTGCGGGCCGAGCCGGCGGCGGCTCCAGCGTACATCGGTGTCTCGCCCGGCGTGACGAAATGGACGACGCCCAACTCCTCGTCGTCGGGAAGGAGGGCCGCATTGTGCTCGATGAGCTGCCGCGTGACTTTGAGGAAATCGTCCCGCGTCATACCGGTTTCGAGCCGCGTGTATTTGAGCGACCGCATGAGCCGGTCGACGTGGTCTTCCAAGCGGAAGGGCTGCTTCTTGAACGTCCGCGTCATCTCGGTGACCGTCGCGCCAAGGATGATGCCGAGGTCGTAGATATTCAGCTTCGCCTGCGACGCCGGCAACATCTTGCCGGTGAGAAACACAACGGGTTCGGTCATTTCAATATCCTGCCATTCACAATCGGTTGAGCGTTCAGAAGAGGAAAGGCAGAAACCGCAGATGAACGCAGATTGTTCAAGTCGATTTAAGCGGGTTTTTTGCCACGGATAAACACGGATCGTCACGGATGAACAGTTGGGTTCATTTTCCGAAATCTGCGTTTATCTGCGAAATCTGTGGTACCTGCCTTTTAGGACTTACTCCGCGGCGTCGGCTTCGTCCTGCAGCTTCTCGATTTCCTTCTGCAGCGGGCGGTAGCCGTATTCGGTGAGGACGGCGATCACGCCCTGATAGCCGGAGTCGTCCGCGGCGACAGTGGAGAGGGCCGTCAGGCCGTTGTAGAGCCCCTCGGCGGCCGCTTCCAGCTTGGCGAGCTGCGTCGCTTTGTCGCCTTTGGCCCGCGCGGCGCCGGCGTCGCGGACGGCCTGCATCGCCGTGATGTATTCCAGGGCGAACTCGTAACGGCGGGCAAAGCGATAGAGCAGCTTGCGGCCGGCGGGGTCGGCGGCGTCATGAGCGCGGTACATCTCGTTCATGGCGTTCAGATAATGGTCCGAGACCTCCTGCCACCATTTCGGCGGCGGCTCGGTGGCGGCGTAATGCTTCATCACCATGTTAGGAATCGGGAACGCGAAGCCAAAATCGTGTTCATCGATCAGGTCTGTGGCTTTAGCGAGTTCGCTCCAGCCAACGCGCAGCCGCTCGGTGATGCCTCCGCCGCCGGCATTCGGCGTCACCAGATCATCATATGCCTGCTCGTAGGTGATCGAATCATCAAACGCGGCGCGGGACAGATAATGGACCGTCGGGTCGAGGTCCGCAGAAATCCAGTACCGGGTGGAGAAGCCGGCCCATTGATTGGCGCGCAGCGCCTTCACCAGCGTTTCGATATGGCCAGTCGCCAGTTGCGGCAACACGCCGACATTGTCGTCGGCCAGCGTGAAGATCAGCGAGGGATTGGCGGAAGGCATTTTCGCATCGGACTTCACCGGCAATGTCTTGAGAATATCGACGTTCTCGGCCACGCGGCGGGCCGTGTAATCGACAAAATGGATCGCGCCGGCTCCCTTCGGCAACAATTGATCCAGATAGGGATACAACGCCGGATCGACATCCATAATGTAGAGTTCGGCCTGCTTGCCGTCGGGACGTTGCAGCAGTTTGGAGTTCGATAGCCAGGTCTGCAAGAAATC
>CAZDGB010000082.1:0-24297 GCA_964504645.1 uncultured Planctomycetaceae bacterium | reverse complement strand
CCGGTGAACGACGCATCCGCCTGCTGATAACCAAAGCCTCCGGCGAGTTCCACCATCGCGAGTTTCGCGCATAGCACGGCCCTAGCGTCGCGCAGCTTCGCAACAATCGTGGCGTCTTCCTCGAATGTCTGATCCTTGAGCGGCCCGGCTCCCCACGATGTCGGATAGCCTTTCGCCGCGATCAGGTCCTTCGCGCCATACGGAATGCCGTGCAGCGGGCCGCGGTCTTTTCCGGCGGTGAGTTCAGCGTCGGCCTGTTTCGCCTCGGCGAACGCGCGGTCTTTCGTCAGCAGGACGACGGCGTTGTATTTCGGCCCGAACGTCTCCAGGCGGTTGAGGAAATACTCGGTCAGTTGCACCGACGTCGTTTTCCCGGCGCGCAGCGCCTGACCGAGTTCGGCGATCGACGACCAAGCCCAGGCGTCATCCGGCATCACGGCGTTCCTTTGTCATTCGCACGAAAGACGCGGAACACGGTTGCCGGTCCGTCGCCGTTGTCGAGCGGAAACGCCCGCAACTGCTTGCCCCGCGCGACGTCCCCGGCGATGTCGCGGTAGATGCCGGCGATGGCCTCTTCGGTGTAGTGCTCGCTCGGGTAGTTCTGCACCAGGGCTGAGAGCAACAGCAATTCGACCGGCGGCGTCTTTTCGGCGGGGGCTTCGTCTTTCTCCGTTTTGTCCTGCGCCGCTGCTGCGGCGGCCAGAGTGGACGCGGCCCCCAGGGTCCCGAGACATTGCCGGGCAAACTCGCGTCGATGGACGTTGGTCGGGATCGTCATGATGTCGTTCCGAACGGAGGCTGCTTCGACCTCATCGTATCGGTGCCGGAGGGAATGATGAAGCCTCCTCGTCGCGGCGGCGTCTCGCCGCCGCGACGAAAAGTTCCATAGCCGAAATTCGATTCTCCGATACAATACGCTGACGCAAAATGCCACGACCGGCGAGCCGCTTTCGGCTCGAACCGGCTGTTGTCGTTTGCGCGAATCTGCAAATCTATGACTACGGCCACCCAAACTACGGCAGCGCCGCTCGCGGCCCTCGCGCGGCGGGCTCGGAAATGGTCCGGATTGACCGGCGTCGCGAAGGTGCTGCGGGAAAATCAGCCCGCGAGTATCGACGGCGTTTGGGGTTCGTCGTCAGCACTGGTGATCGCAGCCCTCAGCCACGAAACCGACGGCCCGATTGTCGTCGTACTCCCCAACGAGAAAGAACTCGACGCCTTCGCCGCCGACGCCATCAGTTTCGGCGTGGGGAGCCACGTGATCTTCCCGGCGTGGGACCGGTTGCCGGAAGAAGTCCGCTCAGCCGATCCCGTGTGGGGGAGCCGGTTGCGGGTCGTTTCGGCGCTGGAAGCCCAGACCGTTCCGAAGCTGATCGTCACCACATTGCCGGCGATTTTGCAGCCGGTGCCGAGCCGGCAAAGCCGCAGCGCGGCCTCGAAGACACTGAAGATCGGCCAATCACTCGATGTCGAGGACTTCTTGCGCTGGCTCGTCGAACAGGGTTTCGAGCGCGTCGCGACAATCGCCAGTCCCGGCGAAGTCAGCTTGCACGGCGGCATTCTCGACGTCTTCTCGCCGGATGCGTCCGATCCAGTCCGCATCGAACTCTTCGGCGACGAAATTGATTCGCTGCGAACGTTCGACGTCGAAACGCAACGCAAACTCCGCGACTTGAACGACGTCACCCTGACGATCGTTGCGCCGACGACGGCGGGCGGCGTGGTGCAGGACGAACGCGGCTCGGCTCATTTTCTCGACGCTATCCCCGCGAACAGTTGGATCGCTCTCGTCGAGCCGGTGCAGTTGCAGGAGAACGGCCAGCAATACCTCGATCGGCTCGATGACCTGCGCGGCCTGTTCGGCGTCGCGGAGACGTTCCAGCGAGTCAGCCGGTTCCCGATGGTGTCGCTTGCCACGCTCATGGCCGGGTCGCTCGGCGAGACGGCGCATCTGCAAGTCACGTCGATCGAGCGATTCACCGGGGCGAAAGGAGAAGCGCTGCGGGAACTTGCCGACGTCGTGCAGCAATCGGAACAGGTGCTGATCGCCTGCCACAACGAGGGTGCGAAAGAGCGCCTCGCCGAGTTGTTGCAAGAAACCGATCCCGATTTGGCCCAGCGCGTCGAGTTGTGCGTCGGCAGCGTGTCGCGCGGCTTTCGCCTGCTCGCCGAGAAGACGGTCGTTCTCAGCGACAACGAGCTGTTCGGTCGCGTGCAGATTCGCCGCGTCCCCCGCAAGCGCCGGCACGATTCCCGCGCCATCGACAGTTTCCTCGAACTCAACGAAGGGGATCTCGTCGTCCATTTGGCGCACGGCATCGCCCGGTATCGGGGTATGAAACTCCTCGACAAGGACGGTCAACACGAAGAGCATCTGCATCTGGAATTCCGCGATACCGTCAAACTGTTCGTGCCGGCGACGTTGATCCATCTCGTGCAGAAATACATCGGCGGCGGTAAGGTCGCGCCGGAGTTGTCGAAGCTCGGCGGCCAGACATGGGCCAAGCGGAAGAAACAAGTCGCCGAGGCCGTCGCCGACATGGCTTCGGACATGATCCGGCTGCAGGCCGAACGCGAGGCGAAACCGGGCGTCGCATATCCGCCGGACAGCCACTGGCAGCAGGAGTTCGAAGCCGCGTTCCCTTACACCGAAACGGACGATCAACTACGGGCGATCGCCGATTGCAAAGACGATTTGATTCGTCCCCGGCCGATGGACCGGCTCATCTGCGGCGACGTCGGCTACGGGAAAACGGAAGTCGCCATGCGGGCGGCGTTCAAGGCGGTCGACGCCGGTAAGCAGGCTGCGATTCTCGTCCCGACGACCGTCCTCGCCGAGCAGCATTTCCGCAGTTTTTCCGAGCGGATGGCCGAGTTCCCAGTCACGCTGGCGTCGCTGTCGCGGTTCAAATCAAAAGGCGAGCAACGCAAGGTCTTGAACGGACTCGAACAGGGGACGATCGACATCGTCATCGGCACGCACCGCTTGATTCAGCCTGATATCAAGTTCAAGGACATCGGCATCTTAGTCATCGACGAGGAACAACGGTTCGGCGTCGAAGCGAAGGAAATGCTGAAACGCCTGCGTCTGGAAGTCGACGTGTTGACGCTGTCCGCGACGCCCATTCCGCGGACGCTGCACATGTCGCTGGTCGGCATCCGCGACATCTCGAACCTGGAAACGCCGCCGCAGGATCGGCAGGCCGTCGAGACCCGCGTCAGCCGTTTTGATACGGAACTCATCCGGCACGCGATCGTGCGGGAACTCAATCGCGGCGGACAGATTTATTTCGTCCACAATCGCGTCTACAACATCCAGACGATCGCCGAACGGCTCCGCACCATTGTTCCCGAAGCCACCGTCGACATCATGCATGGCCAGATGCACGAGGACGATGTCGAGGCTGCATTGATGGGATTCGTCTCCGGACGCACCGATATTCTGGTGGCAACGACGATCATCGAGAGCGGCCTAGATATCCCAAACGCCAACACGATCTTCATCCATCAGGCCGACAAGTACGGACTCTCGGATTTGCATCAACTCCGCGGACGCGTGGGGCGATTCAAGCATCGGGCTTACTGTTATTTGCTCTTGGAAGAAGGCAAGACACTGACGACGACGGCGTCACGGCGGCTCAAGGCGATTGAAGAGTACAGCGAACTCGGGGCCGGGTTCAAAATCGCCATGCGCGATCTCGAGATTCGCGGCGCGGGGAACATCCTCGGCACGGAGCAAAGCGGCCACATTGCCGCCGTGGGGTATGAGCTGTATTGCCAGCTGCTCGAAAACGCCGTGCGAGCGCTCAAACAGGAGCCGGTGAAGGAACATCGGCACGTCGCCGTCGATCTGCCGATCACGGCGTATCTGCCGGACGCGTACGTTCCACCGGGGCGATTCAAAATCGAGATGTACCGTAAGCTCTCCGGCGTCCAGAACGCCGAGCAGTTCGCCGAAGTGCAGGCCGAGTTCCGCGATCGCTTCGGACCGTGGCCGCCGGAGACCGACCGACTGTTCCAGATTCGCGAATTGCAGTTGTTGGCGCAGTTCTGGCAAGTGGATGAAATTCGCCTGGAAGACGACTATGCCGTCTTCGGCTATCGCAATCCCCGCAAGATACAGAAGCTGGCGAAGCGATCTCCGCAACCGCTGCGAATCGTGGACGACCGGCACGCGTATCTCGTCTTGCCGCGGAACCTCGACCGGCAGATTCCGCTGATTGAACTCCTAAAAGCCGTGTTGCAGAGAACTTGAGTTCCGGCGTATAAGTTCCAAGCTCCAAACCTCAAGTTCCAAACAAGCTCCAAGAAAACCAAAATCACAATGCCGTGGAAGCGGCTTTAACTCTTGGAATTTGGTATTTGGAGCTTGTTTGGAACTTGGCGGTTGTGATTTGGAACTTAGTGAGTCGCCACATGGATGTGTCGTCGCGATGGCTGTTCGCCTGCCTGGGCTGGCTGCTCGTGTGCGGCTGCAACAGCACATCCAAGAACGAGCATGCCGTGTTCGGCCCGACGCCGCAGCGCACATCGCTCGAGGATGCCCCGAACGCTCGGGCGATTGCGGAAGCTGAGGACTTGACTTACGAAGCTACGGTATCCGGGACGGATGAGGGCAGTGGACGTGTCGTCACGGCGGATATCGAGCGGCCAAAGCCCGGTAATGACGAGCAGCCGAAACCCGCCGGCAACGAACGCGACATTTTCTACTCCACCGTCGTCGCCCGCGCAAACGGTTCGCCGATCTTTGCCGGCGAAGTCCTGGAGCGTTACGGCGACTATCTGCGACAGGTGCGTCCGAAGGTCAACGACGCCGACTTCCAGAAGATCCGTGAAGAGATCATCCGCCGCGACCTGCGGGGCCACATCGAGAAGCATCTGCTCGTCGAACGGACCAAAGGGGAACTCAAACCCGATCAGTTGAAGGCCTTGCAGGCCCAGCTTGACAAGGTCTTCGAAAAGGAAGTCGAGAAGCTCAAGAAAGAGCTCAACGTCTCCACGCGGACGGAACTCGAACGCGAACTGATAAATCGCGGCACTAGCTTGAACGACATTCGCAATTCATTCGTCTCGCAGGGCATGGCCCGCGGCTACATCGATGCGCGGGCTGAGAAACCGAAGCCGATCAACCGGCAGAACGTCGTCGACTACTACCAGCAGCACCTGGACGACTATCGCTTCCCGGCGAAAGTTCGCTGGCGGCAGATCCAGATCACCCACTCCGGCGCGGGTGGCAAGGCGAGCGCCGAAAAGAAGCTTCTCCAGGCCCGCGCGGAACTCGACCGCGGCGTCGCGTTCGAGGATGTCGTCGTGAAATACTCCGACGGCCCGACGGCGAGCAACAAAGGCCAGCGCGACTGGGTGACGGAAGGGAGCCTGTCGGACGAGAAACTCGACAAGCTCCTCTTCTCGGCGAAAGCCGGCGGCGAGTTCGTCGAACATTTCGGCAGCGATTCGTGCCAGATCGTCCAGGTCGAAGAACGGACCGACGCCGGCAAAAAACCATTCGAAGACGTGCAGGTCGAGATCCTCATGAAGCTGCAGCCGACGGGCCCGGCGAACATTCAGGAATTGATCGACGAGATCCTGGCCGACGCCGTGATCGAGACGAAGTACGAGTACGGCGCCCGAACCCCTTAGCAGCGTCGTCACGTCCCTGCACGAGAAACCCGGTTCGTCTGCTAGCCGGGTTTCGCTATGTGCTCTCGATAAATGCAGAACGAAGGAAGTCCGGGTTCCCAGTGTTGAAGCCGGACTTCGCTGCAGCGCAAAAAAAAGTTCGCCCTGGTGAACCAGGGCGAACTGCTCGAAATCGCAGAGGACTTCGCGGTCTGAACTACTTCGTCTCGGCCGGCGGCGGCGGAGCGTCGGTAGCGGCCGGCGTCGGCGTGGTGGTGGTGGTCGTCGGGGCCGGAGCCGTGGTGGCGCAGCCGCCGGTCGCACAGCCACCGGTGGCGCAACCAACCGGAGCGGAGTTGCAGCAGCTCGTCGGAGCCGGGGCACAGCAAGTGGTCACCGGAGCCGGAGCGCAGCAGGTCGTCTGCTGGACCGGAGCGCAGCAGTTGTTCGTGCGCTGAGCGCAGCACCGGGTCTTGGCCGGACGGCACTTGGCCGGCTTGCAGCAGCGATTGCCCGCTTCCGCACCGCCCACGAACAGCGCCATCGCCGCCAACGCGGTCAAAGTCACCATCAAACGTCGCATCATGTTAGCCTCCTGGAACACCAAAACACGGGAAGTTGCGGACCACGAGCCATTCGCATCCGCCAGCTTAGTAGCCTTTCGGGACATAGGTGTTCATCTGCCCGCGATTGGCAAACACATCTGTGAAACTTTGCAGATTGCGTCGGTTGTAACGATTCTGCCGCCTCAAGATAGCAGAGGGGGGTCAGATGTCAAACGTACCGCCGCCGAAAACGTGATTCTAAAAATAAGATTTTGCAGGTCTGGTATACTGAACGGGCGACAAGAAGTTGCGTCTTCTGGTCCCGACAGCAGAGAGATTACACCACCGGCGCGCCGCGGTCGGCGATTCTCGAGAACTCGCCGAGAATTTCGCCTGTCGACTCGGCAGGTCGAACGCAGCGCGCAGCGTATGCCAGCCGGTGAAGCGGGAGAAAAGAAATCGCTTACTGCGCGACGAACGGATCCGACAATCCTTCGCGGATGGCGAACCGCGCCAGTTCCACGCGGTCGTGGATGCCCAGCTTGTTCATGATGCGATATTTGTGGCTGTCGACTGATTTCTGCGACAGGTGCATCAGTTTGGCGATTTCTTTCACGCTTTCGCCGCGCGCCAGGTGCTTCAGAACTTCGAGTTGGCGTCCGGTGAGCATGCTGAGCAACGAACGCGCCTTGATCGAATAGGTCTTGGTCGTCGAGTCGAAATTCAGCCGCGCCAGCACGTCGGCGGAAAAACTCTTTTCGCCGGCCCGCGTCTTGAGAATGGCGTCAGCGAGAATGTGGATCGGCTCTCCTTTGAGCAAATAGCCGTAGGCGTTCAGCTTCAGCGCCTGCTCGAGGTAGATGTCCGCCAGATAGCCGGTCACGAAAATCAGCCGCGTGTCCGGGCGGCGCGAGGCGAGATCTTCGGCGAGGTCGAAGGCGCCGCGACCGGGGAGATTGACGTCGAGAATGACGACTTCGGGCTTGTGTTCCAGGACGACGCGAAAACCTTCGTCGCAGTCGTTTGCCGTACCAACCACCTGAATCTGCGGATTAATCGACAGCCGGGCCGAGAGTGACTCGAGCACCATGGCGTGGTCGTCGATCAGGACGACGCGGATGGGGATGTCGGACGTAGCCACCGTGACACCTCGAATTCAAGCGGCTGGGAAGCAGATGGCTGACGGGAATATAGCATATGGTAAGCAGTTTACCAGTGTCATGGCGAAAACGCACTCTCCGGGGACGGTGCCCGTGGAATTCAGGCCGGCCAGTGATGAAATTTCGCCACGCCCCGAAAAGTAGGACCTATAGTACGGTGAGGAGTTGGTTTGCGCCAGGGATCGGCCTTTCCCGAGAACGCGGCACATTATGCTCGACCCGAAGCGCATCTGGTCGTCATCGCAACTTCCCACGCTGCCCGGCGTTGCGATCAAGTTGCTGGAATTGGCCAAGAATCCGGATACTGAAATCCGGCACGTGATCGAGACGATCAGCATCGATCCCGCGATTGCCGCCAAGATTTTGAAGGCGGCGAATTCCTCGTTCTTCGGACTCTCGAGCGAAGTCCGCACGCTGGATCGTGCCGTGCCGCTGCTCGGCACCACGGTCTCGACCTCGCTGGCATTGTCGTTCTCGCTGACCGACGACGCCATGTCGCGCGGGCCGGTGGCCGAACATTATCTCGCCTATTGGCGCCAATCGATCGTCCAGGCGTGTGCCGCGGAATACCTGGGAGCGCGGCAGAACCGGGCCCACGCGGGTGAGTTCTTCCTGTGCGGCCTGCTGCTCGATCTGGGCCGGCTCGCCATGTTGAAAACCATCGCGCGGCAATACGTGCCCGTGCTCGAAGCGGTCCAGACGGAATTGCAGCCGCTGATCGACGGCGAACGAAACGCGCTCGGGTTCGATCACGTCGAGATCGGCACGAAGCTCATGGAACATTGGAAGCTGCCATCCGTGATGGTCGAGGCGGCCCGTCATCATCACGCGGCGCCGGATGATCTAGCCGCGAGCGCCGGCACGCCGCAGGGCCAGTTGGCCGCGGCCATGGCGGCGGCCGCGGCGGTCGGCGATTACGTCTGCACGCCGCAGAAGGGTCAAGCGCTGGATCGGCTGTGGAAGATCGCGGAGCGGCATTTCGACATGCTGGCCGAAGACGTCGATGACTTTCTCTGTCGGGTCGACGATCGTTTCAAACAGGCCGGCGACTTGTTCAAGGTCGATATGTCGGACTTGGGTTCGCCCACCGACCTGATGCTGGAAGCGAACGAGCAACTGGCCCAGGTGGCGTTGCGGGAGCACATGGCCAGCACGCAGGCCGCCGTCCGACAGCAGACGGTTGAAGCCGAAATGCGGGTCTTGGAATCGAAGAATCTGCAACTGCAACAGCAGGCTCTGCACGACGCGCTGACCAAGCTCTACAACCGGCATTTCTTCGATGAAACGCTCGGCAAGGAATATCAGCGCTGCATTCGCACCGCGACGCCCATCGGCGTGATCTTTGCCGACGTCGATCATTTCAAGCAGCTCAACGACACCTACGGACACCGGACCGGCGACGCGGTGCTGGAACGCATCGCAGGGCTGTTTCTGGAGACGGCGCGAACTTCCGACACCGTCGCCCGCTACGGCGGGGAAGAGTTCGTGATCCTCGTCACGCAACCCAATGAAAAAGGACTGGAAAAACTCGCCGAGCGCATCCGCGAACGGGTGGCGGCGGAAGTGTTTCACAGCAGCGGCGTCACGTTTCAGGTGACGATCAGCCTCGGCGCCGCCCTCACGATTCCGGGCCGGCTGGAGCAGGAGACGCAGAAAGACCTGGTCGCCGCCGCGGATGCGTGCCTGTATGAATCCAAAGAGGGCGGCCGCAACCGCATAACCGTCCGCTCGCTGCTCAAAAACGACGAGCGGGAATTGCAGACGCTGGTCTCGCAGCTGCGCTTCAGCCGCTGGCTCGTCGCACGCGGCATTCTCGACGCCCCCGCGATCGCGCGCGCCATGCAGGAATGCCCGCCGCAATCGTTGCGGCTTGGCGATTTGGCGCTGCAAATGAACTTCCTCTCGTCCGAGCAAGTCGACAGCGTGCAGGAAACCCAACGCAACAACGCGAGCCGCTTTGGCGAGATCGCTTGCCAGCGCGGATGGCTCACGCCTCGGCAACTCGCGCAACTGTTGGCGTGGCAGATCGAGGAGCCGAAGCAATTAGCGGGCGTGTTGATTCGCACGGGCGTGCTGTCGCCCGAACGAACGGCCGCCGCGCTGGAAGAGTATCAATCCCATTCCGTGGCTACGACCGCTGCACTGGCCGCGGTTTAGTCCCGTTCCATGGTCGAAGGACAAAGCCGGACGCTTGCGGGTTCGCAGTCCGCATGGACTACTTCTCCGCCTTTAGCCGTTCGATGAGGTACGCCGTCATCGTTTCGTGCTTCACATCGGGCGCGCCGGGATAGACAAGTTCGCACGGGATGCCGACGCTCTTCAGCTTCTCTTCGAGCTTCACGCCGTAGTTCGCCGTGTGCGTCGGATCTTTCTGCTCCTGCCCCAACCCCGGCGGCGACGTGTAGATCATGTAGATCGGCGGATCGTCTTCCGACACGTGTTCGTACGGCGAATACTCCTTGATCCACGGCAGCACCTGCTCGCGGGCCGCGAGAAATTCCGCAAACCGCGTGTCGCGAGTCGAACGGTCGTTCGGATCCATGAATCCGAAGGCATGCCCGCCGTAACGGCTGTTGGGGGTCCACTCTTTCAACTGAGCCGGGTCGAGCGACGTCTGCCCGCCAGCCACCGCGGCGCACCACAGCCGCGTCGATTCCCGCGCGATCGGATCCTCGGCGTTGGGATCGGCCAGATCCTTGTGCAGCGCCAGCCACAGGCTCGAACAGGCCCCCGCCGAGCCCCCCGTCGCGCCGATCCGCGTCTTGTCGAGGTTCCATTCCTGCGCTTTGGAGCGAACGAATTGCAGCGCCCGCGCGGCGTCGTGAATCGGCCATTCCACCGGCGGCTTCACACCGGCCAGCTGCGCCTGCCAGGAATACCTGTAGTTGATGGCCACCACGGAGATGCCCGCGTCGAGGAAATGCGCCACGTCGGCGACGCTCCCCTTGTCGCCGCCGACCCAGCCGCCGCCATGAATGAAGAACACCACGGGCGTCGGCTTGTCGGACTTTGCTTGATAGAAATCGAGCACTTGCCGCTCGTGTTCGCCGTACGGCACGTTGGCCATCGTCGGCTCGGTCTTATCCTGCGCCGCTTGGTTCGCCAGCAATCCGACCGCAAACCACGCAAAGCGAATGACGCGCGTCATGAACGGCTCCTCGATCGACGTTCGCTTTTTCCCCGAAAACGCTGCAAATGGCCCTGCCTGCGAGTATGATCAGGGTTCCGCCCGTCGGCAAGCGGCGCGGCCGGAAATCCGTAGGGTCCGCTATGCGGACCATCATCGCGACGTGTTCGAATACCGGTCCGCTCGGCGGACTCTACGTCATCGCTCGACGAGGTGGATTCATGCGGGGCCTGCGAATCGCGCTGTTCTTGGGCGGGGGGTTGTTCTCCGGTTTCGCCGCCGCCGAAGACCGCTTGAACTTTAACCGCGACATCCGCCCGATCCTCTCGGAAAACTGCTTCTACTGCCACGGCCAGGATGCAAACAAACGCCAGGCCGATTTGCGGCTCGACGTGCACGATTCGGCGGTCGCCAGCGGCGCCATCGTGCCCGGCCAGGTCGCGGACAGCGGGCTGATCCAGCGGATTCACTCCGAGAACCCCGACGATCTGATGCCGCCGCCGAACTCGAATCGCCGGCTATCCCCCGAACAGAAAAAACTTCTCGAACGCTGGATCGCCGAGGGAGCGGAATACGCGCCGCACTGGGCCTACGTCGCCCCCGTCCGTCCCGCAGAACCGGCGGTGAACCGCGCGGGATGGGTCCGTAACCCGATCGACCGGTTCGTACTGGCGAAGCTTGAAGCCGAAGGCCTCGCGCCGTCTCCGGAAGCTGATCGGGCTACGCTGATCAAGCGGCTGTCGATCGACCTCATCGGCTTGCCGCCGACGCCGGAGGAAGTCGACGCGTTCGTGAACGATGCAAACCCGCAGGCGTATGAAGCGCTCGTCAACCGGTTCCTCGACAGTCCGCATTACGGCGAACGGATGGCGTTGCCGTGGCTCGACGCGGCCCGCTACGCCGACAGCAACGGGTTCCAGCAGGACGGCGACACGTGGCAATGGGTGTGGCGCGACTGGGTCGTGCGGGCCTTGAACGACGACTTGCCGTTCGACCAGTTTACGATCTGGCAACTCGCCGGCGATCTGCTCCCCGACGCGACCAACGATCAGAAAGTCGCCAGCGGGTTCAACCGCAACCACTTGCTCAACGGCGAAGGGGGAGCGATCCCCGAGGAGCAGCGGTTCGTCAATTTGTTCGACCGCATGGACACCACGGCGACGACGTGGCTCGGCCTGACGATGGCGTGCGCCCAATGTCACGACCACAAGTACGACCCGATCACCATGCGGGACTATTACAGCCTGATGGATGCGTTCAATCACGTTCCGGAGTCCGGCACGCCGCAACGGTTCTCGAACCGGATTCGCATCGGTGCGACGTACATCGAGTTGCCGACCGCAGAGAATCAAAAACGGATCGCTGAGTTCGACGCCCAGATCGCCGCCGCGGAACCCGAGGCGAAAATCGCCGTGGACGCCGCGTTCGCTGGTTGGCGCACCGGCCTGTTCGCCGACGGCAAACCCGCTGAGGGAAAAGGCCTGCCCGACGCGCTTGCCGCCGTGCTGCGCAAGCCCGAAGCCGAGCGCACCGAAGAGGAAAAGAACTCCATCGAACCCGGCCTGCGGAAACATTTCGACGAGAAAATCCGCGCGACGCTCGTGGACAAGCTGCCTGCTGTGGCGAAGCTCGATGCGCTGCGCAGAGATTTGAACGCCTATCGCAACGACCAGATTCCCCGGCCGATGATCATGAGCGACGCGCAGGCTCGCGACACGGCGATCCTCGATCGCGGCGAATATCTGAAGCCGACGGAAAAAGTCTCGTTCAACACGCCGGCGTTCTTGCCGCCGCTGTCGGAGAATTTCCCAAAGAATCGCCTCGGTTTCGCACAGTGGCTCGTTGCGCCGAATCATCCGTTGACGGCCCGCGTGCAGGTGAACCGCATCTGGCAGCACTACTTCGGCGCGGGGATCGTCAAGACGTCGGAAGACTTCGGCGTGCAGAGCGAATATCCGCTCCACGGCCCGCTCCTCGATTGGCTCGCCGTCGAGTTCCGCGAAAAAGGCTGGAGCATGAAAGCTATGCACCGGCTGATCGTCACCAGCGCGACGTACCGCCAGTCGAGCCGCGTCACGCCGGAGCTGAAATCCCGCGACATCGAAAACCGGCTCTATGCCCGCGCGAGCCGGTTCCGCATGCCGTCGCTGTTGCTCCGCGATTGGGCGTTCGCCGCGTCGGGATTGTTGAAACACAAAATCGGCGGCATGCCGGTCTATCCGTATCAACCCGACGACGTGTGGGAATCGCTGGCCATCACCAAGGAACGCGACTTCACCTATCCGGCCTCGACCGGAGACGACTTGTATCGCCGCAGCCTCTACACGTTCTGGCGGCGGACCGTCGGCCCGGCGAACATGTTCGATGCGTCGAATCGCCAGACGTGCCGCGTGCGTCTCGCCACGACGAGCACGCCTTTGCACGCCCTGACGACGCTGAACGACCCGACGTGGGTGGAAGCAGCCCGCGTCCTCGCCGAGAACAGCCTGAAAGCTACCGGCGACGTTGACGGCCGTTTGACATTCGCCTTCCGCCGCGTCGTCGGCCGCCCGGCGACCGAGAAAGACCGGCAACTTCTCCGCCGCGCTTACGACAAGCAACTCGCCGCGTATCAAACCGACGCAGACGCCGCACAAGCCGTGCTGAAAGTCGGCTCCGCCCCGCGCGACGAATCCTTGAACGCCGCCGAACACGCGGCATTGTCGATGGTCTGCCTCGGCATTTTGAATCTGGACGAAGCCCTGACACGAGAATGATTGACATGCACGACCTCCACCTCCAAAACATCGCCCGCGTCACGCGGCGCCAGATGTTCGGCTCGACCGCCAGCGGCATCGGCGCCGCGGCGCTCGCCACCATGCTGGGCGCTGCGCGGGCCCCCGCTGCCGAACGCCGCGGCGCACTCGGCCTCCCCGACCTCCCGCACTTCGCCCCGAAGGCGAAACGCGTCGTCGTCCTCTGGCAAGGGGGCGGCCCGTCGCACGTCGATCTCTTCGACGACAAGCCCGTGATGCGCGAGATGGCCGGCAAGGACATCCCCGAATCGGTTCGCGGCACCACGCGGCTTTCCACCATGTCCGCGAGCTACGCCAAGTGGCCGACGCAGCCGGCGATCAAACCGTTTCAGAAATACGGCGAATGCGGCCTGTCGCTCAGCACGATGCTCCCCAACGTCGGAGCGCTCGCCGATAAAATCTGCGTCGTCCGCAGCCTGCACACCGAAGCCGTCAACCACGCGCCGGGCGTCACATTGTTCATGACAGGCGCGCAAATCCCCGGCCGGCCGAGTCTGGGGGCGTGGCTGTCGTACGGACTCGGCAGCGACACCGACAACCTGCCGACGTTCGTCGTGATGACTTCTAGCGACAAGGGCAAGACGTGCGGCCAGTTGTTCTTCGATTACTACTGGGGCGCCGGGTTTCTGCCGAGCCGGTTCCAAGGCGTGCGTTTCCGCAACACGGGCGACCCGGTGCCGTATCTGAATAATCCACCCGGAGTCAGCCGCGAGACGCGGCGGCTCTTGCTCGATGACATCGCCGCGCTGAACGCCGAGCATCTTGCCGATTACGGCGATCCGGAGATCGATACCCGCATTGCCCAGTACGAAATGGCGTTCCGCATGCAGACGAGCGTCCCCGATCTCGTCGATTTCTCCGGCGAAACGAAGGCCACGCTCGACCGCTACGGCGAAGACGTCTTGAACAAGGGGACGTTCGCCAACAACTGCCTCATCGCCCGCCGCCTCTTGGAACGCGGCGTGCGCTTCGTCCAACTGATGCACGCCGGCTGGGACCAGCACTCGAACCTGCACACCCAATTGGAGAATCAGTGCAAGGACACTGAAGGCCCGTCCGCCGCCCTCGTGCGGGACCTCGACGAGCGCGGCCTCTTGGACGACACGCTCGTCGTGTGGGGGGGCGAGTTCGGCCGCACGCCGTTCGGCCAGGGCGACCCGACGAACCCGAAAGGCCGCGATCATTTCGGCCGCGCCTACAGTTGGTGGCTCTGCGGCGGCGGCATCAAGCCGGGCACCGTCTACGGCGCGACCGACGACTTCGCCTGGAACATCACCGAAAACCCGGTCCACGTCCACGACATGCAGGCCACGCTGCTCCACCTCTGCGGCATCGACCACACGCGGCTGGTGTTCCGCTACCAGGGCCGGCAGTACCGGCTGACCGACGTGCATGGCGAGGTTGTGCGGGGGATTCTGGCGTGATCTTTTTAGCCTATGTCGAACTCTGCGTCATTCTCGATCGGAGCGCCATGCCACAACGAACAAACGAGTTCCAAGAATTGGTGACATTGATCCAAGAGGCGTTAATGCCGCAAGGTGCCAAAGTCACCCCCTCGGCAATGGTTCCTGGTCCAACGTCAGGCGCTCTTCGCGAGATCGATATTCTGGTTGAGACGAGTGTCGGACCGTACATGATGAAGATTGCTGTCGAAGCAAAGGATGAGGGTCGAAAACTCGATGCCACCAAAATGGAAACGATCATCGGCAAGTATCGTGGCCGCGGCAGTCTGACGGTAAATCAAGTCGTTGTCGTTTCGCACAGAGGCTTTACAGCGGAGGCCTTGACTCGTGCGAAGGATGAAGATTTTCTACTTTTCACAATCGAAGAAGTTGTGAAGGTTGACTGGAAGACGTTTTTACCGACCAGTTTTAGCATTCATGTAGATGTTTTGCCTTTCGACATGGAATTTGATCCACCTCTGCCCAAAGCAGTTGACAAACGGTCCGCTATGGAACATGGCCGACTCATCTGCAATTGCCACGGATACGATTACGGGTCGCCATTTTTCCGGATGCGGCACTATATGTTTCACAACCTGCAACCTACTTCCCCGATCATCGCCAAGATGCATGACGTTGCGGTAAGTGGAAAAGGCAAAGCGGATCTTCGTATCGCTTGCGAGATGAATCACGTTCTCCGTGTTGAAGACAAAGACTATCCGGTAAACAAAGTGACGATGCTTTTCCGCTACATCCATGCCACTGGCCCTGCAATCTCAAAGTCCTATGAATTTACTGGCGAGAGCGAGAAGACAGCTGTTGCACACACTCAATCGACTGTGGGTGGGGTGGACTTAAAGGTTCTACTTCCCCTCGGAGTTCCGGGGTCAAAAGGGGTATTAAAACTCGATCTTGGCCCACCCCCAGTGAAAACTGATGAATACAAGGGGCCGTTGTGGCACTTGAAGGACGGGGAGTGGATCCAAGAAGACAAGGAATAAAGATCGCAAAAATCCCTCGGACCAGTCAGTGCGCGGCAATCAGTGATTTCACCAGCCCATGAAAACCCAATACTACACCGCCGCCAGCCTGGATGGTTCATCGCCACCGAGCATCACTCGTTGGAGTGGTTGTTTCAGCGGGTAGCCCCGGTTGCCGTTCAGGCTACCGGGGTCGCGCAGCGACAAGAGGCTGCGGGCAAATCGTGACTGTTTGACGACAGCAACAACGCTCGGTGCGTTTTCTCCGCAGCTTCCGACCGCTGCGCGGCACCGGTAGCCTGAACGGCAACCGGTGCTACCCGAGATCGGCCCGTGAGCGAGCCGTCAATCTTGACCTCCGTCCGGCCTTTGGTCATATCAAAGACTTCCTTCCAAAAAATCGCGCACACTAGCCGCGACGGTTGTTGACATTCCCGTAAGGTTGTGGCAAGCTCGTTCGAGACTGAGATTCAATCTCACCTGCGGGTCGCCATGTTTCGTTCTCGTCGCACATTTTTTTTTGTAACCCTCGTGGCCATCGGAGGATGCGCGGAGTCGGACGTCCAACTGCATCCGGTGCGGGGGACCGTTCTATTCAACGACGAGCCTGTCCCGCAGGCAGAGATCGTCTTTCACCCGCAATTCGAGGGGCCGGGATGGATGCCGGTTGCCACGGCGGATGACGAGGGACAATTTTCCGCCAGCACCAAGGTTCCGGAGGATGGAGCGCTGCCGGGATCTTACAAAGTCACGGTCGTCTGGCGTCCGCAGGCGATTGAAGAGGGCGACGGTCCCAATCTGCTCCCCCCGCGCTATGCGAATCCGGACACTTCCGGCCTCGAAGTCGAGGTCGGATCGGAAACCGACGATCTGCTCACCCTCCGCTTGAAAGACTGACTATGCGGTCCCGCCGAATTGCCGCCCCGCCGACGCGTGCTGGTTTCACTTTGATCGAACTGCTGGTGGTGATCGCCATCATCGCCATCCTGATCTCGCTGCTGCTGCCCGCGGTGCAGCAGGCCCGCGAGGCGTCCCGCCGGACGCAGTGCCGCAATAATCTCAAGCAGTTGGTGCTGGGCATGCACAATTTCGAAGGCTCATACGGCTACCTTCCATACGGAGACCGGCTGAACGACAGCAACGCGAACAAGATCGGCCCCGGCGTGCAGATTCTGCCGTACGTCGAGCAGGGCGTGTTGTACAACCAGTACAACTTCAACATCAACTGGTACGATCCCGGCAATGCCGCTGTGGTGCGGTCCGTGCTTCCCGTGTTCTTGTGCCCTTCGACGCCGCGGGCCGACAAGCTGTTCAGCTCGACCGAAGGGGGCGTCCCCTTCACGGCGTGCGTCGCCGACTACATGGCGCCCAGCGGCATCGGCGGCTCCGAAAAGACTTTCGTGGAAGCGAACTACGGCATGACGATCCGGGACGACAAAGCCATCCTCACGAAAAAGGTCAAGCTCCCGAACCGCCTGCGCGACACGACAGACGGACTATCGAACAGCGTGATGTTCTTCGAATGCGCCGGCAAACCCGACGTTTGGCGCAACGGCCTGATGACGGGAGGCACGAACTTCAAGACCGGTTGGGCCAGCCATGCCACCGGCTTCGACCCCAAGATGTTCGTCGCCGGCGGTTGCACCGGCGTCGGCTCGTGTGTTATCAACTGCTGCAACGATCAAGCGGTGTACTCGTTCCACACCGGCGGCGCTCATGCCGGCCTGGGAGATGGTTCGGCGCGGTTTGTCAGCGCCAACATTGATGTGACAGTCTTCATCTCCCTGTTGACGCGGGCCAATGGAGAGGTGTTCTCCGGCCTCGACTAACGACTCGACGACGGTTTCCTGAAGTTTCGGCCAGAATTTCCGCAGGATCATTCGCCATGTCCGCAGCCTCCGCCGCTCCTCGACCGAACAAAAACTGGCTGCTGGTCAAATTCCGCCAGTGGCATTCCTGGGGCGGGATGTTCCTGTCCGTATTCATTCTGCTCGTCGCCGTCACTGGGATCCTGCTGAATCACAAAGACACGTTCTTTCATCGCGGCGAAAAGAAGAAAGACGGCCCGAGCGGTCTGCTGTCGTCGACGACCAATTTCGCGGCGCTACCCGTGACATTCGACCGGGCGCTGCAGTTGGCCCACGAACATTACGGCGACGTCGCGCTGGAGAGATCGAACTCAAGGACGAACATGGTCAGTTGGTCTACAAGGTCAACAAAGGCCAAGGAGCCGAGATTCGCATCGATGCCGAGACGGGTGCCGTGACGTCGAAGTACGGCATGCGCCTGGGGGAGAAAGGCACAAAGAGCGCTGGGCTCAACTGGGCCAAGATCGTCGACGATCTGCACACCGGGAAGATTCTGGGAACGCCCGGCAAACTGCTGATCGATTTCACGAGCGGCACGATCATCGCGCTGACGTTGACGGGCATCTATCTCTGGGGCGTGCCGATGCTCCGCAAGAGGCAATCGGCCCGCCAGCGGGAATTGACGCAGCACCTCGCGCCGCCGCCGATTCGATTGCCTCCGGGACGAGTTCCCACCGCCTCTGCTGCCGCCGTAACCAGTACGAACTAACCGGTCCGCCTGCCCGAGGCTGGTGCGTCGGTGGTATTGTGCTTGCATGAAAACCCAATACTACACCGCCGCCAGCCTGGATGGGTTCATTGCCACCGAGGATCACTCGCTGGAGTGGTTGTTCCAACTCGGCGACGTGAACGAGACGAGTTATCCGGCGTTCATCCAGGACGTCGGCGCGCTGGCGATGGGGGCCTCCACTTACGAGTGGATGCTGCGGCACGTGGTCAAGTTGGACGCGCCCGCGCCGGAACCCTGGCCGTACGCCCAGCCGACGTGGGTCTTCACGACGCGCGATTTGCCATGCGTGCCTGAGGCGGACATTCGATTTGTCCGCGGCGATGTGCGACCCGTGCATGCGCAGATGAGTGCAGCGGCGAACGGCAAAAACATCTGGCTCGTGGGCGGCGGCGACCTGGTCGGCCAGTTCCACGACGCGGGCCTCCTCGACGAACTGATCGTGCAAGTCGGCTCCGTCACGCTCGGTTCCGGCCGGCCGCTCTTGCCGCGGCAAATCGCCTTTCCGCCGTTGAGGCTGATCTCCGCCGAACGCGTCGGTCCGGGGTTTGCAGAACTGCGGTACGAGGTTTCACGCCGCGGTTGAGCCTCCGGCACGGCCAATGCCTTTTTGAGTCTGGTGGTTTCGTAGGGTGGGTCGAGGGCTTTGACGAGGCCCACCATCGGGAGGAAATCACTCGTCATCGGTGGGCCTCGCATAGCCTCGACCCACCCTACTTCAAAAAGGCGGTGGGCCTGAGTCTCCGGCACCGCATCTCGACTCCGCAGCGCATTCCTGATAGCATCGAATTCGCACCGAATTTCATGCTCAGGAGTTGCCATGTTGAATCTCAAGCAAGGGATTGATTCCCTCACCAACTTCAAACGCCAGACGTCTGAATATCTCGACCGGTTGCAGCAAACGGGCGAGCCGATGGTGTTGACCGTCAACGGCAAGGCGCAAGTCGTCGTGCAGGATGCGGCGGCTTATCAGAAGCTGGTAGAAGCCGCCGCGAAGGCCGAGCGGGAGGAAACTGTCGCCGCGATTCGGGAAGGTCTGGCCGATGTCGCCGCCGGGCGGACGAAACCGGCCCGTGCCGCCTTGAAAGCCCTGGCCAAGAAGCACGGCATCCCCACGGGCGACAAGTAGGATGAAGTTCCAGGTCCGCATTTCCGCGCGGGCGGAACGCGATGTCGATGACGTGCTGCGCTGGTTCCAGCGGGAGCGCGCGACAGCGGCCGGCGCGCGTTGGTTCGCGCAGCTATTGGCCCGAATCGACACGCTGGAGAAGCAGCCCGTACGCTGCCGGTCGGCGGACGAAGCAGCGGATGTGGGAATAGAACTGCGCGAGTTGCTGTTCGGACGCCGCCGAGGAATGTATCGCATCCTGTTCGAGATTCAGGGACAAGTCGTCCACATCCTGCGCATCCGCCACGCCGCCCGCGACGCGCTCATCCCGGACGACTTGTGAGCATTCGTTTGGCCTGTCACACCGATTGTTCCCCATCCTCCGCTGCCATATCATCACGGGGTCGACTCCTCTCGCCAAAGGGCAGAACCATGCGGCCGTGGGTGATGTTTGGTGCGCTGTGGCTAGCATTCTCTCTCTCATCCGCAGCAGACGACATCCCTGATGCTGCCGAGCGGGATGCGCTGCGCGTCGAAGGCCAGACGGCGTTCTACGCGGCGGATTACGACAAGATGGCAGACATCTACCGACGGCTGTGCCGTGCCGAGGACGGTCCCATCGATGACGCCCGTTGGCTGGGGCATGCGTATCAACTGAGCGGCTGCTGGGCGGAGGGCGCGGCGGCGTACTCCGGCGTCGTTGACCGCATGGACGCGTGGCTGGAAAAGCATCCGGTGCGGGAAGAGCTCAACGCGCGGCCCCTCTCCGATTCCCCCTGGCCGACGGCGAACCGTAATGGCTTGCAGGAACGGACCGCGACATTGCTGCTGACGGCGCGGATTCAGCGGCACTATTTGAATGATTCTGCTGCCGCGGAGAAAACGCTGGAGCGCGTCTATGCCCACACTCCGCTGTTGAACGAACCGCTCGGCGAGATCGCCGGGACGTGGCGCGACCGGATTGCGAAGTCGATTTCGACGGGGCAGAACGTGCTGACGCTCGACCAGAATCATCAGCGAGCGCACTATGCGAGGTTTCCGCTGATGGCCCTGCACGAACTGGCGCACGCCCAGCAACTCAATGGGAATCTGTCCGCCGCTCTGAAAACTTGGGAACGCATCCACTGGACGACGCGATGCTACCTCGTTCACGGCGAAAGTCTGCAAGCACCGGCGCTACAGCCGTTGATTCAAGCGCTGCCGCCGACCGAGACCGCCGCGTTCCCCGCCGTGACGATTCTCGACAAGGCTCAGCCCGCTGCGGAATTCGAGTTGAACGACCCGGCGACGCTCGCCGGCGCGTTCGACGTGCAGAATCATAATTGGGCGTTCGCGCTCGCCGCGGGGAAAGGTTTGGAATTCGCTGCGCTCGAATTCACCTGCGACATCGAACAGCTCGAACTTCGCTACGGCGGCCACTTCGACTGCTGGACGCTGGCCGGCACTCCGCCGGTCCGGAAGGGGATTGGCGGCATCGGATGGCCGAACGACAAGCCGATTGGGCGCGACAAGATCTCGCAGAAATTTTCGATTCCACCCGGCGCGGGTCCGGTCCTCTTCCGCGCCGGCGAGTGGAAGGACAAATTCAAAGTCCACAGCGTGCGGGTCGAGGCGACACTGCGGCCCATCAAGAATTTGGGAGTGCTGCTGAAGCCTCCCGTCCCTGGCTTCATATTTCACACGGAATTCGTGCCCGCGGGGGTTTCGGTGACGCTGGACGGCCAGCCGTATCACAACAACTCGACGTCGCACAATCTGACCGCAGGCCAATACACGGTCGAGTACGCCCATCCCCGTCTAACGGAGCCGCGCCGTTACAAGTTCGATTTCCACCCGGGGGCACGGTACGCCCTATTCCTCAATCTCGACAGTCCGCTGCAGGGAAAACTGACGAACCTGCGCGGCATGACTTCGTATTATGTTCCCTCGCCGAACGTCATCCGGCTGCCCGACGGCCGCTGGTTCGCCGCGTGGTGCGGCGACGGCGTCCGTTTCGCCGCGAGTGAGGACGGCGTCACTTGGTCCGATCCGATTGAAACCGGCGACACCCGGCTGTTCAACGACAACTACAACACGCTGTCGCCGTCGTTGTACGTCGACAAGCAAGGGACGATCTGGGTCGCCTACTTCAGCAATCAATTGGATATCGACCAACTCAACACCGGCGGCTATCGACTGTTCCTGTGCAGTTCAAAGGACGGCCGCGAATGGTCGCCGCCGCGGCCGATCAACATGCCGGTCAGCGGTTGGCCTCCCGGCAACGTCCAACTCCTCGACGCTCCGAACGACAAGGTCTGGCTGCTCTACCGGATGCACTTCGCCGAGGCCGACACCCCTGCGGAGTTCCAGAAGTTCCAAAAGTGGCCGATCGCGGTCGACGACACGCAGGAGTCGCACGCCCGGAACCCGCATGCCACCATCGACGTCGCGGGACGAGTTCATCTGGTTTGGGATCACTTTGCTCAGGGACTGTACTACGCGTGCCGCGAACCCGACGGAACCTGGAGCGAACCGGCGGAGATCGCACAACCGGAAGCGCAGCCGAGACGGTCGGACCCGCGGTTGTTTCTGCACGAGGACCGCATCGCGTTGGTCTACGATGCCAACCAGACGACCTATCTGCAGCGAGGCCTGTTGCAGAACGGCGTCCCCACGCTTGGCCCGCCAATCAAGATCGCAGCGCACACGGCCCGCCTGATCGGCGCCAGCCCGCCCACCGCGGACGGCCGCGTGCTGTTCCTTACCGGCGGCGACACCGTCTGGTCCCACGCCACCACAGTCGAAGCCCTGGTGAAAGCCCCGGCGGAGTAGCCCCGTTCCGGCGAGCGGCGCGGCGTCAGCCCGCCGTGTGCTTTTCGCGATCCCACATGGAACAGCCAAAAGAAAAAAGAAACGCCGAGAGCAACTCTCGGCGTTTCGTCGCGTCAGAGTTAAGTGCTCCGTCAAAGCGGACGTTCCGGCGGTGCGTCTTCGGCCGGGCGCCGGGGACGTTCGCCGGGGCGATCATCGCCCGGGGGAGGTCCATCGCGGCGATCTTCCGGAGGCGGGCCGCGGCGGCCTTCGGGGCCCCGTTCTTCATCGCGCGGAGGTCCACGGCGTTCTCCGTCGCGCGGGCCGCGTCGTTCGCCGTCCGCGCCTGCTTCCGGACGCCGGCCGGGCCCGAAGTCGCCTTCGCGCGGCGGACGGAACTCATCCCGCGGCGGTCCACGCCGATCTCCTTCAGGCGGTCCGCGTCGTTCACCATCGCGCGGACCCGCGGCTTCGCGGTCGCGCGGCGGGCCGCGGAATCCACGTTCCGGACCGGGGCCGCGATCACCCCGCAGCGAGCGGACTTCGTCGCGGAGTTGGGCGATCTCGTGCCGCAGCGCGCGGACTTCGTGCATCAAGTCGTGCAGGATGTCGCCACCGGGCGGTCCGCCCCGTTCGGGCGGGGCCGGCGGACGCCCCGGTCCGTCGCCGCGCGGACGCTCGCCGTCGGGAGGCCCTTCGCGGCGCGGAGGAGGAGGATTGCCGCGATCATCGGGGGCGGGTTGCGCCGCTCGGCCCGGCTCGTCGTCGCCTTTCAGCGGCGTGGAAGGAGTGAACATGGTGCCGGCGAGGGCCAGTCCGGCGACCGCCGTCAAACCGAAACACCAACGTCTTGCAGTCGCTGTCATCGCGTGTCCCTCCCGGAGAAATGTTGAGCGGCGCGGCACGAACTTGTGCCATGAAGTGCGGATTTCGCTGCGACCCGAATTCTATCGCGACGGTCCGTTAAACCCGCGCCGAACAGCGAAGTTTCGCCATTTTTCAGATTTTTGGACGGGGTTTTGAGGAACGCTTGCGAGTTCGCAGCCGCCTTACAACGGAACGCCATTGAATTCAGGCCGACGACAACGGAAACTAGACCGGACTTGTTCGCTGGCGGATTCGATAGCCGCGGAGATACGTGATGGTTTTTCTGAAATCGTCGGGACCAATGGCCCTGATGTTCGCCTGGTTGTCCTGCGCCGTGTTGAGCGCCGCGGACGCAGCACCGGACTTCGAAACGGACATCGCGCCGATTCTCGCCAAGCGGTGCCTCGAATGTCACAACGCCCGCGACGCCAACGGCAAGCTGTTGCTGACCACGGCTCAAGCGGCGCTGGCGGGCGGCGAAAGCGGTCCGGCTCTCGTATCGGGAAAGCCGGACGACAGTCCGTTGCTGCAGCGCGTCCTCAGCGGTGAAATGCCGCCGCCGCGCCGCGGCAAACCGCAAATGCTGCCGGAATCTGAACAAAAGTTGTTGCGCGCGTGGATTGCTGATGGCGCGAAGTGGCCGGCGGAGCGCACGCTCGATCTGTTCGAAGCCTCGAACGACGTGCGGGCCGGGCGCGACTGGTGGTCGCTGCGGCCGATTCGACGGCCTGCGAATGCGCCAGCGTCGACGATCGATGAATCCATTGGCGAGCGACTTACGGCGGCGAAGATGGAACCGGCGCCGCCCGCGGCGAAGTCCGCGCTGATTCGGCGGTTGTTCGACGATCTCATCGGGCTGCCGCCGACGTATGAGCAGATCCAGGCATTTGAAAACGCTGCGAACCCGCAAGCGTATGAGGCGCTCGTCGATGAATTGTTGGCTTCGCCTCAGTTCGGTGTGCGGCAGGCGCGGCATTGGCTCGATCTCGTGCGGTTCGCGGAAACGTGCGGCTACGAACGCGATCAGGTGAAGCCCTTCGCCTGGAAATATCGCGATTGGGTCGTGAACTCGTTCAACGCCGACAAGCCGTTCGATCGCTTCGTCCTGGAGCAGTTGGCGGGCGACGAATTGCCGGACCGGACCGAAGACTCGGTCGTCGGCACCGGGTTCCTGATGCTCGGCACCTGGAACGACGAGCCGAACGATCCGCAGGAATACAAGTACGAACGGCTGGAAGACCTCGTCCATGCGACGAGCAGCGCGTTCCT
>CAZDGB010000081.1:0-24406 GCA_964504645.1 uncultured Planctomycetaceae bacterium | reverse complement strand
AAAATCTCATGGATCCTCCCTCGGCGGGAAGGCCACGCGGTATACGGCCCCGTCGATCGCCGACGCGAAATGAGACCCGCCGACCGTCAACAGTCCCTGGGCCAGCGGTTGCGGCATTTTCACGCGGCTGCGCTCGTGCCCTGTCGCGGCGTCGAATTGAATCACGGTCCCATTCCGGTCCGCCCACAGCAGTTGCTCGCCGGTACGAATCGGTGAGCCGACCATCGCCATCCCCTCCAGCGCGATCATCCAGCGATCCGGCAGCCCTTCGCCCGGCGTGACGCAATGGACGGTGCCATCCAGCAGTTGCACGTACTGGTCTGTACCGTCGGTCCAGACGCCGCGGAGCGAGATCGGAAACTTTCGCTGACCTTTGACGTCGAAGCTGCGGCCATCGAGCTGATACAGCGTGCCGGAGGCATCCGCGATCCACAGGTCTCCCGCGACTAGCGCCGGCGGCACGTCGACCGGCTGCGGCAGCGAGAATTTGGCAGCTTCCGCCAGATGCACGACGTCATCCTGGCGGATCTGCATCCGCGAGAGCCGCCCTTCCCGGTCGCATACGATGAACTCGGTGTCATCCAGCGGGGCGAGATACGCCCATTGAGCCGCGACGCCGTTTTCGACCGGAGCCGCGTAATCCTGTACGCGGGGGCCATCACGCGTCGCGCTCAGCCATTTGAGGCGCCCGGACAATGGCAGAATCAGGCCTTGTTTCAGACGAATCGGAGCGGCCGTCAGTGGCGCATCGAGCTTCACTTCACTTTCGACCTGCCCCAGCGTGTTGATCAGCCACAGCTTCGGTTGCGGTCCGCCGCACCACAGGGCTAGGCGGCCGTCATCCAGCCGCGTCGCGCCGAGCGGCTCGGTCACCTCGGCGGGGATTTCGAGCGGCGTTCCCGCGCGGAGTTCCACGCCGGGCTGCTGCAATCGCGACGATGTCAGCGAGAACACTGTGCCGGTCTCCGACACGGCAACAATGCCCTCGTTCCGCGACGTCGTCCATGCCAGAAAATGCGAGCCGAGCACGGCCCGCCAGGAGCCGGCCATCCGCTCGCGGTCGACCTGGGTCAGGATCACGCTGCGGGCGTACGGCGGACGGCGGCCCACGAAGAACTGCTCGCCGATGATTTGCAACGGTTGCGAAGCGATGCCCGGCGCGGTCGAATTCGGATCGGCCCGCAGGCTGTCGTTGGTGACCAGAAAGCGCCGGAAGGACGAGCTCGCCAACCAGAACTGCTGATCGGGTCCGAGCGCCAATTGCATCGGCCCTTCGTAGCCGTCCTGAATCTTGTAATTCCCGATTGACACGAGCCCCTTCTTCTCCGGATCGTCATTCACGGAGAATGCTTGCAATCGCTCGCCGCTCGAGACGACGACCAATTGCGAGCCGCGCAGCACCGGTCTGTCGAACACTTGCCCATCGATTCGCACCGGCTTCGCTTCGACGAGCGCTTCCTGCGGATTGGTCGCATCAAAGACGCGCAGTTTGCAACTGTTGATTCGGTCGTTGTCGCACAGCAGCACCAGTCGGCCCATGGACAACAGCGGCACGGCGACGGCATCCTCGGCATGGTCTGCAAACGTCACCGCGACGACTTGCAGCGGACGAATCGACAAGCCGTAGATCAGGGCGGCTTGACCGGCAACGATCAGATGTTCCCCCCCCGGAGCCACGGTCGGCGGTCCGACGAGGTCCTGGGAAAACGACATCTGCTCCTTCAGCCGTCCGGTGTCGAGGTCGAGCCGGTACAGGCTGCGATTCCGGGCGGCGACGAAGATTTCCCCCTCGTGAACGAGCGGCGCTCCGGAAATCTCCGCGGGAATCGGCTGACGCCAGAGGAGCGCTCCCGTTTCAGCATGGCGCAGCGCCAGCGCGGGGGGCCCCGATTCGCCGAGCAGCAGTCCGGGCTGCGAGCCCGAAGTCAGCACCGGAAAGAACGGCGGCTCTTCGCCGGTAAGTTTCCGCCACGCTACTTCGCCCGTGACGGAGTCCACCGCGAAACAGGCGTCCTGCGCCAGCGCGTAGACATATCGCCCGCTCGCCGCCTCATCGGTTCGGGACCGAACGTGCTCGACGGGAATCACGCAGGGAACGTCGTCTCCATCCGCAGTTTTTTCCGCCGGCTGATTCAGATCGGCGACTTCAATCACGGATTTTTCCAGGGAAATCGCCTGCTGCAAGGCATCGCGCAGCCGCTTGAGATTAATGACGTCGGGATAGATCTGGAGCAGTTTTGCACGCTGTTGCAGCATCACGATCGGTTGCTTCTGCTTGGACGCTTGGTCGATCGCCGCCAGCGTCTCTTCAATCGTCTTCTGCTTGCGGATCGCAGCCTTGGCTTGCTCGGTGACGAGGCGAATCTGTTCCAGCGCGGTCGTGGGAGGATTCTGCGGATCGCCGAACTGTTCCAGCCGTCGCGCGGCGTCCGCGGAGACTGTCAGCAATTCCGGATCCTTCACTTGCTCGGCAGTTTTCGCCGCGCCGTAACCGATCTGGTCTGCAAACTGGGCGATGCCGGGCTGCAGCGATTTGAAGTCGGCGTCGTTGCGATGTTCGGTGATGAAGGCTTCGAGTTGCTCCAGTCCCCGCTTCCACGACGGCGTCGCGCCCGAGAGTTCTTTCTGGATGCGGGCGCGGCCTACGCCGAGTTGGGCGTCCGTTCGCAACGAATGCGACGGATACTGTTCGAGAAAACTTTCGTAGCTCTGAATGGCCTGCGAGAACTTCTGGTCTTTGAACTCCTGCTCCGCACGGTCGAAATGTTGCCGCGCGACTTGTCGGCCCATCAAGAACCAGATCGTCGCGGTCAGCAGCAGCACAATCAATCCGCCGCCGCCCAGGCCGAGCACCAGCGGCGACCGGAAGACGTCTTGCTCGCCGGGACGCACGCGGTCGGCCCGGAGCGCGACGGAGACGCGGCGTTTCAAGTCGCCGAGTTCTTCGGCCATCGCCGGTCCCTGCCGATCGTTCACGGATCGGCCGCCGCGGGAAATCGTTTCTCCCTGGCTCAGGTTTCGCGACAGCATCAACCCGGACATTTCGTCCGAATCGTCGCCGACGACTTCCGGCTGCGAGATCATCTCCGCCATCGATTCCGCGATTACCGGACCTTCGAACAGCGACAGTTCGTCCTTGTCGCGGCGAGCGCGTCTTTCCTGTCGCCGCGCAGCTCGTTTCTCCGGTTCGTCGTTGGGTTGCTCGTTGGAACGGCGGCTCCCCGACGAATCGCGGAAGACGAGATCCATCGAGCCGACCCGCAGCACGTCGCCCGATTTCAGCACGGCACGTTCGATCAGCTTGCCGTTCAAGTCGACGCCGCCTTTGACGGCCGCGGTCACCTCATAGGCGGATTTATTCCAGGCGATGCGGCAATGCAGTGCGCCGACACTCGCGTCGGCATCGGGAATGGCGATGTCGTTGGCCGGCTGCTTGCCGATCGACAGTGGTTGCCGGCGGGACAATTCCCGCGTCTCGGTGGCGCCATTGGCGGATTGAAGTTCGAGGACTGCCATAGTTGATTGACGTACGTTCGGTCGTCTCAATGCGAGGGAAACCGTTGTCGACGAGTCCTTTGAATTACGTTGTCTAGGGTTAATCGTCCGCCCCGGCGCGAGTCGCCAAGCGAATTTTCTGCATTCCCACGGCATTGGCCGCATCGACGACCTTGATGACTGTCCGATGCCACGCCGCCGGGTCCGCGGTAATGATCACTTCGCTTTTCTGCTCTTTCCGCATTTTATCCACCAGCGCGTCCGCGACGCGAGAATCGTCGGCCAACGGATCATCGTCGATCGTGATGCCGTTCTGAGCATCGATTCGGACCAGAATGGCCACGCCTTCCAGTTCTTCCAGCGACTGGATGCTTTGCGTGGCTCCCTTCTGATTCGATTCCGGCGTCGGCGTCTCGATCGTCTTGTGCAGCGCGAAAGACGCGGTGACCATGAAAAAGATCAGCAACTGAAACACCACGTCCACCATCGGTGTGAGATCCATTTCGTCGTCGATGGTCGATTTGCGCAATTGAACCACAAATTGCGGTGCAACATCATCGGCGGTGCGATGCGGCGGAACCTCGGTCTCGACAGCTGGAGGTTCAGGCAGCGATTCTGCGAGCTGGTTTGGGAAATCCTCAAAAATCTCCGAGAATTCGTTTTCGCCTTCGCCAGACTCTGCGAGTGCCGGCTCATCCGGCTGGCGCTGCTCGTCTGGCTCGAAATCGAAAAAATCGTCGGGGAGAGCGACGCGATCCTGTCGCTCGGCTGCAGCGGATGCGGTGGGGGCGATTTCGTCGGGAACCGGATCGTTTTCCGGCGAATCGGCGATTTCTTCCTGATCGGCGTCCGGAGGAGCATGTCGAATGGTTTCGATGGCGGAGGGGGGCAACGTGCGCGAAGCCGTTGAGCTTTCGACGGGGACAAGAACTTCCTCGTCGCAGGAGGCGCAGCGGACCACCGATCCGGCCTTTCGGCTGCTGATGCTCATCAGTGTTCGGCAATGGTCGCAGCGGAATTGAATCGCCATATCGAACAACCAACCTCGACAGCCGGGATGCTACTTCTTTTGTGGCGTGTCGCCGACGCCGAGATACATTTCCAACCCTTCGACGCTTTTGATCGTTTTCGCGATCTCGTCGACAAAACCGTGCGGGACGTCGCCTTCCGCCTTGATGACCACACGGTTTAATCCCGACCGCTGCTGCTCTTCCAGATACGTTTTCAATTCGCTGATCGTCGCTTCCGGGCCGGCTCCGTCGCCGAGCATCAGTTGCGGCGACGTGACGCTTCCAGTCGGGGCACGGGCGGTGATCACCGTGGATGAGCTGACCGTCACTCCCTTGCTGTGTTCCGCCGGCGGCAGATCGATGGCCGGCGTGCTCTGCATCGTCGACGACACCATGAAGAAGATCAACAGCAGGAACGTCACGTCGATCATCGGCGTGATGTCGAGCTCTCCCGGCGGATTGCCGCGCTCGCGTTGGAACGGATTCTCGTCCCCTTCGGCAAACAAACTGCGGCGTCCGGCCACGGATCAGCTCGCTTTCTGCCGCTGCTTGGCCAGCGACGTCTCGAAGTCTTCGAGGAACACGCTCAGCATGTTCTGCACGGAATCCTGCAGTTTCCCCTGCCGCACGTGAATCGACGCCAACGCCATGACGAGCGGAATGGCCACCATCAGCCCGATGGCCGTGGTGAACAGCGCAAAGCTGATGTCGTTCGCCAATGCAGTGGGGTCAACGCCCGATTTACCGGCGGTCGCGATTTTGGCGAACGCCGCGATCATACCCAGCACCGTCCCCTGCAAACCGAGCATCGGGGCCGTCTTGACGACGGTGTTGATCCACGCCACGCGGTTCTCCAGATCGGAGAGGACGTCCTGCTCGAAGCGTTCGGCGAGCATTTGTCGCAGCTTGGCCGCCGGCCGATCTTTGTTCTGCAGCGCGACGAGAATGAGCTGCGGGACGACTTTGCTCCAATACGGCGGCGAATCGCACAGTTCTGCGACTTCGTCGTATCGTCCCTGCTTCATTAAGTCGCGAACCTCCCCTAGAAATTCGTCTTCCGCCTTCGTCGAACGGAACCGTTTTTGCGCAATCCGCCGGAACACGACGACGCACAGATAGGCCCCCTGCAACGCGGTGATCGCTTGCAGTGGATAAATCATGTTGCTGAAAAAATCGACGATCTTGGCGAAGTCCATCGGACGCGCAAACCCTTTCTGCAATTCGCATGTCTAGTGCAACAACTGGCGAGTGACCTTCAGCCTGTACCCGCTGCCTTCCGTGTCGACCGAGAAGTATGTGCGGCGAATCTGTTTGGCATTTTTGTTTCGGTACTCTTTTTCCAAAATCGCCAGTCGATTTTCCAGGTCGGGCGGATAGAAGTGGAACACGGGCGTATCCGCCGAGATATCGAGTCCGGCCTTCTTGAATAATTCCACATCGGCCCCGCGGCGCTCGCCTCCCTGCCACGTCATGTAAAGACGTTTCTCATTCGCGCCGGTTTGCACGTAGCGGACGGAAGGCTTCGGCGCTATGAGGTTAGACAGGTAAGCCAGCCGTCCATCGGGCAACAACGCGCCAACCTCGATCTTGAAGAAGTTCAATTGCTTGGCATATTCTTCCACGCTGGACCGGTCGCCGAACCGCACGAACCACCGCTGCTCGCGCGGCAGTCCGCCACTGCCCGGACCATGGCCCAGCGCCGCCCGGCCGGTCCCTTTCGCGCTGCCCGGCTTGCCCGTGCTTTGGATGCCGATGTCGAACTGTTGTTGAACCTGCTGGGCCGCGGAATCGGACAATTCGACCGCGGTTTCCAGCGTCGCTTCAACCTCTGAGACCTCCGAGGGGGTTTCCGCTTCGGAAGCATCGGCCCGTTCCGGCTCGGGAGAATCGACGCGCAACGTCTCATCCGGCGAGCCGTCCTCCACGCCGCCGGGTAGCTCGAGCAATTCGACCGCGACGGGTTCCGGCGGTTTCGGAGCCTGGTTTGAAATCCAAATCATCATCACCACCGCGCACAATGCCAGAAGACCGGCGAAGACTGTGATCATGCCGGACGACACTTGGTCGTATTGTGTCACGCGGATCACCGGAGCGGGCCGGTCATCCCTGGAAGGCGGCGGTGTCGCAACTCGACTCATCAACGGCACATCAAAGAAAGTCGGCCGGGAAGGCCGGCGGAAACCTCGAATAAGGCCCGTTTCCGTATCCTACGCCATGAAGGAAAAGCTTGGCAAGGAGCCGATTCGAACGAACGTGGAATGTCTCAAAGTTCTCAGGGCTTTTCGGCGGGGCTGCAGACGCACTCGAACTGCCCGCATCCGGGACAACCGGATCCATATTTCCGCCGCAAGGCGTCCTCCAGGTCGACGCCGGCCACGTTGGCGATCGTCGCCAGCCAGGCCAGCACGTCGGCGAATTCGGCGGCGAGTTCTTCCTTGGGCGAGCCGTCCCGCAACGCCGCGGCAAGTTCGCCGACTTCCTCCATCAGCCACATAAACGTCCCGGAGACGCCGCGGGCCTCATCCTTCGTCCCGTACATCGTGCGGATCAACATTTGCAGATCGCGCAGACTGAGCGGCGGCTTAGAATTCATGTGATCAACACCTTTAGCGACGCTTCGCAGCAGCGTGGTCAAGGGGAAACTTTTTTCTGCAGCGCTTTCGCCGCGGCATGATCCGGGGATTTTTTCAGCACCGACTGCAACAATTCGTGGGCTTCGTCGGTTCGCTTCAACGCGACATAACATTCCGCGAGACCGACCTGCAAGTCTGCGTCGCCCGGTTGCAGTTCGAGCGCCACGCGGAACTCCGCGGCCGCCCGTTCGGCGTCGTTCAAACCCAGGTGCGCCTTGCCGAGGATGGCATGAATTTTCGTATCCAGCACATCGACGTGCAGTGCCTTGATGCCGTAGGTCTTCGCTTCAGCAAGATTGTTCTCCGCCAGCGCGATTTCGGCGCGCTGCAGCGGCCAGGCGGCGCGGTCATAATCGATGTCGCACAGTTTTTCCAGCGCGGCCTTCAACAGCTCCCGCTGGCCGAGTTTGCTCGCCGTCACGACCGTGCCCCGCCACCAGGCGGGTTCGTCCGGAAACTTGTCCCGACCAATGGCGTAGCTTTTCGCCGCGGCCTCGAAGTCGTCCAAGTCGAGTTGCAGCACGGCGAGTTTCTCCAACAATCGGCGATTCGGCCGGCTCAGATCGAGAGCCGGCGCCAGTACCTTCACCGCGGCTGCCTTGTCGTCCGCTTCCAACGCCAGTGCAGCGAGCACCAGCGCCGCGTGCGGTTGCGTCGTATCGCGCTCCAGCACCGTCGCCGCCAGTTCCTTGGCTTCTTCGACGTTCTTCCGCCGCAGCAGCAATTCGGCGTAGCGGCCGGCGGACTGCAAATCGGTCGCGTCGGTTTCGAACGCCCGCGTAATCTCCGCCGGCGTCAATTGTGGCTCCGCTTCAGCGGCCTTCAACCCGGAGACGATCTTCGTCAGGTAATCGCGATAGCCCTGCTCGAAATTCGCTTTCGTCACGCCGAAGCAGTCCGGCACCGCCTCGTTGGTCGACAGTTGCCGGCGATACGCGTCGAGCAACTTCGCCGGGGCCTCGGCGCCAAATCGTTCCGCCATGTATTCCGCGTACAACTGGCTCTGGCAGTAGGAAAAATTCCAATCATCGCGATTCTCAGCCCGTTGGAAGCCGAGATTCAAATTGTCGAGATTCCGCAGACGTCCGCTCGGCACACGCTCTAACAACAGCTTGTTCCACTCCGCCGGACGCGAATAACCCTCCGACCGCACCGCCAGCGCCTCCGTGTACCAGTGTGGAATGCGGAACTGCGTCTGCTGCAGCGTGATCACATGGACGAACTCGTGCTTCAGCACGCGGGCCCAGTTCATCGGCTCGTCCAGGCCGGTCGGCGACGCCATTGCGATGATGACGCCGGTCGACGCGCCGATCGTCTGAATCCACGGCAGCCCGATCATTCGGGCGCTAAACCACTGATGTGCCGAGAGCCCCTTCGACTTGTTGTAGACTTCGATCTGCGTGCGGGCCGGCGGCTCGAAGCCGAATTCCTGCGTCAACTGGGGATAGATTTCTTCCAGATATTCCGACATATAACGAGCCAGCAGCCGGTCGAGCTCGGTGTCGGCGCGGATGACGAAGTGCTCCGACTCGATCGTGTCGTACCCGTCGAGGACCTTCAACACCTTGCGCATGTTGCTGACGCGGACGTGGTACGGGTCAGCCTTGAACGCCGCGTCCAGGAGTTGCTGGGCCTCCTTCGTTTTGCCCGTCTGCATATAGAGCATGCCAAGCTCGGTCTTGGGAGCGCTGAGTTGCGGCATGATCTCGATTGTTTGGCGATAGATTGCCTCCGCGATGTCATGCTTCCGCGACGCCTCCTGCCGTTCGGCGAGCTTTGCCAGAAAATAGCCCGGTTTCGGATTCCGCCGGGAGACGTCGATCACCAATTGCTCGAACCGCGACGGCTCAGCGAGTTTCAATTTCTCGATCTGCGGAATAGCCTTCAACAGCGTCTGCAGCCGGTCGAGCGGAGGAGAACCGTCGTGGTGCAAGCGGAGCGCGGCGACGAGCGCCAGCGCTTCCTGATCATTCGGATTGATCTTGAGCGCCTGATCCAGCAGCGATTCTGCCTTGGCAAATTCTTCATCCTGGAAGGCGGCTTCCGCAGCCAGACGGAGCGCGGCGGGTAACTGCGGATTGATCTCCAATGCTTTCGCGGCGTGGCCGCTGGCGTCGTCCCAATGAAAATCCTGAGCGGAAGCGCGGCCCATCGCCGTCAGCAGTTCCGCCGAACGGGGATTGATCGCCAGCCCCTTCTGCAATTCGGGCACGCCTTGCGCCCGATTGTATTTCTCCAGCAGCAATTCCCCCGACAAGAGGTACGACTGCCAGCAATCCGGATCGCTCTTGAGGGCGTCGACGCAGAGCGTGTTCAGCACGAAGTTGAAGTTCTGCTTACCCCCTTTCCAGCGGGTGTATTGCAATGCCCCTTCCGCGACCATCAGCAGCGTCTCGGCGTCCGCCGGCTGGGCGCGGTTATAGAACTGGATGAACCATCGGTAGCCTTCCTCGGCTTCCTCCAAGTTCCCGCGTTCGGACCACAATCGGGCCTGCACCAGCCGCCCGAGTGGCTCGTCAGGATCGTCGCGCAGCAAGGCCGTCAGCGAACGCTGCGCGTCGTCCCATTTTCCCCGGCGCACCAGCAACTCGGCGAGTTTCGCCCGCAAGCGGCCATGTTCAGGGAACTGCTCCTCGGCCTGAAGCAGAATGTTTTCCGCGTCATCCCATTGGCCGATGGCGAGGCAGACGTCTGCCCGGCCAATCGCCAGTTCTGCCGACGCATCGCCAGCTTCCACGAGTTGCTCGTAGATCTCGACAGCCTCGTCGTAGCGGCCGTGCTGGAAATGGCCGCGGGCCATGTTCAGCGACTTGGCAGAGTCGTCCGCCGCAGCGAACGAATCGCAACAGACGATTGCCGAGAGCAGCAGGGCGAGCGCTTCACGACGCCTTCGCATGGCGTGTCATCATGTAATTGCGGTGAGAATCCGGTTGTCATCCATTGAACATCGCCGTGCAACCGCTCGCCCCTCTCCCTAACCCATTCCCGTAGCCGGGGCGACGGGACCGGAAAGGCTGCTACTTGTCCGTGACGCGCACACCCAATCTTTCGAGTTCGGCGAGTTGCGTCTTGCCGGCGTCGCTGAGCGGGTTGCCGCCAATGTAGACGTTCCAGTACGGAGCGAACCGCTTCTCGCCGGCGAGGTCTTTCTTCGCCATCTCCACCAGCGGCGCGACTTCGGCGATCTGGTTGCGGCTGAGCAGCGTGTACCGCAATTCCGTCAGGTTCGACAGCGGCGACAGATCTTTCACCTGGTTGTCCCGCAGGTCGATTCGTTCGAGCCATTTCACCGACTTCAGCGGAGAGATGTCCGCGACCTTGTTCTTCTGCACATACACGGCCACCAGCTTCGGCAATTCCGCGACCGGAGCGAGCGATTCGACTTCGTTGTTCGTCAGGTACAACGCATTGAGCGCCTTTAGCGCGCTGACAGAGTCGATCTTTTGAATCTTGTTGTCTTCCAATTGCAAGTATTGCAGCTTGATCAGTTTGCCCAAAGGCGCGATGTCGACGATCTCGTTCTTCGCCAGATCGAGCGACTGCACATTGACGCACTCAGCGATCGGCGTCACGTCCTTGATCTTGTTCCCCGTCAGTTTGATCAATGCCAGGTTGCGGCATTTCTCCAATCCGGCGAGATTTTCGATCCCGCGTTTCGGAGCTTCCAGGAAGTAGATCGTGGCGAGGTCGTCTTCCGTGATCGGCTTCGATTTGTCGCTCTTGTCGATCTGCTTCTTCTTCAGAATCTCGCGGATCACCGTGTCCAGGTTCGGATCGGGAAACGCCACGTCGGCCGCCATCGCCGCCGACGCAGAGCAAAATCCGCCGATCGCGGCGATCCACAGCATCAATCGTCTGGTCATTGTCAGTCCCCCGTGTTCCCGTTGGTCGCCGTGCGACACGAAATAATTGTTGGATTTCAGTTTAGCCGATGCGCGGAGCGCCTCACAAGACAACGCCAAGCTTGCCTTTCCGAGCGGGGGTTAACGTCGCTTCTTCCTGGGGAACATCGAGTAACCGCCGCCGCCGGTCATGTGAGTGAGGCGGGTCTTCGGCAGCGCGTCTTCCAGCATGTCGTACTCGTCGCGACGGATGTCGACCATCATCAGGTTCAGCTCGCGGAGTTGCGATAACTCCTTTAGACCGCCGTAGCCTTCTGTGGTGGCGAAATTCGTCAGCCACAGCGTACGGAGCTTCGGCAAGTCTTTCAGTTGAACCAGCCCGGCCGCGGAGAAGCAGTCGCCCGGATGAAACCCCGGCTTGCGGCTGCTGTTCAATTCGATCCGCTCCAGCGTCTTGATTTTGGCGAGGTGGGCCAGCGATTTGTCCGTCAGTTGCGAGCACCGTAGAGAGATGGATGTGAGCTTTGGCAGCTTCATCAGATGTGCGATGCCGGCGTCAGTAATGACGAGGCTGTCGATGTTCAGCCACTTCAAGTGGGATAGTTCGGAGATTCGACGCATCCCGTCATCGGTGATTCCGGTGTAGACGAGGCTGAGCGATTCCAACTCACGGCATTCGGCGATGCGAGCCGCGCAGGCGTCGTTGACGACGATATCGCCGAGGCTCAGCGATTTGAGCTTCGGGAACTTCAATGTCTCGGCGAAGACTTCGTGGCCGACCAGGTGCAGATGCTCGAGCTGCTCTAGGCCCGCCAAGGCCTTCGTCGCATCCCGCGTGAACTGCATTTTGCCCAGCGAGGTGCTTACGTAGTTATTGAGGCTCAGCAGCTTCAGGTTTTTCAATTGGGCGATGGACTGCACCGCAGCGTCGGTCAGCCTGCCTTCCTGGTAGATGGACAAGTGCGTGAGCTGCGGCATCTGTTCGAGCATTTTTATCCCCGCGTCGGTCGTGCCGCATTCGTTGAGGCTGAGCTTGCGCAGCGATTTCAGGTCGACGATTTTCGAAATTGCCTCATTGCCCAAATGTTGTCCATCGTGTTGGAGGTCGTGGATCGACAATTCTTCCAGCGCCGTCAATTGGGCCAGGGACTTCAGGCCGGCGGCGGTGAGATCATGGGCGTTGCTGAATTCGAGTTTTCGCAACTCTGGCAGCGATGGGAATTGAGCGAGCATTTCGTCCGTCAGTTTGGCGCCGGCATGGATCCGAAAGATTCCGCCGCCGTCGCCGAGATCGGCCAACAGGCCATTTCCGTAGACCGGTTTCAGCCAGTCAGGCAATGCCGCGGCCGTACGGGCCTGTGCGGCTTCCACGGTGGTAATGAACAGTTCGCCATTGCGGAGTTCGCGATAGACGCCCGGATAGGAGTTCCAGTCGACCAGTTCCAGCAAGGCGTCGGAGAGTTGCTCGTCCTTGATGGTCACTGTGACCGGTTGGGCGAGTTCCAGTTCCGTTTTCGCGAGAGCCTCGAAATCGACGTTCAGGCGCAGTCCCGCGGCGCGGGCGAGTTCCCCCAACGCTTGCAGCAACGACATATTTTCGGCCGTCAGTGAGACGGGTCGGCGGAAAACCTCCTCCGCCGTTGCGGGAGAAGTCTGGGCGGTTGAGACGGCCGTTTGCAGCAGTAGGATCGCGAAGGGAATCAGCGGTCGGAGCGCGGAGAGAAAGGCATCCATATTCAATTCCCAAAGCCGAGCGTCGATGACAAATCTGGCAGCAGCTTAGAGGGAAGATCAGACTACCGAAAGCCCGGTTTGAGCTTTGGTCAGCCGAGCTTTCGCAGAACGCGCTCCGAAGCCGGGCCAATCAGAGCCTAGGGTAGCTTGTCACCGACGCCGCTTTCGGGAGGCTTGCGGCGGCTCATGCCCCTACTCTGAGGGCGTAAACTCCTCGGGGGCGGACATCGGTGACCTGGACTTTAGCCGCTGCGCGCAGCGCCCCATAAGACACCGCTTCGGGCCAGTCAGCGACAGACCAGCCACGGCAGCGGAGCTCCGGCTTTCGGCAGGCGGACAAGTTGCACCCCCGTCACAGCCTGGTGCTGGCTGAGTTCCGTCAACGCTTCCGCACTCGGCTCGTTGTCGAGATGCAGGACGGCGATTGAGTCGCCGCCCGGTTGATCGCGCATGCGGCCCAAGGCCATCTGGGCGATGTTCACGTTGTGCCGGCCGCAGATCGTGCCGATGTGGCCGATGACGCCGGGACGGTCGATGTGGCGATACAACAGTAGCAGTCCGTCGAGATACGCGTCGAGATGGAACTGATCCAGCTTGACGAGCCGCAGGAACTGCCGGCCGAAGACGGTCCCCGCCGCGGTGATCTCGCCTTGATCGGTGATTAGTGTGGCGGAGACAAGTGACGAGAAATCGCCGATCTCGGTCGTCACTTCTTCCTTGATCTCGATGCCGCGCTCGTGGGCCAGCAGCTCGGCGTTGACGATGTTCACATCTTCGGTCAGAGCCGAACTGAGCAGCCCCGCGGCAAAACTCGACGAAATGAGCTTCGTCTTCTTCGTCGCGGCTTCTCCTTTGAACAACAGCTTCGCGCCGCGGACGCCGCCCGATTTGTGCAGCTGCGCCAGGAGCAGCCCGAGCCGCAGGCCGAGGTCGAGGTAGATCTGCATGTCGGCCATCTCGGCGGCCGAGATGGGGGCCATGTTGACCGCGTGCCGAACTTCGTTCCGCGTGAGAAAGCCGGTGATGATCTCCGCCGCTTCTACCGCGACGAGTTCCTGGGCTTCTTCGGTCGACGCGCCGAGGTGCGGAGTCGCCAGCACCTGCGGCAGATTGACCAAGCGGAAATCTTTCGGCGGCTCGGTCACGAAGACGTCAAGCGCCGCCCCGGCGACGTGGCCCCTCTCGATGGAATCGGCCAGATCGCTCTCGTTGACGATGCCGCCGCGGGCGCAATTAATGATTCGCACGCCGGGTTTTAGCGTGGCGATGCGGGCCGCGTTGAAGAGATTCTCCGTCTCCGGCGTCATTGGCGTGTGGACGGTAATGTAGTCGCATTTCACGATCATCTGATCGAGATCGCGATAGAGCTCGATGCCATGCTCCGCGGCCTTTTCCGCGGAGAGAAACGGGTCGAAGCCGAGGACTTTCATTTCCATCGCCACGCAGCGCTTGGCGACGGTCAGGCCGATGCGTCCCAACCCGACGACGCCGAGCACTTTGCCAGCGAGCTGCGTCCCAGTGAACGACTTGCGGTCCCATTTGCCGTTCTTGAGGGCCGCGCACGCCGGAGCGATGTTGCGGGAGAGAGCCATCATCATGGCGAGCGTGTGTTCCGCCGTGCTGGTGGTGTTCCCCGCCGGCGTATTCATGACGACGACGCCTTCGCGGGTCGCCGCCGGCAGGTCGATATTGTCGACGCCAACGCCCGCCCGGACGATGACCTTCAGCTTCTGCTGGTCCTTGAGAATGTCCGGAGTCAGTTTGTAACCGCTGCGGACGATCACGCCGTCGGCCTGCGACACGGCGTCGCGCAGCTCGTTCGCGGACATCTTCTTGCCGCCGCGGTCATCGATCTCGATGCCGGGGGTATTCTGGAGAATCTGCAGTCCCGCTTTGGAGAGGGGATCGGTGATCAGCACGCGAGGCATGGGAAAACGTTTGTCCGAAAAAGAGAATCCGTTCACGGGAAGTTGCCGCAACGGACATTCCCTCCAGAGCGGCGCACAAGGTCGCGTATCAGGATACGCAGCTGACTCCGTACTTCAAGCCAGTGGAATCGATCGTGCGCAAGGTCTTGTGCACTGAACGCCAAACTGTCTTTTGAAGACTTTTTCCCAAAGGGTGAATTGTCTCAACAAAACACTTTCTTGCAATGACTTGCAGTGAATGATGGAACACCGTAATCATTAAGTGTGTTCAATCGAACATTCCTTCCCAGCCGGTCCTTTTCCATTCCGGAGATATCGGGATGAATGGCGGTGAAGATCTCACGGAAAACAAAACGGCTTCTCCGTATTGGCCGGAAACTGCGACTCCGTTCGAGAAATCGTTGCATGATTCTGACGGCCAGTCGGATTCGACTACGCCTCTGGAGGGAAAACCCCCGCCACGCAGTCCCTCACCGGCGAGGGACATGCCGAACGAGCAACAACTCGGTCGCTACCAGTTAACGAAACTGCTCGGACGCGGCGCATTCGGCGAAGTGTGGAAAGCGTTCGACCCCGTTCTCAAACGCGACGTCGCGGTCAAAACCATCCGTCCGGATCGCCGAACCGCTCACAGTCCGGAAAACTTTCTGAAGGAAGGGCGAAAACTCGCTCAACTGGTTCATCCGGGGATCGTGACGGTCTTTGACGTTGGCGAGTACGAACAGGGATGTTTCATCGTCTCGCAATTCATCGACGGCGCAACGCTCGCGGATCGCATTAAGGCTGGGCCGATCGAACCGGTGCAAGCGGTGAGCATCGTTGCCGCGATCGCCGACGCTGTCCATGCAGCGCACTTGCAAGGCATCATTCATCGCGACGTGAAACCCTCCAACATTCTGCTGGATCGCAAAGAAACGCCGTACCTGGCGGATTTCGGCATAGCCACGACCGAAGAAGACCAACTGCAGGAATCGCCGTCGACGTCGGGAACGCTGCCGTATATGTCTCCTGAGCAGGTTCATGGCCAGAGCCATATTGCAGATGCCCGCTCGGACGTGTACAGCTTGGGCGTCGTGCTGTACGTGCTGCTGACCGGACGGTTTCCTTTTCTTGCGCAGAACCTTAAGGAATTCCGCCAAGTCGTCGGCCTGCGATTGCCGCGTCCACCGCGCACAATTGATGATAAATTGTCTCAGCGGGTAGAAGACGTGTGCCTGAAGGCGTTATCGCCAAGAATTCTGGACCGCTATTCCACGGCCAAAGACTTTGCCGACAAATTGCGGGAATGTCTGCCCGAATTGGCTGCCGCGTCGCAGACCGTCACCAGCGCGGTGTTGCCCGCGCCTACTTCTCCGCGCCGTGTGGTGTCGCGTTCCGTTCGCATCGGGGCGGCGTTGCTGTTGACCGTCGCGGGCATCGGCTTCATGTGGTTCGCACTGCAAGGCGCGCCCCGGCGTCCAGGGATTTTCAAAGTCGTCCCGGCAACCCCTGAACGGATCGCGTTGCTCCGCGATCCGGTGAAAGTCTTGCTGGACACCCCAAAGTCCGATTGGCGTCACGATCCCCAGTCGGAATTGCTGACCATCCGCAGCGAGAGTTGTTCGCCCTTGATCGGTATCGGCGAGAGTCCATCGCAGGAATACGAAGTTGAAACAGTCTTGCAAATCGACGAACCGGCCAACAAGAACGGGCCAACGATCGTCCATCTGCTGTACGGAGGATATTCTTCCGAGACTGACGATCCGGACGACGTTAAATGGGTCGGGGAGTCGCTGAAATTACAAACGGCATGGGGACTTAGCGACAGCCACCTGACTCGGTGCGGCAGCGAGTTCTTCGTTCCCTCAGGGGACGATGCCATCGCGAGCCCCGCGCGGGAGTTGGCGTTAACAACTATTCAACTCGTGCCGGGTCGCTCGCACCGCCTGAAATGGAAAATCGGCGCGAATGGCGTTCGCCAGGTCTCGTGGGACGGAAGAATCCTGCATGAGTTTCTGGACCCCGAGGAATTCTCGTTGACCAGAGGGGCTCCGCTGATCGGCACGCAGCTGGGAGTTCTGGTCAAAGGTGGAACGCTACGTTTGTCCCGTGCCGCCGTCTCACCTCTCGACAGGAAATGACAACATGGCGACGAGTGCAACTTGGTCTTTTGGCGCCAGCGGAAAGCCGGAGCTCACCGGATCAAAAACGACATTGGTCACCACCAATGCCGGCGCAGGGAGTTTACTGATCCGCGGTACGGTCAGTAACTTCAATTCGGCGAATCACGCCAAGGCCCTCTGGGCCGTGTATACGGCGGCGACTTCCACGAGCGCTTATAGCCAGGCTGACGGCTCCCCGCTCAGTCCGAATTCCAGCACCGGCGTGGTCGATCAAAGCGTGAGCCTCACCGGAGAGATTTCTGCCGCCCAGCACCTTTATCCCTGCCCCGACGCGCAGGAGTACGTATTGGTGATCTGGCCGGGAGAGCAGGCTCAGGGAGCGATGGGCGGACCACCGGAGTATTCGGCGACCTACGCCACCCGGAATTTCTGGGTAACGGACAGTCAACAATAACGATCCGGAGCGGCCCCTCGACACCACGAGGTCCGAGCCGAAGGATTTTGGGAAACTCTCTGGCGACGACTATCGTCCGCCGTAAGCTCCGGCTGCGGCGGGTGAAACCTGTTCTCTCTGCGGCCGCACCGCCAGCTCTCGCATCACCGTGCGGATGGCGTCGGCGGCTTGCAGGACATCCGTTTTGTCGACGTCGAGGTGCGTGCAGGCTCGGACCCGTTGCGGGCCGACGGGAAGCATGCGCACCTTGTGTTCGAGCAAACCGGCGGTCAAATTCGCCGCTGGCCCGTACTCCGGGGCGACTTCGAAAAAGATCAGATTCGTCTGCAACTGTTCGAGCGGCATCTTGATGCCGGGAATCTCGGCGATGGCTTCGGCGAACGCGCGGGCGTTGTCGTGGTCTTCCTTGAGCCGCTCGACATGATGATCGAGGGCGTAGATCGCAGCGGCGGCCATCATGCCGGCTTGCCGCAGCGCGCCGCCGAACAGCTTGCGAATCCGCCGGGCCTTGGCGATCGTCGGCTTGTCGCCGGCCAGGATCGAGCCCATCGGGCAGCCAAGGCCCTTCGAGAAGCAGATCGAAATCGTATCGGCGTGTCGGGCGAACTCGGTGACACTGTAGCTTTTCACTGTCGCGGCGTTGAAGAGCCGCGCCCCGTCGAGATGGACTTTCAAATTATGCTGATGCGCCCACTGCGAGACGCGGGCCATCTGCTCGAGCGGCCACGCGATGCCCCCGCCTCGATTCGTCGTATTTTCGACACAGAGCAACTTCGTGACGCAGAAATGTTGATCATCGGGGCTGATCTTGCCGGCCAGGTTGGGCAAATCGAGCATGCCGTGCTCGCCATGCAACGGCTTCACCGTCACGCCGCTTAGGGCGGCGGGGGCGCCGGCTTCGTACAGGCCGATGTGATTCGTTTCATGAATGAGGAGTTCGTCGCCCGGAAAGCAATGCGCTCGCACGCCCATCTGGTTTGACTGTGTGCCGGAACTGGCAAAGATGGCGGCCTCTTTGCCCAGGAGTTCGGCCATGCGGGTTTCGAGGCGATTGACGGTCGGATCATCGCCCGTCATGTCGTCGCCGACATCGGCCTCGGCGACGGCCCGCCGCATGCCAGGCGTGGGGCGGGTGACGGTATCGGACCGCATGTCGATTTCACCGTAACGCATGCTCATGATCGAATCGTTTCTCTGGGTGACAAGAAGCCGACGGTCTGCGTCACGTCAGCGACCGCGGGGATGCGACCACGCGGCTTCCCGGGGCAATCCTTTCGGCGGTGGTTCATCCTCTATACCATATTGCGCTGCAAAACTCACGTTGGAACCGAGAAACGCACGATGCTGACCATCCCCACTCTGGACGCCACCCGCGATGATCCGCGCACGTTGCTGGCGGAATTGCGCCGCAAGCTGAGCGTGCAGGGCGACATCGTCTCCGCAGCGAGCCGGCAGCGGACGATCGATCTGTTCGGCGAACCGCTCTCGCCGCGGCAAGTCGTGCAGCGCATCTGCGGCGACGTGCGCCAGCAGGGATTGCCTGCCGTCTTGAGTTACACGCAAAAACTCGATCGCAAGGAATTGACACGGGAAACAATGCGGGTTTCGAAGGACGAACTCGCATCCGCCCACGCCGCCGCGCCGCCGAAGTTTCTCGCGACAATTCGGCGGATACGCGAGAACATCGCCGATTTCCAGCAGCGAATTCTGCACGAAGACATCCGCGTCGTCCGGCAGGACGGCACGGCCCGCGTGGAATTGCGACAACGCTATCTGCCGCTGAAACGCGTCGGTATTTGTGTCCCCGGCGGTGCGGCGGCGTATCCCTCGACCGTGCTGATGACCGCCGTCCCTGCGAAAACGGCCGGCGTGAAAGAAATCGCCGTCGTTGTTCCGCCGACGGAATTCGGCGGCTATAACCAGCAGCTTTTGGCGACGTGCGCCGAGATCGGCATCACGGAAATCTATCGTGTCGGCGGCGCTCAGGCTGTGGCGGCGCTCGCATACGGAGTGGATGGCATTCCACAGGTTGACAAGATTGTCGGGCCGGGAAATCTTTTCGTGGCGCTCGCCAAGCAGCAAGTGTTCGGCGACGTGGACATCGATAGCATCGCGGGGCCAAGCGAGGTCGTCGTACTGGCCGATGAATCGGCCCCAGCGGCGTTCGTTGCGTCCGATCTGATCTCGCAAGCCGAGCACAGTCCCGGTTCCGGCGTGTTGATCACGTGGCACGCGCCGCTGATCGACGCCGTCAAACAGCAACTAGAATCGCAATTGGCGAAATTGCCGCGTGGGGACTTGGCGCGGGCAAGTCTGAACGATTACGGAGCGATGATTCTGGTGAAGAACGAGGATCAGGCCGTGGAATTGACGGATTTGTTGGCGCCGGAGCATCTGCACATCAGCACGGCGAACCCGCAAGCGTTGCTCGATCGCGTGCAGAATGCCGGGGCAATTTTTCTGGGGCATGACACGCCCGTGGCGGTGGGGGATTACTTCGCCGGCCCTTCGCACGTATTGCCGACGGGCGGGACGGCGCGGTTCGCGAACGGATTGTGTGCGAACGATTTTCTGAAACGCTCGTCGGTGATCTGGTTCAATCACGATGCGCTCGAAGACGCCGCAGAGGACATCCGCCGCATGGCCGAAACCGAAGGCCTGACGGCGCACGCGGCGAGTGTGGATATTCGGCTGGTTGAGGATTGAAGGTCGTGAATCGCATTTTTCTGCCATTGTGCGGATTGAGCTGGATCCTGCTCGTCGCGGCGTTCACGCTCGGATTGTCGATCGACGATCCGAAGGTCGTCGACGTGTCGGTGCAGCGGACCGTGAATGCCCACTTCCTGGCGGCGCTCGGCGCGATCGTCTTCACGACGATGGTGCACGCCATCGTCCTGACTTATTTCATGGGCACGGGGCGCTGGCTCGAGGAGACGTCGGAAGCCTATCGGCTCGACGCTAAGTTCCACGCCGAGTGTCAGTCGCTGAAGTACCGGACAATCCCCGCACTGGTGGCGGCGTTCGTACTGCTGGTTATCACCGGCGCGTTCGGAGCGGCGGCGGATCCCGGCTCGCCGACTCAGTTCACTGGCTGGTTCGGCATTCCGGCGGCGACGTTGCATCTGAGCTTGGCGCTTGTCGCCGTGGCGTTCAATGCCTGGGTCAACTACCTCGAATTTACCGCCCTGTTCCGCAACGGGGAGATTATCGACGCCGTGCTGCACGAAGTCCGTCAAATTCGCCTGGCAAAAGGCCTGGCGGTCGAGTGATGCGTCGACGAAGGATCGTCATCGCCGTCCGCGATTGGCGCGGAATCCGTACTCCGTCGCGAACCAGATCGCGAATTGCTCCCGCTTTTCAGAGTTCGTGTTCCACGTGTCGATCACGTGGCCGATCTCGTGGATTAGCACGTTGTTCAAGTAGAAGTCCTTGACCGCCTCTTCCGACCACGTCAGCAAATGGTAGCCGCCGCCTTGTGACCAGACGCCGCCGTACATCTTGGCTTCGACCAGTTGCTGCGGTGTCGGCGGACGAACATAGGTTTCGACCAGCGATTCTTCGATCGGATACAGATAAACATTGGCGCCCCACTGCATGCCGTAGCAGGGAAACGATTTCCGCTTCCGCGTCATCGCGCTCAATTGAATGACTTCGATCGGGTCGACGAACTGTTTGGGCAAGTCGAGCAAGCGCGCGCGGACATCGTCGATCGTTACGGCATGGCGGTAGCGCGCACCGGCCGGTTGCACGCGGTAGCGGATAACGCCCGATTCCGTCGGTTCGTGCCACACTTCAGGCGCGGAGAATCCGGATGAAGCTTGCTGGTTCAAGGTGCCGCGCTGTCGATACGCTGCCGCCGGCCGCACCGCGTTGTGCCGGCCGGAAACGTGCCGACGCGAAGTCAGTTGTCGATGTCCCTGAGATGCATGTCGAGAGGTCATGTTCCACCATCGCTGTCAGTTCCGACGGCGATTTCACCAAAGAGCTGTGAACCCGTTTCACAGGCAGGCGGGGAAAACGAATCGCGGCTGGAACTGCAGTACATTCCATGCTATGGGTGGGCCCAAACAGGAATCAACTGTACACTCCAAGTCCCAGTCGGCGACTGAGTTGCGAGCAGAAACGTTAAGGTCGAACGGCGCGAATCCGGAGGGGCGCTAACAATCGGCGTTCGCTGATGCGTTCTAACTGTTGAGCCGCCGACTGGTTGCGATTCAGCCACGTCTTACAGATCAACGTAGACTAGATTTGAATTACACTTTCCTGTTCACCAAAAATTTATTTCCTTATAGTGAAACAGGTTGCGGACGAAGTTTGCATCGAAATTCGCTGAGGATGTGATGCGGCCTCAGGGCCCGAATGCACCGACCCACGGTTGCTCGCCGTCTCTCGGATTGGGTGCGGTTCGTTGCACGCTGTTGGCTGAGGGATGCAGAAACTTCGGCGACTTGGGATCGGTGGCGTCGAAAGCAAAGCCGGTCTCACCGCGCTTGCCATTGATCGCGAACAGATTGATTTCGCCTGGCGGTGGTGTCTGCGGCGCGGCGCGGTCAGAAAAATTCCATTCAAGGCCCGCCGGGTCGCTCAACATGCCAGCGAATGCGGGCTCGTTGTATCCCGCTTGCACCATCGCTTCGGCCTGCGTGGTTCCGGTGAAAAGATTGCGGCGGATCATCAATCCCCCGGTTGCGGCATCGGGCATCGCGGTGAAAGCGATGCCGATGGGACATTGGAAAAACGTGTTGTTCGCCAAGGCGAAATCCTGCCATCGTCCGGCGCCTTGGAAGCGGATGCCGACAGCCGTCTTGACGAACACCGATTCGCGAATGGCGATCTTGTAGGGGAACTTCCCGTCGACCGACACGCCGGCGGCCAACGGGCCGTTCAGACGACACTGCGAAATCAGTACATTGTTGGATTCGAGTTGCTGACTATCCGGCGCGATGCGGATACCGACGGCCCCCTCCGCCTTCGACTCGCACCACACTCCTTGCAGGTGAAGCGGGTTTCCAAACGCCTGCACGCCGCTCAACAGCACTCCCGACTGGGAGAAATTACGGATCTTCAAGTTGGACAACTTCGTGTCGGTGACAAAACCGGAGACCTCGATGCCGACGGACTGATTACCGGCGTCGATTGTCAGATTATCGATGGTGAGGCCGGGGACTTCCTGCAGCGAAAAGACCGGCTTGTCATCAGGCGCCTCGAACGTAACAGTGCCTTCGCCGCGGACAATGATGCCGTCAGGCCAAGTCGTCTTCCCCTGGCTGCCGTTGATGCGGACTCGCTCTTGGTAGGTCCCTTCGGCGACGTGAAACACGAGCAGATCGGGCTTGCCGTCGGCTCCGGTCGGCTTGGGGCGAAAGTTCTTCCCGGCCTCTTTCAAGGCTTCCTGGAGGCTGTTGAAATCCGCTTCGTCGCCGTGAACACGAAGGGAGCGCCGGTTCCAGTCCACTGGCTTGTTCAGTGACTTTAAGACTCCGCCGTCTTTCTTCGAACCGTCAGGAGCCTCGCTGAACCATCCTAGGAAAAATCCAACGACGATTCCTAACAACGCTAACCCTACGATCCCGGCGGCAATCAGTACGGCGAGGGGCGGCTTCGCCGCAGTGAAATTGGGGATTAGAGATTCCGTCGACGACAGTTTCTTCTCGCTTGGCGGGGGCGCAACAGCGGTGTCCGGCGGCGCCGGGGAGGTCGTTGAGAAATCGAAATTTGGGAAAGCGGTCCCCGTTGGGCTGGGCGGCGTCGGCGAAGCTACAACTGGTTTCGGCGGGGGATTGACAAGGGGAGGCTTGGCTGGGGCTGTAACTTTTGCCGCGACGACCGGCGTCGCTTTGCTGCGCGGCGGAGCCTGGGTCTTGAGGGCCGGCGGATTCAGAAAGTCGAAGCTGGGAATGTCGTTCGCCGGTTTCGCTGCAGCGCGATTCTTCGCCGCCGGCACATCCGATTTCGACGGAGCTTTGCCGGTTTTCGCATTCGAACCCTTGAGCTTCGGATCGGATGCCACCTGTTCCAGAAACGCGGAGAACTCGGGCTGGCTGTCGTGCGTCGCGGCGGTTGCCGCGAGATCGCCGGTCGGCCACGCCTCGCGCGCCACTATCTCCGTGTCAGCCTCGTCGCCGGGCGTATTCCACGTCAGCACCATCGGTTGAGCAACCGGGATCGCCTTCGACGTAGTGGCGACCGTGTCGCGCGCCAGATCGGTGTCGGACCCGCGCAGGCCGCCTAACAGTTGCGAATGGGACTGCTTCCACGCCGGTTGGGCATAATCCATCAGCCATTGCAGCATATCGCTGGCGACTTCGACCGCCGTGCTTTGCCGCTCTTCCGGTTTTTTCGCCATCATCTTGCGGAGCAGCGTGCCGAGTGCGGGAGGCGTGTCGGGTCGATCCCGCTCCACCGGCGGCGGCTCCTTGGTCTGATGCGCCATCAACCTCTGGGCCAGCGTTCCTTCGGTGAAGGGCGGGTGCCCTGTCAGCAAAAAATAGAGCGTGCAGCCCAAACTGTAGATATCGGCTCGATGATCCACGGTGTGGCTGTCGAGCGCCTGTTCCGGCGCGAGGTAGTCGGCCGTGCCCAGCACTTTTTCATCGTGGGCGATGGTCAGCGCCGTCCCCTGCTCTTCATTCGAGAAGTAACGTGCCAGGCCGAGATCAAGGATCTTGACGGTGCCATTCAGGTCGACGAGCAGGTTCCCCGGCTTGATGTCGCGGTGAACCATCCCCGCGCGATGGGCGTGTTCCAATCCCAGCGCCGCTTGGCGAATGTAGTCCACCGCGTCGTCGAAACCGCACGGCCCGCGGTTGGCCACCAGATCCTGCAGGCTCGCTCCCTCCACATATTCCATGACAAGGAAATGAATCTCGGCGTCGCGATCCATTTGATGATCAACGTCGTACGCCCGCACGATGTTCGGATGGTCGAGCGCTGCGACCGCCTGCGCCTCGCGATGAAACCTCGCCAAATAAGAGGAATCGGCCACGCGCTTCGTCGGCAACACTTTGATCGCACAGCGACGCCGCATCAGGACGTGTTCCGCCAGAAAGACGGAACTCATTCCCCCCTTGCCGAGCAGCGACAAAAGCCGGTACTTGCCGAGGAAGTAGCCTTTGTGCTTCCCCTGCAGCAACTTTTCGGCCTGCCATTTCGTCATCGCTCCTTGAGTGACAAGAACTTCCGCCAATGCGATGCTGCTATCGCCGCTG
>CAZDGB010000080.1:0-24432 GCA_964504645.1 uncultured Planctomycetaceae bacterium | reverse complement strand
ATACCCGCTGATCGACACCGGGTTCCACTGCGGGACGTGTTCAGCGCAGTATTCGATCACGTCGACGACCAACCCAACCGACGGATCGGGCGGGAAGATGAATTCGTTCTGCGCGTGAAACTCTTTCAGGATGTCGTTCTGAATCGTGCCGCGCAGCTTTTTCCAATCAAAGCCCGCTTCCTCGGCGTGGACGAGAAAAAACGCCATCACGATCGCGGCTGGCGCGTTGATCGTCATTGAGACGGAGATCGACTCTAAATCGACGCCCTCGAACAATTCTTTCACGTCGTCGACCAGATCGACAGCGACGCCCAACCGGCCGACTTCGCCTTGGGCACGGGGATCGTCGCTGTCGAGCCCCATCAGCGTCGGCAAATCGAACGCCGTGCTGAGGCCCGTCTGCCCTTGCTTGAGCAGGAAGTGAAACCGCTCGTTCGTCTGCCGCGGCGTGCCGAACCCGGCGAACTGCCGCATGGTCCATAACCGGCCGCGGTACATCGATTGATGGACGCCGCGTGTGTACGGAAATTGTCCCGGCGTACCAAGATCGCGGTTCGGATCGAATCCAGCCCGCTGCAAATCGTCCGGCGCGTAGAGCGGCTCGATCGGCACGAGGCTGACCGTCGTCGCCGGCTCCGCGCGGTCTGGCACGGCGGGTTTCGCTCGGGGACGATCCGGGACGACGGTCGACATCGCAACTCTCCGCGCACTCAGAGGACGGGACGCACTCTATCATTTTACCGGCCGGCGGCGCTGAATGTAGTGCACTTGCTCCGCCAGTGCGAGCATTTGTAGGGTGGGCTATGCCCACCAACGGGGGCGTGACAACAGCGTTGGTGGGCACAGCCCACCCTACAAAAAGTGCTCTACATTCACTGCACATCCATTCGGGAGACGCTCCATGTCGATTGTCGCCTTGTCTCAACGTTTGAAAAGCGGTTCCTTGACGTCCAGCGAACTCGTGCGACGCTGTCTGGAGAAAATCGACGCGCGGGAGTCGCAGATTCAGGCGTGGGTCAGCGTCGATCGGGACGGAGCGCTCGCTGCCGCAAAAGAACTCGACGAAGAACTTGCCAAAGGACATTCCCGCGGGCCGCTGCATGGAATTCCGATCGGCATCAAAGACATCATCGACGTGCGCGGCTGGCCGACGCGGGCCGGTTCCAGGCTCAGCAGCGACCAGCCGGCAATGAACGACGCGCCAATCGTGGCCCGGCTGCGCGCCGCGGGCGCGGTGCTCCTCGGCAAGACCGTCACCACGGAGTACGCGAGCTTCGACCCGCCTCCGACGCGCAATCCGTGGAACCTCGACCGCACGCCGGGCGGCTCGAGCAGCGGCTCGGCGGCGGCGGTCGCAGCGGGGATGTGCGTCGCGGCGCTCGGCTCGCAGACCGGCGGGTCGATCACGCGCCCGGCGAGCTACTGCGGCGTGTGCGGTTTCAAACCCACGATCGGCCAGCTCTCGCTGGAGGGCATCGTGCCGTTCAGCACGCCGCTCGATCATCCCGGGCCGATCGCAAGTTGCGTCGCCGATCTGAGATTGCTGTTTCACACGATGTCGGCAGCCGCCGAGGTCACCGATTCGCCGCAGACCTCGCCGCCGCGGATCGGCGTCTTCGAATCGTATTTTCTGCAACAGGCGGACTCCGAAGTCGCCGCGGCGACACGTGCCGCCGTGGCTGGCCTGGAATTGGCCGGAGCAAATGTTTCAGTCGTTGCGCTGCCGGCGAGTTTCGCCGAGGTTCACGCCCGGCATCTCACGCTGATGGCCTACGGTGCGGCGTCGGTCCACCGCGAACAATTCGCCGCGCACGGCGACAAGTACGGTCGTGAGATCGGCACGTTGATACGCAAGGGGCTGGCCGTCGATGAGCCGACGTATCACGCCGCGCTGGAGCATCAGCAGAGATTCCGCACCGCGATGGCTGAGTGTTTCGCAAACGTGGATCTGCTCGTCACGCCGTCGACGCCGACGCCGGCTCCGACTCGGGAGACGACCGGCAGCCCGATGTTCAATTCGCCGTGGTCGTACTCCGGGTTGCCGACGGTCACCGTGCCATGCGCCGTGAGCCGGGATGGCTTGCCGCTGTCGTTGCAACTGATCGGCCCGCTCGGCGCGGACGACCGGCTACTTGCCGCCGCCGCGTGGGTGGAGGAACGGCTTAGATTTGCACAGCGACCAAGCCCGTAGGGCGATAGAACTTAGCCCAGGACGTGAGTCCTGGGATGGTAATGATCAGCAGCGCCAGAGCCCGTAGGGCGGCAGAAATCTCTGTCGCCCTGCGGGCTAACTTTGTTGATATAAATCCGCAAGTCCCAGGACTCACGTCCTGGGCTAAGTTCTTTCGCCCTGTCGGGCTAGAGCATAAATCCTGCACCCTGCGTCTGCTTGCAATGCCGGCGGCGCGGCGCGATTCTGGTGACACGATGCAACGGTTTCGGCTGCAATTGACGGCGTGCGTGCGGCAACTCGACGGGGAACGGTATCTCGCCGAGACGGCGGAATTCCCGGAGATTTCGTGCCTGCGCCGCAGCCGGCGCGCGGCGGTCGAGGCGGTCTCGCATTTAATCCGCCGCGTGGCGCGGGACCTGACGCCCGCCGACCTCGTGCGCCGGCAACCGCACACGACGCCGACGCTCGACGAGTTGTTGATCGAGATCGATCCGCCGCGGCGCTCGGCGGCATGGGAACGACCGGTCGCACTGAAGTTGTCGCTGCTCAAATGGTCGCATACGACGGATGGCTGGATCGCGTGGATTCCTGCGCTGGGCATCCAGGTAATCGCGGCGCAAGAAGCGGAATTGTCGCGCCTGTTGCCGGCCCACGTTCGCGGCTATTTCCAACGGATTCATCAGGGCGTGACGTTGCGGCAACTTGCAGAGTTACAGCGCACGACACGCATCTGGCTGTTGCCGTGCCAAGTTGAGGTCCCGGTGAAAACGCCGCAGCAATGGCAACTGGAGGCCGACGAGGCGAAGCAGCCGCAGAAGTCGGTGCTGAAGGAAGTGGCCAGCGATTTGGCCCAAGACTCCGGCCCGCCGGTGTATGGTCGCGACGCCGCGGTCCGCGAGGCAGCGCTGGTGCTCACGGCACAGCCACCACGCAGCGTGCTTCTGGTCGGCGCGAGCGGTGTGGGCAAGACGGCGGTTGTCCGTGAACTAGCGCGAAAACGACACGCCTGCGGACTCGGCGAGCGGCGCTTCTGGTCGACCAGCGGATCGCGCCTCGTCGCGGGGATGTCGTGCTTCGGCATGTGGCAGGAGCGGTGCCAGCATCTGGTTGAAGAGTCTTCGCGCGTCGACGCCGTCGTGCATCTCGGTTCGCTGTTCGAGCTGCTGGAAGTCGGCCGCAGCGAGAGTTCCGGCGTCGGAATCGCGCAGTTTCTGCGACTGCCGATCGTGCGCGGCAAACTGCTCGCCATCGCGGAAGCGACGCCGGAGCAATTCCAACTGATCGAACGGCAGCAGCCGGAATTAGTGCAGGCGTTCGACGTGATCCGCCTGGAGCCGCCGACGCGGGACGAATGTCGGGAGATTCTCTCCGCTGTCGCGGCGGCTGCTCCGCCGTTGCCGACGCCCCCGGGCGTTGCCGTTTCCAAACCCGCGCCGTTGATCACACCGGAGGCCTTGGCGGAAGTCGATCATCTTCATCGACGGTATGCGACCTATTCCGCGCTGCCGGGCCGGCCGCTGCGGTTTCTGTCGAACCTGTTGCAGGATCGGTTGCAGTCCGCGCAGGACGCAGCGATTTTCGTCGCGCAAACGGGACCGCCGCCGCTGAGTTCATTGACGGCGGACGACGTGATCGCCGCATTCTCGCGCGAGACCGGCTTGCCGCGCTGGCTGCTCGACGACCGGGCCGTCTACGATCCCGACGCCGCGCGGCGGCAATTGCGGCAGCGTGTGAAGGGCCAGGACGCCGCCGTCGAGGAAGTCGTGCAATGGCTGGGGCTGATCAAGGCGCAACTGATCCGCCCGCAGCGGCCGCTGGCGTCGCTGCTATTTATCGGCCCGACGGGCGTCGGCAAGACGGAACTCGCCAAGTCGCTCGCGGAGATTCTGTTCGGCGATGAACAGCGATTGACCCGCTTCGACATGAGCGAGTTCGCCGACCCCTGGTCGGCTCAGCGTTTGATCGGCGGGGCGGCCCACGCAGAAGGTTTGCTGACGTCCCGCGTCCGCGAGCAGCCGTTCTGCGTCCTGCTGCTCGATGAATTCGAGAAAGCCGACGCCTCGGTGTTCGATCTGCTGCTGCAGGTGCTCGGCGAAGCGCGGCTGACCGACGCCGGCGGACGATTAGCGGATTTCACGAACGCGGTGATCATTCTGACGTCGAATCTCGGTGCGGAAGCGTTCCAGCGCGGACAAGCGGGCTTCGTGGCGTCGCGAACCGATCGTCAGCACGACTTCGTCGAAGCGGTGCGGCAATTCCTGCGGCCCGAGATGTTCAATCGCATCGACCGGATCGTGCCGTTCGATCCGCTCGGAACCGACACGATCCGCGACATCGCCCATCTGGAAGTGGAGCGATTGAAGCAGCGCGACGGTCTGCGGTTCCGCATCGCCGAGTGGAACTGCACGCCGGTTGCCTGCGACTGGCTGGCGGAACGGGGCTATGACGTGCGTTACGGAGCGCGGCCGCTGAAGCGCGTGATCGAACGGACGCTACTCGCGCCGCTGGCGGATCGCTTGTTGCATTTGCCTGCGCAGCAGCGAGTCGGCGTGGTGATCGATCTCGTGAACGGCGAGTTGAATGTGGCCTTGAGCTCGATCACACAGACGCGGCCGACGCCGCTTGAAGTGTCCGGGATGCCCGCCGTCGTCGTCACCGAATGGCAGCGGCGGACGGCAAAGATGGCTCACTGCCCGGCCGTGCGCCGCTGGCAGAACGAACTGGTCCGCGCCAAGCAGTTCGTGGACCGCGAGCATCGCCGGATGCTCAAGCGAACCGCGGTCGGAAAGCCGTGGTCGCCGCCGCGCGAGCATGCGGCGCGGCAGAAAGTCGTCGGGGAACTCGAATCGTTTTTGGAACGACTGCAACTTCTGCAGCAATCCTTCGCCGATCTGGAAGATCGTTGCTGGCTCGACGTGCTGCGGCAAAAGAGCCGCGTGGCCGCGGTCGTTCCGCCTGAAGAATTGCAGCGTCTGGAAAAGGAATGGAACGATTTCGCGCGGGAGCTGTTTTATCGCCAGTTTGCCGATCCGCATCGGGCCGTGCTGACCGTCTTCGGCGGCGATCGCGCGACCTTGGGACGCCTCGCCGCCGGTTATCGCGAGGTGTGCCAATCCCGCGGTTGGACGGCCCGCGAATGGGAATACACCGCGGTCCGCACCGAAGCCTCCTTCGAGGCCGTAGCCTATGAGGATCCGAACGACGGTCCGTTGTTCAGCCGGTTGACGAAGAAACCCGCCGATCTGCAAGCTCTCCCAGAACACGTCATCGGCCTCGGTTGGGAACTCTCCGGCCACGGCTGTTACGCGGAACTCTCCGGCGAAGAAGGCATTCACCGATTCACGAAAGACTCGACGGCAAACGATTGTGCCGTGTTCATCAGCGACGAAACGATGGCGACGTATCGCCCGCCGTCCAAAGTCGGCCGCCGCAGTGCGACGGCAAAAGTGACCAAAGCCGATCTGCGACGAACCTATCAACTCGCCACGCGGTCCATTCTCGATCCCTGGAACGACGGCGGCCAGGCATTCGAATTCCAACTCGACCAACTGGGCAGCGGATTGCTGAAACTGATCAACGGCCGCGTTGATCACGAAATCCACGAATTGATCTCTGCGACAGAGTGAGAATTGTGTTTGAGCCATGGAAGACGAAAGGCGTTTATCCGCAGATTTCGCAGATTTACGCCGATTTTAGAGGTTAGACGAGAGAGGCACCGAAATCGCAAGATATCGACGATTGGCTGTCCTGTTTTCTTCTGAACATCTGCGTGAATCTGCGAAATCTGCGGATCAACGCTTTTGCCTTTTGAACTTCGTGTCCCAATGCTGATCACCGTTCCCGTGTATGTCGAATCTCGCAAAGGCGACGAAGGGGAGCCGACGTTGTTTTACGTGCGGCCGCTCTTCGCGGCAGTGCCGCGGCATGCAGATGGGGAACTGGACCGGGCGTTGCAGAAAGTGACGCAAGAGCTGCGGACGCTGCTGCACGACGTCGCACGGGGAATCCGCCACGAACTGCTCGCGTGGTGGGCCTGGAATCCGACGGTGCAAGAGCATCGCTGCGATCTGTGGATCGAACTGAAGTCGCGCGTCGTCCGCAAGCGGTATCTGCTGGTGACGATCGAAGCGCTCGGCCGCAAGCTGGCGTTCTGTCCGAATCTCGATATTGTCTGGTTCGAAATCGGTCGCGGCCAGTCGCTGGTGGACCGGGCGAATCGCGTCTACACCGAATTCTTCCGCAAGCAGGAGCGGGAAGCGTTCGATGAAACGTCGGTCCGACCGGAAGACTTCGCCCTATCCGGCACCGCATGGGTGACGACGCTCGACGTCGAAATCCGCACGGAACAAGCGCTGCCGGCGATCGACAAAGTGCTGAAGGCGTTGCTCGGCGGGCAGGACGTGTCCGACGGAGCAAGCGAATTGTCGCGGTGCGGACGCTGTCTGAATTGGCTCTCGCCGCTGGAATTGTCACCGGCGATCGGCCGGGAGCGCGAAGTCGGCGAACTGGAGCGCCGGCTGACGGCGAGCGAACGCCGGCCGGTCCTGCTCTTGGGACAACGGCTGTGCGGCAAAACGGCGATTCTGCACGATTACGTGTCGCAGATCACCCGGCGGCGGAAGCACGCGGCGGCGACGAAGCAGAACGTCTGGCATCTGGCCCCGCAGCGTCTTATCGCGGGGATGTCGTTCGTCGGACAATGGGAGAGCCGGCTCTTGGCGATCCTACGTTACGCCCGGAAAAAAGACTTGGTTCTCTACTTCGACGACTTTCTCGGGTTGTTTCAGGCGGGGCAGTCGCGGGATTCGTCGTTGAACATGGCGACGGTGCTCAAGCCGTACCTGGAGCGGCGCGATTGCCGGATTCTCGCGGAGATGACGCCCGAGGCGTGGCGCGTGCTGCGGGAACGCGACCGGGGCCTGGCCGATTTGTTCGACGTGCTGCCGATCGCACCGGCGACGCGCGACGAAACGGCCCGCATCGTGATGGGGGTGCGGCGGCAACTCGAACAACAGCAGCAATGCACGTTCCTCATCAACGCGCTGACGACAGTCCTCGACTTGCAGGAACGCTACGCGCCGGAGACGGCGTTCCCGGGCAAGGCAGTCGCCAAACTCCGGGAACTGGCGACACAGCACGCGCGCGGCTCCATCAGCCGCGACCAGGTGCTCGAATCGTTCCAGGCCGCGCACGGCTTGTCGTCGCGATTCTTCGATCCGCGGCGAACGGTCACGCGAGAGGAGATTGTCGCGGCGCTGCAATCCGAAGTCGTCGGCCAGGAGGTCGCGGTGGCCGCCGTCGCCGATGTGTTGACCACGGCGAAGGCGCAGCTCAGCGATCCGCGGCGTCCGCTGGGGTCGCTGCTGTTCATCGGCCCGACAGGCGTCGGCAAAACGCAACTGGCGAAGGCGACAGCTCGGTTTCTGTTCGGGGACGCGGAGCGGCTGATTCGCTTCGACCTGAATCAGTTCGTCCACGCCGGGTCCGCGGCGCGGCTGGTCGGAACGTTCGATCAGCCGGACGGTCTGCTAACAGGTGCGGTTCGCCGCTCGCCGTTCGGTGTGTTGCTGCTCGATGAAGTCGAGAAGGCCCACCCCGAAGTCTTCGATCTGCTGCTGCAGGTACTCGGCGAGGGACGCCTGACCGATGCGCTCGGCCGCACGGTCAGCTTCACGAATATGCTGATCATCATGACGTCGAACCTCGGCGTGCGCGAGGCGGAGAAGCAGCTCGGTTTCCTAGGCGACGCGCCGGTCGGCGATCACGTCTGGCTGAAGACGATCGAACGGTTTTTCCGGCCGGAGTTCTTCAACCGCATCGACCGCATCGTGCCATTTCAGCGATTGTCGCCGGAAATTGTCCGCGACGTGGCGCTCCTGGCGCTGGACGAAGTGCTGAAGCGGGACGGCTTCTCGCGGCGGCAATCGTTCGTGGTTGTCGAGCCGCGGGCGTTGGACCAATTGGTGAGCGAAGGATACTCGCCGGTCTGGGGGGCGCGCGGTTTGAAGCGGACGCTGGAGCAGCAACTCGTTCAGCCGCTGGCGCGCAGCCTGGCGGGGATGTCGCCGCAAGCAGTGACGCGGTTGCAGGTTTACCCGGCAGCGGACGGAGTCCGTGTGCAACTCGACGAGCTGCGCGAAGCCGCCGCGCCAGCTGGCAGTTTGTGCCACGGTTCGCGTTTCCACGGGTTGGAACTCGTCGACGCCGTCAAAAGCTGGATGACCGAAATCGCCGGGGGGATCGAGGAGTATCGCCCGCGCGGGCCGATCTCCGCGACGAATCTGTCGGGCGAACATCAGGCCTATTTTCTGTTGCAGGAACGGCAGCGGAAAATTGAAGCCTGTTCTGCGGAACTGCGCGAGGCGCTGCGACAGAATGCGCCGTCGGTGGCCGCTCGCCCGATTCCGTCGTCCGCCGCCAAGAAAATCCTGATGCGGAACTTCCGCACGCCGGCGCAGAATCCGTGGCTGCGGGAGGCGATCGCCGAAGAACAGTTCCGGTCGATGCTCGACGCGATGGCGAGCGACGAGACGTCTCCGGGGTCCGCGGAGATACTGGAGCAACGACTGCTGCGATTGGTCGCGCTGCTGCACGCGGAATGGTGGTCACTCGCAGAGCAAGCGCCCGATCGAGCCGTGCTGTTTTTGACGCCGCAGCTGCGACCCGACAGGCGTCTGGATCGCCGGTTTGCCGGAGTGTACTTCGCTGTCTGGCAGCCTACGGACCCAACGGCCGAGATCGATTGGGGATTGGACGTCACCTGGGAGGGCCGCGGCGACGACGGGGACGACAAGCCGTTTGCCGTGGAACTGCAAGGACTGGCCGCCGCGACGTTTGCCGCGCTGGAAACGGGGTTGAATCTCGAGGCGACACCGCAGCGCTCCCTGCGAACGTGGACCGTGCGCGGCGTGCCGTTGCAACCTGGCCAGACGCGCGCGGACGCCTGGAGCGAGCAAGTGCGGACGCGGCAGTCGTGGCTGGATGGTCTGGCGCAGTCCGCTGCGCCGCCGGAGACCGACCCGTGGCGCACCTCCGAGGTGCTACGGATGTTCGAAGCCAGCGGCGCCGTGCTCGATTTCCGCACATCGGAGATCGAGCCGGGCGCGAAAGTGATCCCGTTTCTGCGGAACGTCATTCTCGATGTGTTGCCGTTGCCCGAAATGCTGCAAACTCGGCAGGAAAAGAACCGTGAACTCTAAAAGCATCTCTCGCAAAGTCGCGAGGACGCAAAGGAACGCGAAGTAGAGATGAGATCCTTGAAACCAAAGAGTCTCTCAAAACTTACCTTTGCTTTCTCTGCGAGCTTTGCGTCCTCGCGACTTTGCGAGAGATGTTTTTTCTGATTTCTGTTGCTTCTCGTTTGAAACTACTATGCCGACGATGAAATTTCCCGTCCTTCTGATGCGTGACCGCCTCGGTCAGACGTCGGCTCAGGTCGTCGGCTGGCCGCGCGAGACGAGTGTTTTCGGCGGAACGGAGCGCGAGACGCTCGACAGGCTCAAACATTACTTGCGCTGGCTCGAACGGCGACCGGAGGGATTGTCGGAAGCGTGGTCGGCCGACATGCAGCTCATCGTGCAGAAGGTCGCGGTCCGGTGCCAGTACGAGAACAATGAACGGGCCTTTCCTTGTGCGGAAGAGTTTCCACTGCGGACGGTCTGCCTGCACGCGAAGTTCGAGAGCGGCGCGCATGTCGGCATTCTGCCGCTGCTCGATGCACGGTTCTACTTTTACGATCTCGCCCAATTGCCTGATTTGGTGGAGCGGAGCGTGCAGGACGCAGTGAAAGACCTGACGCCGTGGCAACTGTCGGCCCTCTTCACGCCAGCCAGTTATCGGCTGGAAACGGTCCATATTCCGCTGCGAAAACCGCGGCGAACGGAATCGCCGGAGCCGGAGCTGACCAAGCTCCGCTCGGTCGCCGATCCGCTCACGGAAGAAGGAGCGAGGAAAGACTTCGGCCAAGCGTGGGAGCGCGACGCCGAGGTCGCGCAAGTCGCCGGACTGCTCAAGCGGCCGCGCGTCAATCTGCTGCTGGTCGGCGAACCGGGCGCCGGCAAGACGACCGTCCTTTCTGCCGCCGTCCGCACTCTCGTGCGGAAGACGCCAGGGAAGAAAACCGACGTCGATGAAAATCCCGCCCAGCGGCATCGCCATCTGCGGTTCTGGATGACAAACGGCGCGCGGCTCATCGCCGGCATGAAATACCTTGGCCAATGGGAGGAACGCTGCGAGCAGGTCATCGCGGAGCTCGGCGAAGTCGGCGGCGTGTTGTGCGTCGAAAATCTGCTCGATCTGGTGCGGGTCGGCAGCGGCGAACCGGCTGCCAGCGTGGCGAACTTTCTGTCGCCGTACTTGCAGCGGTCCGAACTGCGGATGGTCGCCGAATGCTCGCCGCGCGAACTGGACGCCTGCCGGCGTTTGCTGCCGGGGCTGACCGATCTGTTCGAGATCGTGACGATTCCGCCGTTCGATGCGACGAAAGCCGCCCAGGTGCTGACGCGGCAAGGCACGCTGCTGGAGCAGCAGCGGAACGTCGAATATCTGCCCGGCGTGATGGAACTGATCGAGCGGTTGTTCCGCCGCTTTCAGCCGTACCGCGCGCAGCCGGGATCGTCGGTCGCGTTTTTGAAGGACTTGTCGCGCACGAAGGCCGGACGCCGGGCGCAACCGAACCGCGTCGGGCCGCTCGACGTGCTGTCGAGTTTTGTCACGAAGACCGGTTTGCCGGAAGCGCTGTTGCGGGATGATCTGCCTTTGGACGCCGCGGATGTGCTCGCCGAGTTTCGACGAAAGATCATTGGCCAATCGGCGGCGACCGAGGCGGCGGCCGACCTCGTCCTCACGTTCAAAGCGGGGCTGAACGATCCGCAGCGGCCGATCGGCGTTTTTCTGTTGTGCGGGCCGACGGGCGTCGGCAAAACGGAGACGGCCAAGGCGCTCGCCGACTACGTCTTCGGCCACGGCGCGCAGCGGCAGCGGCTGATCCGCCTCGACATGAGCGAATTCTCCGGCTACGACGCCGCACGGCGGTTCACCGAGCGGCCCGACGGCGAACCGTCGGCCCTGATTCAAGCGATCCGCCAGCAGCCGCTGGCAGTGGTGTTGCTCGACGAAATCGAAAAGGCCGCGCCCGACGTGTTCGACGTGCTGCTGACGGTGCTCGACGAAGGCCGGCTCGCCGACCGCTTCGGCCGCGTCACCGATTTCCGCACGGCGATCCTCGTGATGACGTCGAACCTCGGGGCCGAGTTGCAACGCTCGATCGGTTTCCACGAAGCACCCGAACCGGGCTACGAACGGGCGGTGCGCGGCCATTTCCGCCCGGAATTCGTGAACCGCATCGACCGCGTGCTCACGTTCGGCCCGCTCGGCGAGGAGTCGGTGCGGGACATTGCCCGCCGCGAGCTTGCATCCTTGAATCAACGCGACGGCCTCGTCCGCCGCCGGCTGCGGTTCACCTGGAGCGACGCGCTGTTGGAGGCCGTGACGCGACAAGGATTCGATCCGCGGTACGGCGCCCGCCCGCTGCAGCGCACAGTCGAACGGCTCGTCGCCGCGCCGCTGGCGGCGTGGCTCAACGCGCACGCGGAATTGACGGACCGCGAAATCGTCGCGGAATGGGCGAGTGCGGATCAACAGACGCGGTTCGCCGCAAAGTAGCGCACTCGCTCCGCGAGTGCAGGATTTGTAAAACCGCGGTTGCCAACCGCGGCTTTGGGAAGCCCGTCACGGCGTGAGAAAGTTCTGAGCCGTTTGCGCATAGATCTTCGCGGCCTGAACAATTGCCTCGATGCCGACGCATTCGTTGGGGCCGTGCGCCAGATCCAGCCAGCCGGGGCCGAAGCTCGGGATGGTGGGAATGCCGGCGACGGCCTGGAACTTCGACGCGTCGGTTCCGCCCGGAAAGGCGCTCATTTTCGGCGTGTGTCCCAGGACCAGCTCCGCGGACTTCAGCAACGCGGCCACCAGCGGATGGTCGGCGGCGACTTCGGTCGGCGGAATCCAATCCAGCGGCGGCGGCTCGAATTCCAGCTCGATGCGCAGCGGCGGATGTTCGCGGCGGATCGCGTCGAGGAATCGTTCGAGATCGGCTTGCAACTGCTCGCGCGTCATACCGGGCAACGTGCGCACGTCGGACTGGAACTCGGCGACGCCCGGGCAGACGCCGTAGCCCACGCCCCCCTCCAGCTTCACGCCGAGGTTGACGGTCGGCGCCGCGCACAGCGGATGTGGTTGATACGTGAGCCGGAGCTCGCGCGCCATACGCGCGAGAATTTCGGCGAGTCGCACGTTCGCGTTGATCGACGGCAGCCGGTCGGTGAGGCTGCTATGCATTTGCGTGCCCCACACGCGAACTTTGAAGCACGAGACGCCCCGCGACAACAGGTGCAGGAATTCGAACTCCGGCCCGGCGATGCCGCACGGTTCGCCGAGCAGCGCGGCATCAGCTTTCAGTCCGTACTCGGTCGACAGATACTCGGAGCCGAACTTCGTGGACCGCTCCTCATCGGCGTTTACGACCAGCAACACGTCTCCCGCAAGGTCGCAATCGCCGTGCCGCAGTGCGGCCGTCGCATAGATCATCGCGGCGACCGCGCCCTTCATGTCAGTGGAGCCGAGTCCGAACAGCTTGCCATCGCGCACCGTCGGTTGCAGCGGATCGGTCCGCCACAGCGTCAGGTCGCCGACCGGTTTTGTGTCGCTGTGTCCGCAGAGCATGAGAACCGGCCCCGGACGCTTCCCTTTCAATCGAAAGAGGACGTTCGGCCGATGCGGCTCTTTGGCGGCAACTTCCGCGCCGGCCAACCCCAGCCGGTCCAACTCTTCCAATACGACCGCTGCGACGGCCCGTTCGTCGCCGGGCGGATTCGGACTCGGCGTCGCGACGAGTTTGGCCGCGAATCGCAGGAGATCATCGCGATGCCGATCGATCCAGGCCGCCGTCATGGAGGGCCTCACTTCGGCAGCGCCAGAATGATCAGCGAGTTCTCGTCGAACGTCGCTTCGCCGGCCTTGTCGTTGAGGCGGTATTGAATCTTCAGTTTCTTCGGGCTGCCCGGGGCCGGGTCTTCGCCGAAGACTTCATTGAAATTCGACGATGGCAGCGAGATCAACGCAACGTCGCCAGCATGTTTCCGCAGCGCCTCGGTCACGTCTTTCTGCTTGTCGCCGGCGCCGTATTCGGCCTTGACGATTTCCAGCTTCACCTTATTGAGCTTCAAATCGGAGAGCAGTTCCTGAACCTGCTCGTCTTTCGCGCCGAGTTTCTGAGCGATGGCTAGCGCGGTCTCGGTCGCCTCGTCCCTCAGACTGCCGAAGTCCTTCGTCGCCTGCACAGCGAGCTTCAACATCTCCGGCTTGGGATACCGCTTGAGCACTTCCAGCACAAGTTTTTGTTCGTTCGGTTGCTTGGCCAGTTCGTAGGCCTGCTTCGTCATGGCGATGCGTTCCTCGTCGGACATCACGAATTGCCGGGCGATGCGGATGAAGCCGCGGAGCGAGCGAATGCGGAACTTGTCCGCGGGGGCGGAGGTGGAGAGATCGTGCAGCACGGGGGCCGCGTCGATCGTCATCCATTTACCGATCAAGTCGCTCGCGGCGTCCTGCAGGGCCGGGTCGTCGCTCTTCGCCGCCAGGGCGAGCGTATTCAACGCCTTCGTGCCGCTCACCGCGCCGAGAATATCGAGCAGCACGACTTTCGTCTTGGCGGGGGCTTTGCCCAAGGCGGCCGAGAGTTCTTCGGCGCACACTTCGCGGTCCGGCATGCGGACGGCGGCCGTCTTCAGCGCCAGTTCCGCAACTGGCGCGTCATCGTCATACTTCGGCGCGACGACCTGTTCGATCAGCACTGAAAGCTTCTCGGGCGGAACGGTACTGCCGAGTGAACGCAGCGTCGCCTGCCTCACAGCATCTTCTTTGTGATCGAGCGCTTTCAACAACTGGGGAATGGCTGCGATCCGCCTCTCGCCGACGAGGTCGATCAGCAGCGGATAAACGTCGCCCTTCGCCGAGTCGAGCCGTTTGACGATGTCCTGGTCGACGGTTTCGCCGGGGAGATCGCCAAGCGTTTTCTTCGCGACGGCGACAAGGGCTTCGTCTTTCTCCAAGGCGATGTTGAGCAGCGACGACAAGCAGGTCGCGTTGCCGATGCGGCCGAGCGTGCCGATCGCCGCCAATCGCACCGGTTGCGGGCCGCTTTCAGCGGCTTTCAACACGGCAGCGAGATCGACGGTTTCCGGCCGGTCGGCCATGGCTTGCACGATGAGCGCGGCACGCAGCGGCACGGCGCCGTTCATCGCCTTCACCAGCACGGCGTCGACTTTGCCGCCGGGGAATTCGCGAGCCGTGCTCAGGCCGATCTGAAAGAGATCTTCATCGGCCGAGTCGAGTTGTTCCAACAACAGCGGAATGCCGTCGTCGCCGCGGGCGAGGATCGCGCCGCGGGTCGCTTCCCGAATGCGGGGCCGCGGCAACTCGGCTTCGCGAATCTCGTCGTAGATGGCGACGGCATCGGCCGCGCGGTTCTCCGCAAGTGCCTTTTCCGCACACAGGATGTAACCTTCCGCCACCGCCGAACGCACTCCGGCCGGGGCTTTCGCCAATCGTTCTTGGAGCAGCTTGGCGGCGTCCGCGTTGCCGATGTGCCCCAACGCCACGGCGGCGGCCGACGCCACGTTATCCTCCGCATCGGTGAGACGTTCAGAGAGTGCCGTCACTGAATCGGCGCTGTGACGCACGCCGAGGGAGTTGATCGCGCCGATCAGCAAGAGGCCCTTCAATTCGGACAGCGACGTTCGCAAAGCTTCGTCGGCTTCCGGACCGGGAATGGCTTCCAACGCGATGCGCGACCACGATGCCAGTTCCGCGTCGCTCAACAGCTTCGCGAGTTCCGGCACCGCGTCGGCAGAGCCGTATACGGCGAGTTTCTTGCAGGTGAGCGCTTTGTCGGCCTTCGGCGCATCGGACTGCAGCACGGCTAGGAGTTCGGCTTCTTTTTCGGAGGCGGCGCGGGCATTCCACGCCACCGCGACGGAGAGCAGAACCGCCAGATAGCGAATGAAAGATTGGTGGAGATTCATATCAGTGATCCAAATGTTTTTCGGGGCGAGACGAAAATGGTAAGGCATCTCTCGCAAAGACGCTAAGTGGCAAAGGCACGCTAAGAAAACCATTCTTTCCGCTTGGCGAACTTCGCGTCTTTTACGCTTTTGCGAGAGACGGTTTTATTTCACAGCCGCCACGGTTCGCGCAGGGCTTCGGACATCAGCCGGCTGGCTTCTGCGTCGTCGATGAACTCATTCTTCACCGGGTCGAACTTCACCTGCCGATTGAGGAATAGCGCGACGTTCGCCGCATGGCAGGCGATGTGGGCGTTGCACGCAGCGTCGGCGTTCCCCTTCGGCTTGCCGCGGGTCTTCACGCAGTCGAGGAAGTCGCGGACATGGAACGTCGCCGGATAGCCGCCAATCTCCAAAACGGTACGGCCGGCCAGCAGGCTCGGTGAGCTGACGACCAGCTTGCCGCTGTCTCCGGCCTCCACCCAACCGGTCTCCCCTTCAAAACGAACGGGGCACGACCCGAGCGGAATCCAGCCTTTTTCACGGTAGATCAACTCCACGCCGGTCTCGTACTTTGCGACGAGTTCGCCGTCGACGGGCGGGTTGTATTCGACCGGCGGCGGACAATCACCCACGGCCCACTGGCAGAGATCGACGCAATGCGAGCCCCATTCGAGCACGCCACCACCGACGAGACCGCCCCCTTTTTCAAAGTTGAACCCGTCAAGCAGTTTTGGGTTGAACGGCCGCCACGCCGCGGGACCGAGGTACATGTCCCAATCGACGATGCCCTTGTCCGGCACGTCTTCCGCGGGCAGCCAGCCGCTGGTGACCGCCTGCATGCCGGCGGGGTGCGCATAGACTTTCTTGAGCTTGCCAAGTTTCCCGGTGCGGGCCAGTTCGCAGGCGAATGCGAAGTGCGGCAGATTGCGGCGCTGCGTGCCGGCCTGGAACACCCGGCCGGTGCGGCGGATGGTGTCGCGTAGGATGAGGCTTTGGGCGACGTTCTTCGTACACGGTTTTTCGCAGTACATATCCTTGCCGGCTTTCGCCGCCGCCATGGCCGCCGTGCAATGCCAGTTCGGTCCGGTGGCGATCAGTACGGCGTCGATGTCGTTGCGGTCGAGCAACTCGCGGAAATCGCGATACATCTCGCAATTGTCGTTGGCGTGATGCTCATCGACTTTCTTCTTGATCGCCGTGCGCCGCGACTCCTTCACATCGGCCACGCCGACGAACTGGACGTCGTCCATTTCGAGGAAACACCCGAGGTCATACGTCCCACGGTTGCCGATGCCGATGCCGCCCACGACGACTCGTTCGCTCGGTGCCACCGCGCCGTCGCGGCCGAGCGCGGAACTGGGAATGATCATCGGCGCCGCCACGGCGGCGCCCGCGGCCGAGAGGGCGGACTTCAAGAACCGCCGGCGAGGAACTCGCGACATGGTGTTCTCCTGCAGGAGGAATGGAAGCGCGTCAGCGCAGGAATACGGTTTCGATATCGCACAGCATACCCGACGGTCGGGCCGCGGGCCAACCGCGGAAGAGCGCGACAGAGTCACAACTGCCACGATTCGCTCTGCAACCTTTCCATCGTGCCGTCCGCCGTCAGGTCGAATCGCAATGGGGTGATGGTGATGTAGCCTTCCAGCACCTCGTGGATGTCGGTGCCGGGGTCGCGGTGGTGGCTTTTGATGGGGTTGAGGCCGCTCCAGTAGTACGTACGGCCGCGGGGGTCAATTCGCTTTTCGACGACTTCGGTGTGGCGGCGGACGCCCATGGCGGCGAGTTTTGCCCCGATGGGCCAGCCGGGACGGTTCGCCGGGAAGTTCACGTTCCACAGAAGGGCGTCGGGAGTCGAACGCTCCAGGAGTTGCCGGCACAGTGTCACGGCGAGTTGGGCCGTGCGGTCGTAGTCGGGCGGAGGATCGGTCCATTGCGAGACGGCGATCGACGGCACTCCGAAGAAGGCCCCTTCCACAGCGCCAGCGACGGTGCCGGAGTAAATGACGTTGATGCCAACATTCGTCCCGGTGTTGATGCCGCTGATGACGACGTCGGGCTTCTGTGGGCAGAATTCGAGGATACCAAGCTTGGTGCAGTCGGCCGGGCTCCCTTCGACTTTCCAGCCGAAGAACTGCCCCTGGCGATGCTCTTTATGAACGACGAGGGGGTGGAGATACGTGATCGAATGCCCGACACCGCTCTGTTCGACGGCGGGAGCGACGACCGTCACGTCGCCCCAAGTGCGCAGCGCGGTCGCCATCGCCAGCAAACTGGGGGAATGAATGCCGTCGTCATTCACAAGGAGGATTTGAACCATGTGGCAATACTTGAGGGTTGAAGGTTGGAAAAGGCAGCAACCGCAGATTTCGCAGATCATCGCTACCAAGGATCATCTGCGGGAAATCTGTGTGAATCTGCGAAATTTGCGGTTGCTGTATTTTTAAGTGTTTTATGCACGTGGACTGGCATGCCAACCGTTGCCGGCAATCGTTCGGCGGCGTGGCCGCGGTTGATGGCGATTTCGAGGTGGCCGTGGCTGCCGATTAATGCGACGAGTGCACCGGCGTCGCGGTCGCCGAAGCAGCGCGACACGCCGTAAATCGTCTCCGGGCCGATCTCGATTCGCCACTGGTCAACGGGATCCGTGAGCCACGCTTGCGGGATGTTGGTCCGCAGATTTCCGAAGCGGTCGATGGTCAGAATGCAGCCGGTAATCGAAATGCCGTCCCGCAACGGCGCCGCAATGTCCAGTTGCACCAGCGATTCGATCGGCGGGCCGAATTCCGTCAACTCTCGCCCGGCGGCCCAATGGGCGGCGACCGGGCCGAAAATATCGCGGCCGTGAAACACGGCAGAGACGTCCGGTCGCCACCAGCGGGATTCCGTCAGTTCCACCGCCCGCGACATTGGCCATTTTTTCAGCATCTCGGTGATCAAACCGTTGTCCGGGCCGACGAACCGCCACGGGCCGATTTCCGCGGCGATGGCTCGCCGGAGGGTGCCGACGCCGGGATCGACGACGCCGACATGGATCGTCCGCGGGGGAAACGCGGCGACGGCATCACACCAGGCGACGGCTCCGGCAATGATGTCGCCCGGGGGAATGTCGTGGCTGAGATCGACAAGCACGGCGTGCGGACAAAGGGAGAGAATTGCCCCTTTCATCTGGCCGACATAAGTGTCCTTGGTCCCGAAATCGGTCAGCAGCGTGATGACCGGCAAGGTCGGGGCAGGCGGGGGAGTTTCGCCGAGCGTACTGTTCGCTCCCTTGCGATCCGTGTTTGGCATGGAATGGTTGACAACGCCGGGAACTGATTGACCCCTATTTCATTGCGCGCTACACTGACAGAGGAGTCTCTGCACGTCAAGGTTTGCGTCTAATCGCCGGTCTACCTCGAAGGCCCCATCCGATGCCATCCGCTCACTGTCCGTTGAAGTCTCGTCGACATTCGGTTTGGTTCGCGCTGCTTGTCGCGGGAGCGACTTTAGGTGTTGCCTCGGAAGGGTGGGCGCAGGCGAAGACCAATCGTAAGCCGCCGGCGGAGGACAAAACGCTGGCCACCAAGACCGGCATCAATCTCCGCATCACCTACTTCCCGTCCGTGGCCGGCGAAGATGCGCCGGTGGTCGTGCTGCTGCACGGCAAATCGGGCGTCCGCATCGCCTGGAAGGATTTCGCGGCGCGGTTGCAACAGGAGACCGATTTCGCGGTGATCACCGTCGATCTCAGCAATCATGGGGAATCGGGTTCGCGGACCGGCAAGGCCGCCGCCGGGAAGAAGAACGAAGGGGCGCTGCGTCCGATCGATTACCAGGCGATGGTGGCCGACGACGTGGAGGCAGTGAAGCGGTTCATCTACGACGAGCATCAGAAGAAGAAACTCAACATGAGCAAGCTGGCGATCGTCGGAGCCGATTTCTCGGCCGCGGTCGCCGTCGCCTTCGCCGACTTCGATTGGCAGAAGAAACGCTTCGACGATGCGGCGATCGCCGAGCAAAGAACGCCGCGCGGCGAAGACGTGCGGGGGCTGATTTTGCTCTCGCCGGAAGAACACGTCCCTGGGCTGACGGTGGCGAAATCGGCGGCGCGTCTACGGACGTTGAACATGCCGGTGATGATCGGCGTCAGCAAGAAGGATTCGTTCGACAAAGGGAACGCGAAGAAAATCTTCGATCTGTTCGCGCCCAAAGTGCCCGAGGATCCGGAGAAGCAGGTCGTCTATCTGTTGACGTATGACGGACAGCTTCGCGGCACCGATCTGCTCGGCCAGCAGAACCAAAAAGTCGAGACGAACATGCTGAACTTCCTGCAGAAGCACGTGGCGAAGTTCCCCGTCGAATGGCAGGACCGCCGCAGCCGGCTGGAACGGGATGACGATGGGGATGGGAAGTGAGCGGCCTGCTCTACGAATTGTTCACACCATCGTTCGGCCCAAACCGTTCTCCTCTTCGGTGTGCGGCCAGGCAAGAAGAAAGCGGGCGCCGGAACCGGGGCGGCTTTCCACGGTGATTTCGCCGCCGTGTTCCCGCAGGATTTTCTGGCTGACGGCTAATCCCAGCCCGGTGCCGCGGGCTCCTTTGGTCGACTCGAACAGGTTGAACAGCTTCGCCCGCTGCTCGTCGGAGATACCCGGGCCATTGTCGGCGACGGCGACCCACAGCGTTTCCGTGTCGTCGCGATAACCGGTCTCCACCGTCACGCGGGCGGCGTCGCGGCCCTCGACCGCGTCGATAGCGTTGATCACCACGTTGAGCACGGCCCGGTGGATGCCTTCGGGGTCGAACGTGCTTTCCGGCAGATCGGCCTGCGGGTGGAATTCCAGCGCGACGTGGCATTCCTCGGCCCGCGGCTGCATCAGTTCCAGCACATCGGCGACCGTCTGATTGACCGACGCCCTCTGCCACGCCGGCTGACGTTCTTTGCTGAACGTCAGCATGTCCATCACGAGGTGGTAGATCTTCCCCTGATTCTTCTCGACGATCTGCCACCCTTTGCGGACGGTTTCCTCGTCATGGCCGTTAAGGCCCAGGTCGATCAGGTAGCTGCCGCCGCGAATGCCCTGCAAAATGTTCTTGATGTGATGGCTGAGCGTGGCGATCGTCTGCCCCATCGCGGCGAAGCGTTCGGCTTTTACGATGGCCTGCTGATAGTGGTTGTTTTCGACCGCGAGCGCCGCCTGCCGGCCGATTGCGACCAAGAGCCGCAACTGGTCTTCGTGAAACCGGCTGCCGGACGGCTGACGGAGCAGTTGATCGGCGGGCGTGGTCGTATCGACATAAATCACGCCGTCGAGCGACATTCGCCCCTGCAACGGGACGCACATCGCCTCGCGGATGCCGGCCTGCAGAATGCTTTTTGCCGGGTCGAACCGCTGGTCGTGCTGGGCGTCAGTCGTGCGGACACCCTGGTTCACCTTGAGAACATAATCGACGATGCTCCGCGACACGGGCATGCCGCCGGCGTCATCGTGCGGATGCCGGCGGCTGACGGCTTGCAGTTGCCAGGCTTTGGTGTCGGGATCGATGAGCAGGATACAGCCCCGGTCGGCGCCGACGGCGGAAATCGTCAGGTCGAGAATCCGCTGCAACAGCGGACCGATCGGCACCGACGGGCGGACGGCTTCTTCCGCGATACGGTACAGTACGCCGAAGTTCGTTGCCCCGGCCCCATCCGGCAGACGAATCACCGAGAGGTCCTCGTCGGCGTTCGGCGACACCTGGCTGACGATGCTCGACCGGTCCGAAGGGTCGTGCTGCTGCAGAATCGTGATCAGATCGTTCGACGGCGGCGGCTGGTCGATTTGCGTGTCGGCAAACAGCAGCACCGTTCGGCCGATTTGAATCTGGTCGCCGTGAATCAGTTCCCGCATGCGGACCGGCACGCCGTTGACGAACGTGCCGTTGGAGCTGTTGCGATCGGTGAGGACGAAGCCGTTGGGCGTGGCCTGGATGACAGCGTGCATCCGCGAAACCTCGGTATCCAGGATGCGCACCGTGCTTTGCATAGCGCGGCCCAGGATCACGGGCTGATCTCCCAAGTCGAACCGGGCTCCCTGTTCGGGCCCGTGAATGACCAGCAGCGAGGCAATCGCCACGAATTCGTTGCTCCTGATTTCGTCCGATGAAGAACCGCGAGCGGCGGCCCTTTGATCATATCACCGGCCGGCGACGGCGTCACGAAATCGGACCCGCGAAGGAGCCGCGCACGAAGTGAGCAGAGATTGGTTCACCACCCGCTTACTTCGTGCGCGGCGCTTGCCGCTACGAATTCGCCTGTTCCAGCACGTACAGGGCGCTGTCGGCCCGCAGGTTTGCGGCCCAGGCGTGCGGCGCGGCTTGGCCCCGGATGAGGGGAATCTCCTCGACGATCCGCATGTGGACGCGGTTCACGAGGTCGCGAAAATCGAGCATCGACATCAAATGGATGTTCGGCGTGTTGTACCAGTCGTACGGCAGCGACGACGTAATCGGCGCCCGGCCGTGAAACAGCATCTGCAGCCGCACCCGCCAGTGGGCGAAGTTCGGAACAACCACGATGGCCCGCTTCGCCACACGGAGCATCTGCTGCAACAGCTCCCGCGGCTGCAGGACTTGCTGCAATGTCTGGCTCAGGACGACGAAATCGAACGAATGATCGGGAATGTCTTCCAATCCTTCGTCCAGGTCGGCCTGGAGAATCGGTACGCCTTTGCTGATCGCTTCGACGACCTGTAAATGATCGAGTTCGATTCCCTGAATGGAGTTTCCCAACTCGTCGCGCAGCCGGCACAAAAGACGGCCGTCGCCGCAGCCCAGGTCGAGCACCCGCGCGCCGCGGGGAATCTGCTGCATGATGAGCCGGTCGATCAATGACGCGGTGGGATCGGGCCGAAAGTAGTGCTGGGCCATCTCGATCAATTTTCTTTCTTGAACAGCCGATGGCATTCCACGCACGTCGCGCGGGCCGCTTTGAATTGCGCCTGTGCTTCCGCCGTCTCCTTATTCTTGATCGCCACCGTGACGGCTTTCATTTGATCGACCATGTCGACCGCGAGTTTATTCCATTCCGGCAACCGCTCCTTGTCCTTCACTTCGTGCGTGTCGACCAGCGTCGGCAAGTTCGCTACGGCGATGGCGGCGGCGAGTTGGCTCTCCTTCGCGGGATCTTTCGGCCGCCGCAGCGCCCGCTGCAATAGCTGCATGCGGGTCTCAATGTCTTCCATGATCGGCCGCTGCTTGACGAGCTTCGCCCAATCGTATTCCGGCGCGGCGGTCTTGCCCGATTTCCCTGCGATGGCGGCCCGCGCCGCCGTCAGTCCGTCGGACGCCGCCGCGAAGTTTTCCGAGAGCGCCACTTGACGGGCGGCGTCGCGTAGGTCCGGCGCAAACGCCTTCCGCGGCGAATCGTCGGCGTGATCAGTCAGGGCTTGCGCGGCCACCACGAGCATGCTCGCGATTTGCGAGACTTTTTTCTTGCCGTCGGTGAACGACTCTTCGTTCTCCAACAGCGGCTCCAGTTCCGTCAGCCGGGCGTCCCATTCGGCTTCGAGTTCGGCGACCGTGATAACGTCCGCAATCTTCCGCGGCGGTTCGGCGAAGGACAACGACGGCCCTCCGATCAGAAGGAGAAGGCTGAATCGCGAAAGTCGATGCATGGAATCGACCTTTCTCAAAGAACATGCTATTGGTTCGAGCACGAGCTTGGATTCTCGGGCTGCGATGAAAGGCTGTCAAGCAGTGGTGCCTGCTCGACGATTTGCTAAGCTGGAATGAGAACCCGTCGCCGCCCTTCTCCGAAAGTCGTCCGATGTCCCTGCTCTCTCCTCAGGCGAGTTGGAAGTCGCTGGGCCTGTGGTGCCGGTCGCTCGGCACGATGCTTCACTCGGGCGTGAATCTCATCAAGGCGTTGCAGATCTCCGGCGGGCAGACGACGAACGGCCGCTTCGAACAGGTGATGCGGACCGTCGTGAGCGATTTGAAGCAGGGAGAAGACTTCGCCACGGCGTTGAAGAATCAGGGGGGCTACTTTCCGGAACTTGTCACCGATATGGTGCAGGTTGCCGAGCACACCGGGGCTTTGCCCGAAGTGCTGACGGCGCTCGCCGATCACTATGAAAACCTGCAACGGCTGCGGCGGATGTTCCTCGGACAGATCGCCTGGCCGGTGATTCAACTCGTCGCGGCGATTTTCATTATCGCGGGGTTGATCTTGCTGCTGGGCATGATTGGAGAGTCGTCGGGCGCTAAGCCGTTCGACATGCTCGGCCTGGGGCTATTCGGAGTCAAGGGGGCACTGACGTGGCTCGGTTACTGTTTCGGCTCGGCGGCGCTCGTGTGGCTCGTCTATCAGTTTTTGATACGCGGGCTAAAGTTGCAGGCCGGCATTCATGGATTGATTATGAAGCTGCCGGTCGTTGGGACGTGCCTCCAGTCATTCGCCGTGGCTCGATTTGCCTGGGCATTCGCGCTGACGCAACAAGCCGGCATGGACATCAAGCCCAGCCTGGAATCGAGCCTGAAGGCGACGAGCAACGGCGCATTCATAGGAGCAACACCGCAGATCGTCGGCTTGGTGATGGATGGAGAAGTTTTGACCGACGCACTGGCATCGTCAAAGCTCTTTCCTTCGGACGTGATTGAAATGATCCGCGTGGGTGAGACATCGGGAACCGTTCCCGAAACACTGGAGCATCTTGGCCCGCAATTCGAGGACAAGGCCCGGCGGGCGCTCTCGGCATTGACGGCGGCTTTCGCTTGGTTGATCTGGCTGTTCGTCGCGGGGCTGATCACGTTCTTCATCTTCCGGATTGCGCTGACCTATATCGGCCTGATCAACGACGCGGCGAACGGGAAATTCGATGCGTTTGACCGTTGAAGTCACGCGCTTCTGCGAAGCGTCGCGAAGATTTGCTATCATCCAGCGATGACTTCTTTTCGCTTTGAACTTCACGCCGTCGATCCGACCACCGGGGCACGAGTCGGAACATGGCATACGCCGCATGGACCAGTCGAGACGCCGGCGTTCATGCCGGTCGGGACGGTGGCAACCGTCAAAGGGTTGACGCCCGATCAACTGCGGCAGACCGGCGCGCAAATGATCTTGGGCAACACCTATCATCTGGCCCTGCGGCCCGGTCCAGAGGTCGTGGCCGAACTCGGCGGCCTGCACCGGTTCATGAACTGGGACGGCCCGATCCTCACCGACAGCGGCGG
>CAZDGB010000079.1:13918-24481 GCA_964504645.1 uncultured Planctomycetaceae bacterium | reverse complement strand
CAATGTTCTTGCCCTTGCCATCAGCGTGGACATCGACGAACCCGTCCAGGGCCTTGTCTTCCCCGACGGTGGCGTCGAAGATGTCGACCAGCTTGCTGAATGCCTCTTTCGACGCTTGCTTCCCTTCGGCGGAAAGGTTCTCGCGTTTGTCGATGCTGACGTCCGTGGCTTTTCTCAGCACCTTGTGCCGGGCCAAGGCATGGTCTTTCCGCATTTTGTCCAGCGGAAACGTCAGCCGGCCAGCGAGCACTTCGTTCGGATGGAGTGTGACGTTGGCAAAGTAGCTGGGCTTGCTCGCCAGGAGCTGAAGGCCTTGCAGCAGAGATGTGCCCGGCAGAGCCACGTGCTTGAAGACGCCGATTCCCTGCATGGCGCCGGGCTGCGTCGTCCAGCCGGCGAAGATCGTTTGCGATTCGACCAGGAATCGTTCAACTTCATCGAAGAACTGCGTCGCGGTCAGCTTGCGCAGATCGAACTCGGCCTGATCTTCATTGCGTTTGAATTTGATCGCCGCTTCCAGTTCCTTGCGCAGCGACTGGAATTCCGCCAGCCGGCCTTTGGCGCCCGCGGCATCGCCCGAAAATTCGAGGGCGACGTCGTGGCCCCCCTTCAACAAGCCCGCAACCGCTACGGTGGGGTCCGGCATTTTCGCCGGCAGCGACTTGGCATCGTCGGCGAACACGACGTATGGTTTGAGGTACCGCATATACATCGGTTTCGCATTTTTCTTCCCCTGCTCCGTGACCTCGTAGAGATCGCCGTCGGCCTTGGCCACTTTCTTGACGTTGTAGCCGAACGATTTGAGGTTCGCGAGAAAGCCGTCCTTGCCGGTGAAATCGGCGATGGGAAAGCTCGGCTCGTAAGTGAGGCTTGAATTGCCCGTGGCGTCTTTGCCAATGAAATAATCGATGCGGATCGGCTTGGAGCGATCGAGTCCCATCAGAAAGCCGTCGAGCGTCTCGCTGAGGTTTTTCCATTCCTTCTGCAAGGCTTTATTGGGCGTGAGGCCCACGATGTCCTTGAGGTCGGACACCAGATTGTCGGCGCCCGACTGAACGATATGAACGCGAGTTTCCTGGGCTGTGGCCGCGGTTGTCGCCGACCAGGCAATGAAACCACTCAACAAAATCAGGCGACAGGCTGTCACGACAGACTCCTTTCCAGCGGAAAACTCAACGCGGCTTGCGCACTTCAGCGGGCAGCTGCGGGCGAAATTTGAGGGAAAGATATAGCACTCTTCGCGAAATCACAAGATACGCAGTTTGTAACGTGCCTCGAATTACTGAGCGTATGTCGTGCCGAACATTCGCCAATTTTCGCGGCTCTCGTTTTTCAATTTCCGGCATCCGCGGCCTTGCGGGCGACCAGCCCGGCGATAAGTCCCCGCCCTATCGCCACTTTCTCACTCGCTTGTGCCAGCTCTTTCAGGTGCTTTTCCACGGCGGAAGTTTCGCCGCGACGCCCCGCGATGCCGGCAATCAAAACGTAACACTCTTCCTTCAACACCATATCGGTGAGCTGTGCCGTAAAGTCCAGCGCGGCCGCCGTTTTTCCAGCCGCTGCCAGGCGACTGACGGCCTCCAGAATGTAGCCGTCCAATTCCACCGGGTCGCCTTTGAACTTGTTCAGAAGTGTATTGACGTGCTCGTGGTTCGGCTTCGGCTGCGCTTCGACTGCCTCGCGGAACAAAGCGCGCCACGGGCGAGCAACCGATTTGTCCGGAGATTGCTTCTTCAACACGGCGGCCGCCTGATCGAATTGCTCCTGGTTGCCGGCGGATTGAAAGGCCTCGGCGACAACGCTCGGTAGATTTGAGTGCATCCAGGTGTCGCTGTCACCCGACGAATCCTGACGGATAGCATTCCAGACCGGCCCGGCCTGTCCCCATTCGACGGCCCGTGTAAGCAACTGCAATTGCAAATCGGAACGACGTTCTGCCGCGGCTTCCAATTCGTCGAGATTCTTTTGCAGCGTATTGGCGGCTGCTTGAGCTTTTTCGTTGGTCGGCAATTTCCATTCTTTCTTCAGGCGGTCGCGCAACGTGGCGATGCCTCCAGCCATGACCTGGCCCCGCTTCTGATCGACCGACTGCCGGTTCGGAGCCATCGCTCGTGCCCGGGCCAAAGTCGACTTCAACAGTTCATCGGCCTGTTCGGTCTTGCCGAGACGCGCGGCCAGTTGCGTCAACTCCCCCGAGGCGGCGAACTGAAACGAGCGCTCGTCCAGCGCCGGCGTGTCAAACGTTGAGAGTTCCTTCAGATCCTCAGGCAATTGCAGATCGGTCGGTGCGGTCCATGCGGCGGCTTTATCGGCCGCCAGTTTCAGGCATTCTTCCGATTTGGCCTGCTGATCGGCGAACAACAACGCCACGCCGAGCCGGGACAAAGCCAACACGTCGCCCGGCGTCGGCAGCGCTTGAGCAGCGTCGCGCAGTTCCTCTACGGGAATCTCTGCCGAATGCAAGCGGGCCTGCCGCGCGACGGCTTCCGCCCACGCCGCGATCGCTTCGGCGCGCTCACGCGCCCCGGGAAGTTTCTCCGCCCATTTCCACGCGGCGCTGGCTTGCCGGTGTCCCACCAATTCGTAGATCACACCAACCGTCAACGGATGACTCCACGGCACCCCCGGACGTCCCGCGTGCCACTCCGCGAGATCGAACGTTTCCAGCGCCTGCACAGCCTGATGCTCGGCGGCAAGCTGGGCGATGTCTTCCGACGTGGCGTGTTCCGCGAGCACTTTCTGCGCATCGTTCGGGCGATTGGCGGCAACGAGTACGGCGGCCAGAGAGATCGCCGTCTCCAGGCGCTCGCGTCCGGTCTTCGGCAGTTTCGCCGCAGCGGCGAGCGCTTCCTCGGCTGTCTTCGCCGCAGCCTTGCGCTGATTCGAAGCGAGTTGCTGCCACGCAATCTCCACGAGCGGCACGACCTTGTAGAACAGAACCTCGTTGCCGACATTCGCCAGCGCGTCGAGCTGCTTTCTCGCCCCGGCCAGATCGCCGGTGAGCGCGAACGCTTCCGCCGCCATGCGGCGGCAATACGGTTTGCTGCGGTTTTGCCCCTTTTGCAGCGAGGTGTCATTGAGCAGTTTCAGCAGCGCGGCGAACGCTTCCGGCGACGTCGACTTGTCGATTTTCGCCGCCTTGACCTCTGCGGCATCCTTCGGTTGAACGGCTTCGACCGGCTCAACCGGCTTCGTTTCAGTTTTTTCAGAAGACGCCGTGCTCTGCTTGATGAGTTCCAGATCCTCCGGCGACGGACCGCGGAGTTGCGCTTTGTTCGGCTGGCTGGCGATAAACCACGCGAGTCCGCCGCCAACGGCCATCAACGCGACTGTCACACCGGCAACCAGCGGAATGTTGCTCTTGGGCTTCACCGGCTTAGGCGCGGCGGGTTTTTCGATCTGGAATCGGGGCGCGGTGAAGACCGGGATCATGCATTTCGGATTCGGACATTTCACCGATTTGCCTGAAGCATCCGGCGACGCATAGCCGACCGTCTCGCACATCGGGCACTTGATTTCCCACGTCCGCGACTTCGACGGCTTCGTCGTCAAGACGACGGCCTGCGGCGCGAAATCGTCGCCGAGATCGAACGACGGCGAATCGTCGAACGGAGTCGGCGACGCGGGAACGCTCGATGCCGGACGCGCTGCGGCCGCAGCTTTCACTGGCGCGGCCTTCGCAGTCGCTGGCGGTTTGGCGGGCGCCGGCGGTTTCGCCGCGCCGGGTTTCCCCGACATCGAAGCGCCGCAGAAGGGACAGGTGACGGGATCGTCGTCCAGCACCGACTGCTTGCAGGAAGGACACGTGGGAAACATAGGCGAGCACCATCTCCAAATGTCGGAATCGGAACGGCCATCCAGCCTGATCAGCTTAATCCACGAGCCAAACCGTTTTCCCCTGGCATTCGCGAATCACCTTTTCCGCGATGCCGCCGATGAACGACGACGCCAACTGAGACGCGCCGCGGCGGCCGAGACACACGACGTCGTACGGACCAGCTTTTACTTCCTCAATGATGGCCAACGCGCCGGCGACTTTCTTCGATTCCGGCAGGCAGCTCGTCGCGGTAATCTTCGTGTGAATGTTCTGCGCCGCGACGCCGGCCGACTGTAATTCCCGCTGATAACCGTCCAGCAGTTTTTTGCCTTCCGCTGCCGCACGCTCGGCCCATGATTCCGCCAGACTGCGTTGCGTCATTCCTGTTGCGGGCTGCTCACTAAGCACATATTCCGGCAGCAATTCCGTCACGTGGAACAACGTAATCGACAAGCCCGAACCCGGCGACTTGCCCAGCAGGCCGGCCACGAATTGCACCGCTTTGCGGGACGCAGGAGAATGATCGACGCAGATTAAAACGTTCACGCGGAATCCTTCAGACAGAAAGGCGGACGGGACTTTCTCATTGTACGCGAGCGGAGTTTCCATCACCATGCCCGCTCTCATCTTACCGGTCGAGGTTGCGCGACTAAGCGTTTGCAAACGGACGTTTGGCCGGTGGCCGCCGCGCGCGACAATTGACGCTTAGAGGATGGTTAGCGCCGCCTTAGCGTCGCTTAGATGACGGTTATCTATCGCTTGTCGTGCGGTGACCGGGCCTCAAATCAACGACCGCCGATGCATGTTTGACTGAGCCGGCGACCTGGGCAACCGGCTCGAACGATTCGTGAACCTCGAACGCCCCTATTCCGGGGCGCGTTGCGCAACAAATTGTTTCGAAACTCGAAGAAAACACGTCGAGCTTACGCTTCGACGCTCGCCGGGGACAGCAACTTTTGTAACGACTCCAACGTCACGTTGCCCCCGCTGACGATCAACACGATGCGGCGGCCTTGCAAGCGGTCTCGCAATTTCAGCGCGGCGGCGAGTGACGCAGCGCCGGCGCCTTCGACGAGATTCCGCGTGTGTTCGATGAGGATCTTCATCGCAGCACGAAGCTCATCGTCGCTCACAAGCACGAAGTCGTCGAGGTCGCGGCGGAGAATCGCCTGCGGCAGATCGAACGGCGTGCGAGTCGAAAGGCCCTCGGCGAACGATTGGATCGGCGCTTCGATGCGGCGGCCTTCTTTCCAGGTCCGATACGCCGACGGGGCTCCCTCCGATTGCACGCCGATGACTTCGATTTTCGGATCGACGGCTTTCGCGACGAGGCACGCGCCCGCCGCGCCGCTGCCGCCGCCGATGGGCACGAGAATCGTATCCACATCGGGCAGCGCCTCGACGATCTCCAAGGTGTGCGTGCCGACGCCGGCGATCAGGAGCGGCTCGTCGCCGGACGAGAGGTACCGCATCCCCTCCTTCTCGGCGATCTGTTCCACATAGCTGCGGCAATCGTCGAAGTCGCGGCCGACGAAACGGATCTCCGCGCCAAGATGCCGGGTCGCGGCGACCTTCACCGGGTTCGCGCCGTTCGGCATGGCGACGACGACCTTCACGCCGAAGAGTCCGCCGGCAAACGCCACGCTCTGCGCATGATTGCCGGTCGAGGCCGTGATCACGCCGCGCCGGCGTTCTTCCTCCGACAGATGCGACATCCAATTGACGCCGCCTCGGATTTTGAACGCCCCGGTCGGCAGATGATTCTCGTGCTTGATCCAGACGTCGGCCCCGACGAGTTCGCTGAGACCCGGATAGCGATAGAGAGCCGTCGTGGGCAGATGCGGCGCAATCGTCTTCTTCGCGGCGAGGACGTCGTGGAACGTGGGGAGTTCGTGATTCGTCATGGTGAGCCAATTGTAGCGTAGGCGGCTTGCCTGCGCGTCGCGAACTGGCAAGCGTTGATCGAAGGCCCGGCTATTTAGAGCTCAGCGCCCGCGCCACTCGTTGCGCTCGCACACGGACTTTCGGACTGGGATCACTCCGCCCCAATTCTGCAATGATCTCGCTGGCCGCGCTGACCTTTTGCTCTGACAAAGCAATCAGAATGGCCTCGCGCACATCGGGGTCGGCATCGCGCAGCGCGTTGATCAGCACGGGGATATCGGGTAGCGCGGCGACTTTGCCCAGGTTCAGAGCCGCCGTGCGCCGAACCCTCGGTTTTTCATCTTGGAGCGCTGCCAAGAACGTCTCAAAGCGGCGAAAGTCGTGCGTCTCGGCGAGCACGATCAGCGCTTCTCGCCGAACCCACTCGGATGGGTCCTTTGCCAACGACAGCAGCAGGGCCACGGTCGCTTCCTCGGAAGAACCGCGAAGTGCTCCCATCCCGCTGGAGCGAACCCGGGCATCCGGATCCGTCTCCACGACTTGCAGCAATAACCTGCGTGCGGCCAAGTGTTCGATTCTCGACCGACCGATGTGATTGGCGAACATCGTGACCAGCGACAGGTGCTGCAGGCACTCGACTCGCTGATCGGGAGAGGCGTCTTCCAGGAGTTTGCGAACCGGCTCCAACCCACGATCATCACTCAACTGGAGCAAGGCAACCGCCGCATGGAGCCGCACCTTCGGATCACCCTCTGCGATAGAATTTGCGAGCGCATCGGCGGCGGCCCGGTCGCCCAGGAGCCCCAGAGACTGAGCCGCCATCGCCCGTGTGGAGTGGGGATGCTCCGGCCGCAACAGCAGAACCAGCGGCGCGCCGATCCGGCGGTCGTTCACAAAACCAAGCTGTCGGATGGCGGTCTCGCGCAGTTCCTCATCGTGTTCGTTCAAAAGCGGCAACAGCAATTCGACCGTTCGCGGATGCTTGGAAGCGAGCACGGCAAATACGGCCGCCTCGCGCACACTTGAGGAGGGATGAGCCAGCAATCGCTCCGCCATTCCAGCGGCACGCTCGTCGCCGATCCAGGACAATGCCGACGCGGCCGCATTCAGCAGCGAAATCGAGGAAGCCTCCCGTTGCCGATCGGCAGCCGAAAGGTCGTCCACCAAAGTGAGGATCGCCGGGACCGCTGGCTTCGCTTTCAGGTGGCCCAGCGCCCGCAAGGCACACAGCCGAACTAAATGAGAATGATCTTGCAGCGCTTCCATCAGCACCGGAATCGCTTCATCGCCATCGCCCGGCTGCAAGTCGCCATGCAAAAACAGGTTTTCCAGAACCCAAGCGGCCACCTCACGTCCTGCACGAGTTCTGTCGACAGAACTTGTGCCGTCAGCGCCGAGACGAGACGTCGTCGACAACTCTTCGATCAGCCGAGGCAAGGCAACCAGGCCCAGCCCAAACAACGGCCATGACGCGGGACGATTCGAAATCTCACTGTCCAGATCGTCGACCGAGAGCTCAGCCTCCTCGTTGAATTGCGGCCACAACGGCTCCGTTTGCGACAGTTGAAGCAATGCGTCGACGGCCCGCGCATCGCCAGTCGCCGATAACGCGTTACAGACCTCTCTGCGCAGTTGGCCAAAGGGGTCGCGTCCGAAGTTAGCCGCTTGCGACATCATCTTGGCAGATTCGAGGAGCGCCGGGATCGCCCGCTCATCGGGTGTGGCCGCCAGCGCGTTCGCCGCGGCCGCCGCCCATTCGATGCGCTCCGGCGTCCAACGATCGGTCAGTCTTAACGCCGCGATGAAGTGGGGAACGGACTCGCGATCGTGCAGCATGCCGAGAGATTCGAGCACGGCGCGACGCTCCAACGGCAGCAATTTGCGTAGGGCGGGCATCGCCCGCGGGTCCCCGATCCTGCCCACCGCCCAGGCGACTTGATCGCGAATGGCGTGGTCGGAGTCCTCCTGTTGCTTCTGCGTCAGCATGTCGCGCGGCGTGTCGTCCCACTGACGGATAATTTCGGCGCGCTCCAGAATGGCGAGCAAAGGATCGACGGCGCGAGGATCTCGAAACTCGCTCAGCGACTGAATGATCGTGTGCAGGGAGGATCGTTCCGTTTCGCTTGCGAGTGCGGCGATCAGCGGCGCAACGGGGCGTTTCTCCTCCGGCCAGCGTTGTGCGACTTGCCCGATCGTGGATGCGGCCGCACGCCGCAGCCGATACGACTCATGACCTAACAGCGGCAGCGCGACATTCAGTACGTCAGCAGGTTGATCGAGCGTGCCGATCGAATGCGTCAGACTGGTCAAAGCCGTGGCCTTGCGTTCCACATTCTCGATCGACGGCTCGCCTGCGGATTCCCCGGCGATACGCAGCAACGGTTTGACCACACGCTGGTCGTGCACCACGAACAGGGCGCGCACCGCGCCGTTGCGGACGCGAAGATCGGGATCGTCCAGCGCTGCGAGCAGCGCATCCACGATGTTCGCGGCGACTTGAATCAGCAAACCGGACACGGCGTCCTGCACGGATTTCGAGTCGGATTTCAACGCCGCCAGTAGTTGTTGCGCGATCTCAGGGCGCGCGAGAATGTCTCGCGACGAATCCGTCAGGTTGTTTTGCAGCGCGTGAAGCGACCACAAAATCAACAGTTCGTCGTCCTCACGCAAGGCGGCCACCAAGGGCTCGATGGCCTTCGGACTTCGCGTCTGACCGAGCGCTCCAGCAGCCCCCAGCCGTTGCTCCTTGGAACCGGTTATCAGCACTTCCAACAGAGGCTCGACCGCCGGCGTGCCGATTTTCCCCAGCGCTGTCCTCGCATGATTCGTCAACTCGGGATCCGCATCGCCGAGCAGTTCGATCAAGGGATCAATCGCGCGGGCATCTCGGATCTCTCCTAAAACCTCGGCGGCGCGGCGGCGCACTTCTAGGTTTTTGTGCGCCAGTCCCTCGACCAGAGCCGGCCCCGCGGAAGTGCCGATGCAGACGAGCGCTCGCTCCGCATGGCCTGCGATGGCCGAACCGATATTGCCAACCGTGATCATTCCTTTCGTATCGGCCAGTTGCTCCACCAGGAGTTCCGCCGTCGATGCGGCTTCCTCACCCAGCTCGCCCAATCTGACGATGGCCTCGGCGCGCAACTGCTGGTCGTCAGCCTCGACCTGGTCGATCAACTGCGAGACTTCCTGGTCCACGTCGGCTTGTTCCACCGACGCGACGGTCGGAGGCGCGGCGAAGACCTGCGGCACGACAGTCAGCGTGACGATTGCGCACCAAAGGGTTCCCACCCAGATCCAAGCTGGCTTACCAGGCCGCCGTATCCACATGCTTGTTCCCCTCACGCATCCGAATCCTGCCGGAACTCCCACGAATCATACCCGTTTCGGGGCGATCTGAGCGAGGACTTTGGTCAGCGGACTGGAGCGGCGTGGAGAGAATCGGCCGCAGCGGGATCGAGATCTCATTCCTGCGGTGCGCCGTGCCAGCGTGGAGGATGTCGTACACGGCGGTCGTCGAGGTGACGCACAGGCGAGCCGCCTGTGCTACGAAAGACTCATCCATATAGGAACACGTCGACCTCCGCGCCAGCGGGGTAGCCTTCGCTGTCGGACGGGACGATCACGAAGCCGTCGGCGTCGGTGGTCGAACTCAAGACCGACGCGCCGCTGATCGCCAGGGGTTCGGCTTCGTTGGCCCGCACTTTGACGCGGGAATAATCGACGCGGCCGACTGTGGAGACGAGTTTGCGCGACAGGCAGAAGCGGCGTTGCGCATACGGCCACTCTTTCGAACGACCGCCGAGCGCGCGGATCGCGCGGCCGGCGAAGAAGTCGTAAGCGCACAAGCACGACACCGGGTTGCCGGGGAGCAGGAAGACCAGCTTGTCGTCGAGTCGCCCCATCCCCGCGGGACTGCTGGGCCGCATGGCGACGCCGTGAATCACGAGCTCCCCCTGCTCCGCGAGGAGCTTCGGCACGAAGTCTTCCTGGCCGACGCTCGATCCGCCGGAAACGAGCACAACGTCCGCCGATTCGGCCAGCGCGGCGAGAATTTTGTCCGGTTGATCGGGAATGATCCCCGGCCGGATCGCCTCGCCGCCGTCGCGTTCCACGAGGGCTGAGAGCATTGGGCCGTTCGCGTCGGCGATGCGGTAGCCGCTCGGAACCGTTCCCGCCGGCAGGAGTTCGTTGCCGGTGATCAGAATGCGGACGACCGGTTGGCGGACGACGGAAACGCGCGGCATCCCGATGGACGACAGCACGCCCAGGTCCTGCGGCCGCAACGCGCGGCCGGCGGAGAGAACGATTTGTCCGCTTCGCAGGTCTTCACCGATCTGGCCGACGTGCTTGCCCGGCGAGACTTGATCCAGCGCCTGCACGATGTCGCCCTGCACTTCAGTTTGCTCGACGGGCAGCACGGCATCCGCGCCGTTCGGCAGTGGCGCGCCGGTCATGATGCGGACCGCTGCGCCGGGGCCGACGGCGTGCGGAAACGGCTGCCCCGGCAAGCACGTGCCGAGAATCCGCAGCGGCAGCGCGTTGTACGGCGTCGCTCCGTAAGTGTCCTCGCTCCGCACGGCGAAGCCATCCATCATCGACCGGGCGAACTGCGGGACGTTGGCCTGGCTGACGACGTCTTTCGCGAGAACTCGGCCCGCGGTTTGGTGTAATTCCAGTTCCTCGCAGGAGAGATCGTGTCGTGGCGGCAGGACGGCGTCGATCCACGCGAGGGCCTGCTCCACCGTCGAGCGCTGCGTGAAGCCTCGCATGCGGACGTCGGCGTTGGGGTGGGCGGATGACATAAAAACGGAGGGGTTTCGCGAAGCGACGTTGGAGTCCCGGCTTTAGCCGGTCTTTGCTTA